>CALAQQ010000241.1 GCA_937888485.1 uncultured Clostridia bacterium
TAACGGCGGAGATATCTGGTATAACTCCGAGGTTACAAAGATTATTATGGAAGACGGCAAACCCGCAGGCGTTGTTATCAACGGCGAAAAAGAGGTTTACGGTAAGTATTTCATCTGCAACTCCTATCCTTATGCTGTTTTCAATGAACTTATGGATAAAAAAGACGTTCCCGAAAAGCAGATAAAGATGCTCAATGCCAGAAAGACCGCATGCACTCTTACTACTGTTTATCTCGGCATGAACGTTACCAAGGAAGAACTCGGTATAACCGACTATTCCGTATTCATCGCGCCCGATTCCGATTCCGATAAGCAGTATGAGTCAGCTCAGAATTTCGGCGGCGGATTCTGCATTATCAACTGCCTCAACGAGATTATTCCCGACTGCACTCCCGAAGGCACCTGTCAGCTTTTCCTGACTACGATGACGTTTGGCGACGTTATGAAGGACGTTAAGCCTCAGGATTATAAGAAATTCAAAACAAAGGTTGCAAAGGATATGATTGAAACCTGCGAAAAGGCTCTCAACATTTCCATCACTCCTTATATTGAAGAAATAGAAATCGCTCTTCCTCCCACGTTCTCACGCTATCTCAATACTCCGCTCGGCACACCCTACGGTTACAGACTTGAAAAATGGGACAGCATGATTCCCAGAACGGCTCAGTATATGAACGATCAGCCGTTTAAGAACTTCTTCTTCTGCGGTGCAACCCAGGAAAGAGGCGACGGCTACGGCTGTGCATATTACACGGGCGAAAAAGCTGCAGGTATTGTGGTTAAAAAGATGAAGGAGGGCAAATAAGATGGCAGGCAAGCTTAAAAAGGATTTAAAGGCACTCGACTTTATTCCGCTTCTTAAAAACAGACAGTCAAGATTCGATTCGGCAAGCTCGGTTCTTTCTCCGATTGCCGATAATGCAACGGCACTTGCCCGTGCGCTCCATCCCAAGCGCCAGTATTTAAAGGTTGCCGAAGTTAAGGATATGTCACCCGACTGCAGGAGCTTCACTCTTGTTCCCGACCCCGAAAGAGGAACAACAGAGCTTGCATATTTCGGAGCAGGAAAATATCTTACCGTATTCGAAACAATAAACGGTATGCCCGTAACAAGAGCGTATTCGATTTCATCCTCACCCAAGGATTCTCTTGAAGGTAAGTATGTTCTGACAATAAAGCTTGTTGACGGCGGTCTTGTCTCGAGATATATTTTTGACACATGGACTGTCGGTGCAAATGTTGAAGTTTCTGCACCCTCAGGCAATTTTGAATATCAGCCTCTCCGCGATGCAAAGAAAGTTATCTGTCTTGCAGGCGGAAGCGGTATAACACCGTTCATTTCCATGGCAAACGCAATTGCCGACGGTGACGAAGATTTCGAAATGACGCTTCTCTACGGAAGCCGCAATAAAGATAACATTCTTTTCTTTGATGAACTTGAAGAGCTCGAAAAGAAGTGCGACAAAATAAAGGTTGTTCACGTTCTCAGCGAAGAAAAGAGAAAGACAAAAGGAACAGAAAAAGGCTTTATTACAGCAGAGCTTATCAAGAAATATGCCCCCGAAAACGAAGCATATTCCGTATTCCTCTGCGGACCTCAGCAGATGTATGAATTTGTTGATAAAGAACTTGAAAAGCTGAATCTTGCAAAGAAATATATCCGCCATGAAATGTTCGGTGAATTCCACAATCCCGCATCTCAGCCCGATTATCCTGCGGGTGTTCCCGAAAGAGTTAAAATCACCGTTACAATTCAGGATAAAACATATATTATCTTCGGTTCATCTTCGGATTCGGTTATGCAGATAATCGAGAAAAACGGCCTTGCCGCACCGTCAAGATGCAGAAGCGGTGAATGCGGATTCTGCCACTCACATCTTATTTCGGGAGAGGTTTATGTTCCGAAGCATCTTGAATACCGCCGACTTGCAGACTATCAGTTCGGTTGTATTCACCCCTGCTGTTCATTCCCCCTCACCGATCTTGAAATCAACGTTCCCGTTGCAAAATAAAACAGTAAAAGCTCGGAGTGCATGTGCATTCCGAGCTTATTTATGCCGTTAATTTCCACTTGACATTTTTTCAGATAAGGTATATTATATAATCCATGACAGAACAAATGTTCGGAAAAGTAAGGGGATACGTATGGTCAGAAAAGTATTTGTTGACGTTTATGTGCTCGTTGATAAAGACGGCAAACGCAGACCTTTGCGTATCCAATGGGAGGACGGTACGGTTTATACTGTCGAAAGGCTTCTCAACCGATGCCGATGCTGTTCAAGGAATGTCGGCGGCGGTGAAATACGCTACACAGTTCAGATTAACGGCAGAGAAACCTTCATTTTCGAAGATAACCACGGAAAGTGGTTTGTGGAAGGTAAATGTTAGACAAATTATATGTTTTGACTAATCTGTAAATATGTGCTATAATTATAAAACTAAAAATTAAGGAGAAAGTGAAAATGAGTGCGGAACTTAAAAGAACCTATGTGCCGTTCAAAGACTGGAAAGAGAAATCAAAGCAGACGGAATATACCGAAAACACTCCTCTTCTTGCACCTGACGGAACATTGCTTGCAAAAGGCTGGGCAAGAAAAAACGTCTTTGAATATAACAGAGATTATGTCAAGACGGGGATAATGAGTCGAAAAGAATGGGATTTCTATAACATCGCTGATGACAAAATGCAGATGCTTGTCAGTTTTGCCAATATCAACATGGGCGGTTATGTTGCCGCAAAGCTTGTTGACCTTAAAACAGGAAAAGTTATCATTGACGCAACCCAGCTTTTCCTCGGAGGGAAGAAGCATATTCCTCCTGCAAAAGGCGATGAACCCAACCGTTTCAAGGATAAAATCGGCGGTGCAGAGTTTGATTTTATAACAAAAGAAACGGAAAGAACTCTCCGGTTCAAAAAGAAACACGGTGGAAAAAATGTTGAGTGCACCTGTCAGATGGATATCATGCCCGGTCTTGAAAACATAACAACCGTTCTTCCGTTTGAAGGCGACAATACAAAGTATTTCATGACAACAAAGCAGTTTTGCATGCCTTGTGATGCTGAATTTAAAATTGATGATTTCACATATAAATTTTCCAAGGAAAATTCTTTCTGCACTCTTGACTGGGGCAGAGTGAACACTCCTCACAGAATGGTCTGGTATTGGGGAAGTGCATCAAAATATCATACCGATGAAAACGGAATAAAGCATCTTCTCGGTTTTGAAATCACATGGGCAATCGGTGACGAAAGCAATGCCACGGAAACCTGCATTCTTTATGACGGCAAGGTACATAAAATCGGCGCAGTTGACGTTGAAAAATTCCCCAAAGGCAGATATCTTGAAGAATGGAAATTTGTTTCGGAAGACGGAAGATTCAACATGACAATGACACCGACCCTTGATAACCATACAGATGTCAATTTCCTTATCGGAAGAATGAACTGTCATCAGATTTTCGGTGTATGGAACGGCGACGTAACCCTTGATGACGGAACAAAAATTGAAATAAAAGACCTTTTCACGTTCTGCGAATATGTAGAAAACAGATGGTAAAAATCAAACCCGCTTTGCTTTTGTGCAAGGCGGGTTTAGTGAATTATTTGTATAATTTTGCAACAGATTCTACCTGTTTTTTCATTTCTTCACGTACTTCATCGGGGGCAACTATTTCCGCTTCCGTTCCGAAGCCGAAAACCCATGCAAGGAATTGCTGGCTGACAACAACATTAACCGTAAAAGTGAAATGTTCTTCGCCGTCTTTTATTATCATTGTGTTTCTTCCGAAACGGTCAAGAACAGCCCCTACAAGATGATTTGCAAAGCGGAGTTTTACCTTCTGTTCTTCTCCTCCGAACATACCGAAAACTGTTTTGGTGTATGCTGACATATCTACCTTTTTGAATTCTTCTGTGCCTTCACGCTCCGAATCCGTGAGACTTACCTTCTCCATTTTATCAACTCGGTAATGTTTCATTTTTCCGGCAGATGAATCCCATGCAAGCATATAGTAGTTTTCGTCGTCCCAGATAAGCGCAAACGGGCTCACTTCATAAAACGCACCGTCATGTCTGTAGCGATGCTCTTTTTCGACGGTATATTCAAAATATTTATATCGGATTTTTCTGTTTTGCACTATTGCATCGGAAACAACGTCAACAGCATAATAAATGCTTTCGTTCATGCTTTTGACACGGTTTGTAACATAAACCTGCCTTTGAAGGAGCTGACCGTCATATTCGCTTGCAAGACCCTCAATTTTCTTTATCAGCTTGTACGTTTTATCTTCGGTAATGAATTTTGAGGACTGAATGCTGTCAACAAGAAGCTTCAGCTCGGGAAGCTCAAAATCACGTTCACCGATGTAATATCCTCCGTTTTTTCCCTTGAGCTGGATTATGTCAAGACCGAAATGCCTGAGAGCTTCGATATCGTCATATATACTTTTTCTTTCAGCGGAAATATCGTTTCTTGCAAGCTCTTCAATGATTGCCGCTGTACTTACGGGATGCTCCTCGTCGGAACGCTGCATGAGATATTTTACGATATAAAGAAGCTTGAGTTTCTGGTTTGATGATTTTGCCATATCTAAAACACCTTCTTGTTTTCCGATACTGTATAATCAGCATATCACAGCATAAATCGAAAATCAACTGCGTTTGTTAATGATTTGTTCAAAAAATTGGTGTATATTAAATCTGTAAAAAGAATGCGGAGGGGATAAAGTGAAGAAAATTGAAAATAAAACAATCATAAAAATTGCACTTGCCGTTATAGGTGTTTATCTTGTTATTCACTATTGGACAACGGTTTCGGGATTTTTAGGAACTCTGTTTTCAGCCTCGGTGCCTCTTTTGTTCGGATTTGTAATTTCATATCCTTTAAATATTCTCATGAAATTTTATGAAAGACACTGGTTCCCGAAATCGAAAAAATCTTTTGTTGAAAAAAGCCGCAGACCCGTCTGCCTTATCGGTTCGATACTGACGATTGCAGGTATAATTTCGCTCATAATTGTTCTTATTGCGCCTCAGCTTGTCAACTGTATAAAGCTTCTTGTTGCGGAAGTACCTGCCGCTATAAATATGCTTGTCGAAAAACTCAGAACAATCGACTTTATTTCAAAAGATTTAATCAATACACTTTCTTCAATTGATTGGAAATCAAGAATAAACGATATAATTGAAACCGTAACATCCGGTCTTGGAAGTGCGATGAATGTGGCGGTTACGGCGGTAACATCGATATTTTCTGTTGTTGCAAATATTGTTCTCGGTCTCATTTTTGCGCTTTATCTTCTTCTTGACAAAAACAGACTTGTCCGTCAGATAAAAAAAGTCAGCGGAAAGTATATTCCTTCAAAGATTCATTCAAAGGTTTCGCATGTTCTTGAAGTTGTAAATGACAGCTTCCGCAGATTTATCGTCGGTCAGTGTACCGAAGCGGTTATTCTCGGAACACTCTGTACAATCGGTATGATGATTTTAAAACTGCCTTATGCCGCAATGATAGGTGCGCTTATTGCTTTCACTGCACTTATTCCTATTGTCGGTGCATTTATCGGTGCGGGTGTCGGTGCGTTTCTGATTCTTATGGAATCGCCGATGAAGGCATTGATTTTCCTTATTTTTATCATTGTTCTTCAGCAGCTTGAGGGCAATCTTATCTATCCGAAAGTTGTCGGTTCATCAATCGGTCTTCCCGGTATCTGGGTGCTTGCGGCAGTTACCGTTGGCGGCGGTGTCATGGGTATCTGGGGTATGCTTATCGGTGTTCCCGTTGCGGCTGCGGTATACCGTCTTGTCAGAGAAGCTGTCAACAAAAAAACCGATGAAGAACCTGCTGAAAATCCCGTAACTCAAGAGTAAAAATATAAATCGGAACACCCAGGTGTTCCGATTTTTATACCTGCGTTGCGAACAAATGTTCAAAAACATATTGAAAGTTGACAGATGGTTTGATATAATAAAAACAAAAACTACGGGAGGGCATGGAAAGATGAGCCGAAAAACCTATATAGCGATTGACCTCAAGTCTTTCTATGCAAGTGTTGAAGCCAGGGAAAGAGGTCTTGACCCGATGAGCGTAAATCTTGTTGTAGCTGACCCGTCAAGAACAGAAAAAACAATTTGTCTTGCTGTTTCTCCGAGTCTTAAAAGCTACGGCATATCCGGCAGAGCGAGAATGTTTGAGCTTATTCAACAGGTGAAAAGTGCAAACGCCCTTCGGAGAATGAATGCCCCCCATAAGCAGTTTACTGGCAAATCATACGATGCCAATAAGCTGAAATCAGACCCTTCTCTTGAAATTGACTATATAGTTTCTCCGCCGAGAATGGCTCTTTATATTGAGTACAGCACGGTTATCTATCAGGTCTATCTCCGTTATATTGCGCCTGAAGATATCCATGTTTACAGCATTGATGAGGTTTTTATCGATGCAACAAATTATCTGAAACTCAACAAGATGTCAGCGCATGATTTTGCGAGAATGCTCATAAAAGAGGTTCTTGCTGAAACAGGTGTAACCGCAACTGCGGGAATAGGCACGAATCTTTATCTCTGCAAGGTTGCAATGGATATAACCGCAAAACATATTCCTGCCGATGAGGATGGAGTGAGAATTGCAGAGCTTGACGAAATGAGTTACAGAGAACGGCTCTGGAGTCACCGACCTCTGACGGATTTCTGGAGAGTGGGCAGAGGAATATCGGAAAAGCTCGAAAAACACGGCATGCTGACTATGGGCGATGTTGCTCTATGTTCAATTCAGAACGAAGATTTGCTTTACCGTCTTTTCGGAATAAATGCCGAGCTTCTTATAGACCATGCATGGGGCTGGGAACCTTGCACCATTGCCGAAATAAAATCCTATAAACCGCAGACAAACAGCATAAGCACAGGTCAGGTGTTGCAGATGCCGTATGATTTTGAAAAGGCAAAGCTGATAACTATGGAAATGGCGGATAATCTTTCGCTTGACCTTGTTGAGAAAAAACTTGTTACAAGCCAGCTTGTGCTTATTATCGGATATGACAGAGAAAATCTGACCGATATCGGCAGAAGAAAAGCTTATGCGGGAGAAATCAAAACGGATTTCTACGACAGGGAAGTACCAAAACATGCAAGGGGAACGGCAAATATCGGCAGACAGACATCGTCAACGAAGCTTATAACCGAAGCTGTTTCAGAGCTTTATGAGCGAATTGTTGATAAAAATTTGCTTGTGAGGAGAATAAACCTGACTGCATGCAATGTCATTCGTGAATGCGATATCAAAGAAGATGAAACACCCGAACAGCTCAGCTTGTTTGAGAATTACGAAGAAAAAGAACGTAAAAAGGCGGAACTTGAAGCATCTCTCGAAAAAGAACGCAGAATGCAGGATGCTCTTATAGAAATCAAACAGCGATACGGCAAGAACGCCATTCTCAAAGGTATGAACTATAAAGAAGGCGCAACTGCCAAAGACCGCAACAAACAAATCGGAGGTCATAAAGCCTGATATGGATGAAAAATACAGAGAAATAATAAACCTGCCCCATCATGTGTCGGAAAAAAGACCGCATATGTCGATGTATGACCGTGCGGCACAGTTCAGCCCTTTTGCGGCGCTGACGGGTCATGAGGCTGCGATTGACGAAACTGCGAGGCTGACCGATACATTCATTGAACCCGATGAGGATGAAAAGCAGATCCTTGATGCGAAAATTCATATGCTTATGGATATGATTGAAGAAAAACCCGAGGTTACGGTTGTTTATTTCAGACCCGACGCAAAGAAATCCGGCGGCGCTTATGTCAGCACCACCGGATGTTTGAAAAAAATAAATATTCTGACACGTGAAATAACGATGAGTGACGAAACTGTTATTCCCGTAGATTCGGTAAATGAAATTCACTCGGATATATTCGGGGATGTTTTTATAAGCAGTTAATCATGCCGAGGTGTTCAACATAGAAATCTTCAACATCCGAGTTGACCTTCATAAGACCGCCCTGAAGTGACATATGGTCGCCCTGATAAACGGGCATGATGTTCCATATGCCTTTTTCAACGGCGTTTTCATCAAAGTTTTTGGTCGGTGCGCTTGACGGTGCGGCAGCGGAAATTGTGTTGACAAGACCGTCATTTTCAAGCCAGCTTTCATCAACAACATAGCCTCCGTCTGTTGTTCCCGTGAGAGCGCCCATTTCATTTGCACTGCTCTGGAAAAGAATTTCCGTAAGTTTTTTGTCAACCTTGTATGTGCCGTCATCCTGCTTTACGGTTGATGAGCAGGGGAATGAAAAATAATATGTTTTTTCGCTTGTCACCATGTTTTTGTTAAGTTCAAGCGCATGGTCAATAAACATATCATATGCGGCGCTGTCTGTATTTTCAGGCATAGAATTTTTAAAGCCGTAAGCCGTTGTGCCGTTATGAGGAGCGGCAAGAGCTGTCATTGAATAAATCCAGTCTGCCTTTTCGCCCGTGAAGAAGGGTGAAATATCACTTGCATCTGTTGCAGCCTTTTCAGCCTCGCTTCCGACAGCCATGAGAGTTGCAAAAACTCTTATTGTTGCGCCGCCGAAGGAGTGACCGAGAAGGTTTATTTTATTTTTCGAATCCCATTTTTCGATTAAAGCTCTGTCGGTGAAATCTTCTCCGAATCTTTCATGACCGCAGCGCTCGCTGTGCTCTTTCCCGTAGTCAACAACCGTTCCCGTCAGCTGTGCATAAAGCTCGCAGGCTCTGTCCCATGCACTGCCGCTCGGCGAAACCGAAGCAGCATAGCAGTCAAAACCGTGTTTGTTGAGTTTGTTGAGCAGATTGCCGTTGTACATTCCCCAGTAGGGCATAACGGAATAAACTGCGTCATAGCTTCCCCAACCCGATAGACCGTGAACATAGATATAAGCGTAGTTTGTGTTCCATTTTTCGGCGTCGATATTCTTGTCGTTGCACGGAAACAAAAAAGATACAATGCTCATGATGATTGCAAGAGGTATTGAAATTATTTTTGCCATATTTTTTCTCCCTTCCTTTCGAAATATTATCTGATAAATAAATTATATACGAAATTTTCTTCAAAGACAATATACAATTATGTTTATAATCATATAATTTTGGAGTATATATTAAACATATTGAAAAGTATGGAATTGTTTGATATAATAAATTTGTTATGCAATATCTTGAAAAGGAGTAATAACAATGAGCGAAATTTTTAATATTCCCGCAATAAAATATGAAGGTCCGAAAAGCAAAAATCCTCTTGCTTTCAAATACTATGATAAAGACCGTGTCATCATGGGCAAAAAAATGAGCGAACATCTCAGATTTGCCATGGCATGGTGGCATAACCTCTGTGCCTGCGGAACGGATATGTTCGGCAGAGATACCGCAGAAAAAACCTTCGGTGCAGTTCCGGGAACAATGGAGCATGCCAAAGCAAAGGTTGATGCAGGTTTTGAATTCATGTCAAAGCTCGGCGTTGAATATTTCTGCTTCCATGATGCAGATATTGTTCCCGCGGCAGACGATATCAAAGAAACCAATAAAAGACTTGATGAAATCACTGATTATATTCTCGAAAAGATGAATGAAACAGGTATCAAGTGCCTTTGGGGTACAGCCAACATGTTCTCCGACCCCCGTTTTATGAACGGTGCAGGCAGCACAAATTCCGCAGATGTATTCTGCTTTGCTGCAGCCCAGGTTAAAAAGGCTCTTGATTTAACTGTTAAACTCGGCGGTAAGGGTTATGTTTTCTGGGGCGGAAGAGAGGGCTATGAAACTCTTCTTAATACCGATGTTAAATTTGAACAGGAAAATATTGCACGCCTTATGCGTCTTGCAATTGACTACGGAAGAAAAATCGGCTTTGACGGCGATTTCTATATCGAGCCCAAGCCGAAGGAACCCATGAAGCATCAGTATGATTTTGACGCTTCAACAGCTATCGGTTTCCTCAGACAGTACGGTCTTGACAAGGATTTCAAGATGAATATTGAAGCAAACCATGCAACTCTTGCACAGCATACCTTCCAGCACGAGCTCAGACTCGCAAGAGAAAACGGAGCTTTCGGTTCCATCGACGCAAACCAGGGCGATATGCTTCTCGGCTGGGACACCGACCAGTTCCCGAACAGTGTGGAAGAGAATGCGCTGGTGATGTATGAAATTCTCAAAGCAGGCGGTTTCACCACCGGTGGTTTGAACTTCGATGCCAAAGTACGTCGTCAAAGTACTGATAAATATGATCTGTTTTACGGTCATATCGGCGCGATGGATACGATGGCACTGGCGCTGAAAATTGCGGCGCGCATGATTGATGATGGCGTGCTGGATAAACGCATCGCGCAGCGTTATTCCGGCTGGAATAGCGAATTGGGCCAACAAATCCTGAAAGGCCAAATGTCACTGGCAGATTTAGCCAAATATGCTCAGGAACATAATTTGTCTCCGGTGCATCAGAGTGGTCGCCAGGAGCAACTGGAAAATCTGGTAAATCATTATCTGTTCGACAAATAACGGCTAACTGTGCAGTCCGTTGGCCCGGTTATCGGTAGCGATACCGGGCATTTTTTTAAGGAACGATCGATATGTATATCGGGATAGATCTTGGCACCTCGGGCGTAAAAGTTATTTTGCTCAACGAGCAGGGTGAGGTGGTTGCTTCGCAAACGGAAAAGCTGACCGTTTCGCGCCCGCATCCACTCTGGTCGGAACAAGACCCGGAACAGTGGTGGCAGGCAACTGATCGCGCAATGAAAGCTCTGGGCGATCAGCATTCTCTGCAGGACGTTAAAGCATTGGGTATTGCCGGCCAGATGCATGGAGCAACCTTACTGGATGCTCAACAACGGGTATTGCGCCCTGCCATTTTGTGGAACGACGGGCGCTGTGCGCAAGAGTGCACTTTGCTGGAAGCGAGAGTTCCGCAATCACGAGTGATTACCGGCAACCTGATGATGCCCGGATTTACTGCGCCTAAATTGCTATGGGTTCAGCGGCATGAGCCGGAGATATTCCGTCAAATCGACAAAGTATTATTACCGAAAGATTACTTGCGTCTGCGTATGACGGGGGAGTTTGCCAGCGATATGTCTGACGCAGCTGGCACCATGTGGCTGGATGTCGCAAAGCGTGACTGGAGTGACGTCATGCTGCAGGCTTGCGACTTATCTCGTGACCAGATGCCCGCATTATACGAAGGCAGCGAAATTACTGGTGCTTTGTTACCTGAAGTTGCGAAAGCGTGGGGTATGGCGACGGTGCCAGTTGTTGCAGGCGGTGGCGACAATGCAGCTGGTGCAGTTGGTGTGGGAATGGTTGATGCTAATCAGGCAATGTTATCGCTGGGGACGTCGGGGGTCTATTTTGCTGTCAGCGAAGGGTTCTTAAGCAAGCCAGAAAGCGCTGTACACAGCTTTTGCCATGCGCTACCGCAGCGTTGGCATTTAATGTCTGTAATG
>CALAQQ010000242.1 GCA_937888485.1 uncultured Clostridia bacterium
CACTCTTCAAAAATCACACATTCTATATCAGATGGAGGTAAAACCAATTTTCTTGATTGGGTATTATGCACCAAATCCAATAGTGCATACTGAAATAATCTTTGAGATTTTAAACTTTTTAAATTCTTCTTTTCCGCTTTCTGCATTAATATACACCAGTACCTCCTGACCTTCACGACTCTTGCAGTGAAATTCATAGCAAAGAACTTCCTTACCTGTTTCCAAAGGTACAAAAGCCGGACGGGAGGATATTACTGAAAGAAAGGGCGAAATTATTTTTCTGCACTTTTTAAGTGAAAGCAGATCATTTTTACTCTCTCTTTCTCTGTGATTCATCAGATAACCTCGGCTGTCAAGTGCCACTGCCTTACCCGTTTCCAATGAAACACTTACCTTTACCAGATCGGAATAGCATGTAATCCCATCTTTTTCATAGGCATAATTGACCGTACATATTCCGTCATAGGTGCTGTAATAGGTTTCTCTCATGTTATCTGAAAAGCCTGTATCTTCAAGATATTCCTTCCCCCTTTTTATGGCTTCTTCGATGCTGATGGTTACCTCTCCCACATAAACCGGATCAGTCATATAGCAGAGCATACCGCCCTTTTTTGTAATTCCGGCTGTTCTGTCACCGTAAGAAAAACAGTACAGTTCAATGGTACCTTCTGCATCTGCCTCTCTTTTCAATCCTCTGCCATCGCAGCCGAGATACTCAGCTGCCTTTTTTCTTGCCTCGTCAGCTGTGATTTCGTCGCCTCCGATGCCCAGTGCCTTTTTATTTATAACAGCATCTGCGAAGGGACCGTCATATAAAAGAGTAGGATAATCTCCCATCGTCTGCTGTATGTCCGTAAAGGTTTCCGAAAAACTCACCCCCTCATTTTCTGCAGATGAAAGCAGATTGTTCACCTTTTTCGTGAACGACACTCTGCCCGAATAATAATCATTGCTTATCTGCTCGAAGGAGTCGGAAAGATATTTGGAATAGCCGTACAGCGCTTTCAGCTCAAGACCTTTTTCAAACATTTTGAGGAAAATCCACTGAGTCCACTTATAGTAGTCCTCCTGAGTTGTGTCAACAACCTTTGACCAGTCGAAGGAGAAGCCTACTCTTTTAAGCTGACTTGTAAATTTTGCGATATTGGTATCGGTAACCTGACGGGGATGAATACCTGTTTTGATAGCGTAATTTTCCGTGGGAAGACCGTAAGCATCAAAACCGATGGGGAAAAGAACGTTGTAGCCTTCAAGTCTTCTCTTTCTCGAAACAACCTCAAGACCCGAATAAGCCTTGATGTGACCTACGTGCATACCCGCACCTGAGGGATAAGGGAATTCAACAAGAGCATAGAATTTCTTCTTTGAATAATCGTCTGTGCATTCAAAGGTCTTGTTTTTATCCCATATATCCTGCCACTTTTTTTCTACGTTTTTAAAATCGTACTGTGCCATTTAATTCAACCTCTTTATAAGTTAATAGTTAAAAATGAATAGTGAAGAGTTAAGGATAGGCTTCGCCTATGACCGATTAAAATGGGTACGGGTGAAACCCGTCATTAACTTTTCACTTTTCATTATTCATTTTTCACTTAAATCAATCTTCTGTCAGAACATCGCTCAGGTCAACGACGCTTGCATCTGCCCAAAGACGTTCAAGATTATAATAATCTCTGTTTTCCTGAGTGAAAACATGGAGAATAACCGTGCCGTAATCGAGAAGAATCCAGCCCGTTGCTCTGCCCTCGATATGCTCGGGGTCAATGCCTAGGCGCTGTTTGATTTCATACTCAACGTCGTCGGCAAGCGATTTTGCGTGGGTGTTTGAGGTACCCGAAGCAATAACAAAATAATCCGAAACTATTGTTACCTCCTCGGTCTTGATAGCGGTTATGTCAATCGCCTTTTTCTCGTCAAGCACCTTTGCTATTTCTTTTACAAGTACATTAGAATCCATATATTTATCCTTTCCCGGAATTAATTATCATATCGTTATAGCATTCCACGGTTGCAGGGTGAATCGGCAGATTTTTCGATGCCAATTTATTCACGGTATAGCGTGAAGTATAAAGCATCGCATCCTCAAGACTTTTATCCGCAAGTTTTCTGACAACGCCGACATCGGGATAATCTCTGTCCGCAGAAATGAAATCCGCAACATAAACGATTTTTTCGAGAAGCGTCATTCCTGCTTTTCCCGTTGTATGCCATCTTACAGCACCGAGAATTTCTTCATCGGTAACAATACCGTTTTCTCTGAGATACGATGCGCCCGATATCTGATGCCAGACCTTCGGATTTGAAATATCGACAGGGGTCAGCTTTTCACCGCTTTTTTCGATATAACCGAAATGTTCATCGGCAGTTGCGTTCTTCATAACATCGTGCATAAGACCTGCAAGACGTGCCTTTTCGGGGTCTGCGCCGTATTTTTCGGCAAGCACCGAAGCGCATTCGCTTACGCACTCGCTGTGGTAAAATCTGTAATCATCGAGCTTTTCAGCAAGAATTTTTCGGTATTCAGAAAGACCGTCATCATAAAGTCCGTTTTTTTCGATGAATTCAAGAACTTTGGAATTCATGAATTCGGGAATGCTGTTTTTTGCGATTTCAACCCTTATCTGAGTTGAGCTTACCTCAAGAGGCTCGATTTCGAGAAAAATTATTCTTTCTCTCTGCTCAGGAGTATAGACCGACAAATCCGCCTTGAAGCCCCTTTCTCTCGACGCCGCACAGATTGTTGCAAGGGTCAGAATTTCTTCCCACTTATACCATTGGGTGAAAGTTTCAAGCATGTCCGAGCCGAAGATGAAATAAAGCTCTGAGTCAGGATATATCTTTTTCAGCTCACGGAGAGTTTCAACCGTATAGCTTTTATCGCCCCTGTCAAGCTCGATTGAGGAAACCTCAAAAAGCTCATCCTCAAACGCAAGGCGGCACATCTGCATGCGCTCGTCTCCGCTTGCAAGCTTGCCGGGCATTTTATGAGGCGGTATGCAGGAGGGAATTATCAGCACCTTTTCCGCACCGATTTTTTCAGCCGCCTCTTTTGCAAGGCGAACATGGCCAAGATGCGGTGGATTGAATGTCCCTCCGAAAACGCCGATTTTTTTCTGTTTGTTACTCATTATTTGATATTAACCTTTGAGTTCATGAGTTTTGCTGTTGCAACGAAAAGTCCTGCACCTGCAACAACGTTGAAGATTGTTCCTGCAAGTCCGAGGCTTAAGCCGAGGGGGTCAGCCATTGTTGACTGTGTGCTGTAGAAAATTCCTTCGCTCGTAAGAACGATTGAAAGAGGAACATACTGCGAAAGAAGAACGTCGATAACCTGCATAACAATGAACACCGCAAAGAATATCACAACCGATGCAAAACCGCCGAGCTTCTGCATTATTCTTGTGTTTGCAATGGTGATTGCGAAATAAAGCTGTGCAATGAGAACAACTATTCTCAGGAAGATGATGAATGCAATCAGAGCAATTGCAAGCTTGATTGTTTCACCCGAGGGAAGACCGTCAAACATCGAAAGCATCATCTGGAAGGCAAATTTGATGTCCTCGCCTATCATTGCGGTTGAATAGAGATAAACTCCGACGAAAATGCCGATTGCCACGATATAGCTAAGAAGCATCCAGCAGAAGGATGTTATTGTTTTTGCCGCAAGAAGCTGTCCGCTTGTTACGGGGAGTGTGAAGCTCAGATATCCCTGACCGCCGAAAAGGGTCTTTCTGAAATTCTGGACAACGCTTACAAATGTCATAACAATTGCAATAAGTCCCGTTGCAATAAGAACAACGGTTGCAACTGCGCTGAGCCATGTTATTTTAACAACAAACGCCGCCATCATAACAAGAATTGCCGCCGCCGCAACAACATAAATCATTCCGATTGTGTGGATATTCGCCTTGAATTCATTCTTAATTAACTTGCCAAGCATTAGCGAACACCTCCTTGAATAAATCCTCAACTGTTCTGCCTGAAGCAGTGATATCATCAACCTTTGCCTTAACGAGAACCTGACCTCTGCCAATCATAAGCACGGAATTGAAAATCTTTTCAACATCGTAAATAAGATGGGTGGAAATGAGAATCGTTGAGCCTTCGGGATGGTTTTTCATGATTGTGTCAAGAATGAACGCTCTTGCAGCGGGGTCAACACCGCCGAGGGGTTCATCGAGAACATAAAGCTTTGCGTTTCTGCACATAACAAGGATAAGCTGGAGCTTTTCCTGCATACCCTTTGACATGGTCTTGATTTTCTGTTTGAGAGGAAGCTGGAAAACATCGAGCATCTGATATGCCTTTTCCTTGTTGAAATCCTTATAGAAATCAGCCATGAATTCAATCGCATCCTTGCAGCGCATCCAGTCTGCAAGATATGTCTTTTCGGGAAGATATGCAACCTTCGCCTTTGTTACAACACCGGGTTCATCGCCGTCGATAAGAACTTCACCCGAATAGTCATGGATAAGACCTGTGAGAATTTTGAGAAGCGAGGTTTTACCGCTTCCGTTGGGACCGAGCAAGCCGATAATCTGACCGCCTTCAAAGCTGAACGAAACGTTCCTGAGCACCTGATGGCTGCCGTAAGACTTGCTGAGATTATTTACTGAAATAATTTCGGACATCTTTTTTCCTCCCGTAAATTTATCTTTTACCAAATTAATATGCCTCAAAAGAATTCAGGACATACCACAATAGCATATATTATAACACTATCTATTATAAAATAAAAGACTTATTTTACTATTTTTTTGACTCAAAATTAAAGAATTGTAAATAAATAACAAAAATCGGCTCACACAAGGTGAACCGATATCGGTAAAGGACAATCTGACTTAGTTGTTTTCGCAAAGAATTTTTGCAAAATTATATTCCTTATCAACTGCAGGAATATCCGTATAATTGTTTTCGGCAAGCCATTTTTCCCAGCAAGCTTCAGCTTCGTCATCGATAATAACGGGTCTGAACCCGCCTCTGAGATAACTCTTTACTGCGGGAACGCGGAAAGTATCGGTTGAAAGAGTTGCCGTTTCACATCCGCTTTCGTAAGCTGCCGCATTTGCGATTTCGGCAAGATACTTGCCTGCGCCCTGACCCCTGCTTTCGGGCTTTGCGGCAACCATATGCACTCTTGCCTGTTTATTTTCCCAGAGAAGAATTGAGGTTGTTGCGATGGGTTTGCCTTCCTTTTCAACAAAGAAAACATAATTTCCGTCATAACCGACCTCGTTTGTCATACATCTGTCATATGCCGATATATCATTATTTTCTCCGATAATTGAACCCTTGCAGATATCAACCCACGCCTGCTTGTCTTCATCGCTTCCGTTGAAACGGCGGAAGCTGAAACCTGCATATTCTTCGGGATATTCGGCGGGAGATACTTTTTTGAACATTATCAACTGACTCATAATGCACCTCCGTCGGTTATTGGTTGTTTGATTTTGCGGGCACTCTGTTGAGGAACATATATGCCGTTATTGAGAGAATCAGCATCAGAACAGTCACCGCAAGGGGCGATTCTATGCCGTAAAACGGCGCGCAGATAAGCTCAAAAACGACCTCGAACATCTCGGAAATACCGATTGCCCTTGTCATCATGGTTATAACGCTTACCGCAAGACCGACCATTGAATAGATATTGACTATCTTTATCCAGAGCATTTCTCCGAGTTTGAACGCAACCGCAACCGAAGCGATAACAAGAACCGCATAGCCTGCCGCCGCAAGAATTTCTGCCGCATTTTCAACCTCCGCAAGAATATCGGGGATTATCTTGATTATTCTCCATATGTAAGGCGCACCGAGAAGAAGTCCGCACACAACATAAAATGTAAGTCTTATATTTTTCTTGTTATCCATTTTCAACAGCCTCCCTGAGTGCCTTTGCAAGCTGGTCGGGGCATGAGGTTGTTTTGAAACCGCAGCGTATACCCTCAAGCTTTGCAATAACGTCCTTTGCATTCATGCCTTCAACGATTGAGCCGATTCCCTTGAGATTTCCGTTGCAGCCGCCCTCAAAACGGACATTCTTAACGGTTTCACCCTCAAGCTCAAATTCAATCATGCGTGCACAAGTGCCTCTTGTTCTATATTTATAAACCATTGTTTATCACTCCTTCGGAGCTATTTTACAATATATTTTTTCTTTTTTCAAGTAAGAATATATATCATCGCAAAAATCAGCGAAAAATCCGCATTTTCCGCAAGGAGCAATATTGTTATCGGCAGAATGAGGTTGCTGTCGGAATCAAGGTTTATGGTTATCACCGCCCATAAGATTTGTCAGCATCGGCAGAAGTTCAAAAAGCTTCATCATCTGCATGGCTTCATCGGCTTTACGGCGTCTGTTTTCGGATAAAAGAGGCTTGAGCGCTTCAATCAGTCTTGTTCGGCTGTCGGTTTTATTCATCGCTCCCATAATCGATGTTATCCCCGACATAAGGCGTGCATTGCCGAGTATGTTCGATAAATCGGGCATACCACCAAAACCGAACTCCTCTTTTTTCTCCGTTTTTTCTTCGGAAGAAAAGAGATTTTCGGCGGCGGCACGCAGATTTTCCATATCCTCATCGGAGAGAGAAGATATGATTTCGTTTATGTTATCCATGCTTATATCCATACTACTTTTTACCGAATTGTTTCATGATTTTCTGCGCCTGTTCGCTTCTGAGAAGCTCCTCAAGAGCTTTTTTATCGCCGAGAATGCGCTTTATTTCGTTCACACCGTTTTCGGGAAGCTTATTCTGCATTGCCGAAAGCATATCCTCTGGTCTGTTGCTCTTCGCCGTTTTCGCAAGCTTAAGAAATTCCTCGGGAGAAAAATTTTGGTTACCCGTTGCAATCACCGCCTTTATTCAATATAATTGAAGTGAATTATGTTTTAGTGAAGAGTTAACAGTGAATAGTGAATAATTTCGTACGGGTTTCACCCGTACCCAATATATTAAGCGGCGCAGCCCCTTAACTTTTCACTTTTCATTATTCATTTTTCACTATCTGTAACCCCATATTTATGATAAAAATACATGCGTTAGAACGGAGCTGATGATTTGAGAATACTTGTTTTTTCGGATTCCCACGGTTCAACATACCGTATGCGTGAGGCAATATCCATGCACTCCGAAGCAGATATGATTATTCATCTCGGCGACGGTGAAAGGGATATCGACCTGCTCAAAGACGAAATCGGCAACAGAAAGGTTGTTCAGGTCTGCGGAAACTGCGATATTTATTCCCTTTTACCTTATAATGAACTTGTTTGTGTTTCGGGAGTCAGAATCTTCTGTTCCCACGGTCATAACGAATATGTGAAACACGGCATTTCTCATTTCATCGAAAAAGCAAAATCAACAGGTGCCGCTATTGCATTATACGGTCATACACATCAAAGCGTTACATCATATGATGACGGTCTGCACATCATGAATCCCGGCAGTATCGCAAAGGGTGAATACGGTGCAATCGATATCACTCCGCAGGGAATAATGCTTCTTCCGATGAAAATATAATTTTTCGAGTGAAAAGCTAATTTCAATTCGTAATGCGTAATGCGCAATTCGCAATTAAGGGTCTGCGACGCAATTTATATCGGTCATAGGCGGAGCCTATCCTTCATTGCGCATTGAGAATTGAGAATTGCGAATTATTAAAGTCTTAACTTTTCACCTTTCTTTTTTCACTCTTCACTTAATCCGAATATAATGAATATTTCTCTCCTGCCGTGAATATATATTGTTCAGGCGGTGAGATAAAATGTTTGTATTTTCTGTCAAAACATCAAAAACAAAAATTGCGGCTCTTGTTATTGCAATAATCGCCCTTTCGGCGGCGCTTTTTATGGTTATCGGCAAAGGAAAACAGCCTGCTGCAAACGATTCCGTTATAAGCTATAAAGCGGAAACTGCGGCGGAAAGAAAAGCTTTCCTTTCGCAGTTCGGATGGAAGATTTCCGAAGACCCCGTTGAGGTCAGCGAGGTTATCATTCCCGAAAATTTCGATGACGGCTACACGGAATATGCCGAAATGAACAAGGCGCAGGGTCTTGACCTTGAACCGTTCAAAGGCATGCGTGCAAAACGCTGGACATACGCCGTTATGAATTATCCCGGTCTCGAAAACACAAAATCTGTTCAGGCAAATCTGCTGATTTTTGACGGTCGGGTTATCGGCGGAGATATTTGCTCGCTTGAACTCGGAGGCTTCATAAGAGGCTTTGATTTTCCCGTAAACGAACCCCCTGCAACAACCTCTGCACCTCAGAGTGCGGTTATAACAGAAACAACAGAAGGAAGTTAAAAATGAAAAACATCGTTTTAATCGGAATGCCCGGTGCGGGTAAAAGCACAATCGGCGTTCTTCTTGCAAAAACCATGCTCATGGATTTCTGCGACACAGACCTCATTATTCAGAAAAAAGAAGGCTCTGCACTCTGTGAAATCATAAAAGAAAAAGGCACCGACGAATTCATCAGGATTGAAGATGAAATCATCGGTGCGCAGAAGTTTGAAAACTGTGTTATCGCAACAGGCGGAAGCGCCGTTTACGGTGAAAATGCCATGAAAAATCTGAAAGAAAACGGTATCGCCGTTTATCTGAAAGTCAGTGCGGATGAACTTGAAAAACGCATCTGCAATATCCATACAAGGGGTATTGCGATGAAAGAGGGAACAACGATTGCTGAGCTTTATGCCGAACGTTCGCCTCTTTATGAAAAATATGCGGACATCACGGTTGACTGCTCCGACAGTACCCCCGAGCAATGCGTTGATGCAATCGCCGAAATGCTTTAATGCTTATCACATAAATACACATTACACGTCGTTTTTTCGCCTTTCGAACGGTTTGAGAAAACGGCGTGGATTTTTATTTTTTCTCCCTCAAGACCCTCGGGAAGTTCAAGGAAAAACGTGTTATTTGCGTTTGTTCCGCATACACGGTGTTCCCACTGATTCGCCTTGTAATCGGGCGCTCTTTCGGGGAAACCGCAGAGCTTTGAGCCGATTTCGGCAACGCAGTAAACGCATTCCTCACCGTGTTCGCCTTCAACGGCAACGGCAAGCTTTGAGCCCTTTCTGTAATCGGGAAGAACAACCTCTCCGTTCTTTGCAAGCTGAATCTTTTTATGGCGGTAATGCGCCTGCATATTATTGGCAAAAGGCTCTTTGATATCAACGGTTTTGCCGTCTTTTATGAGCCTTACGGCATAAATTCTGTCAACGGGATTATCTATGCGCAGATAGCGGATTTTTCCGTTTATTCCGTAGCTTGCAACCATCTTTTTGCCGTGCAGATCATAGGTTGTGTGAACGGTAAATCTGACGACTTCCGATGTGAAATCATCATAGGCAATGCTCGTTTTCACAAGGTCGGAGGTGCTCCATTTTTCGAGGTCAGATGAATATTCGGCATAAAGAGGAAGCTTCTGAATTTCAACCTCTCTCGTCTGATAATCACCTGAGAAAAACTCAATTTCAATGCTGTCGCAGTCAATTTCTTCACCGAAATCAACTCTCAGACAGCCTCCGTTGATACGCAGATTTTCGTCAAGATAGGTCTTGCTCTGTGCATCAAAAAAAGTATCGGGTCTGCCGTCAAACATATTCCTTGCTTCACAGCCTCTGAGCTTGTATGTTTTCTGCTCAAAAAACGCATCTCTTGCCGCTTTCACCTCGGGAATTTTTGTTTCACCCGAACGGCGCAGACTTCGGCTTTCAAGCGAATCGTTCGTGATTGCATACATCGCCGATTCATAAAGGAGCTCTCCGTTTGCGGGATTTCTTTCGCCGTTTTCAAGAGTGCCGAGATATATCGGCGCTTTTTCTTTTATGTCGGTATTTTCGTCTTTGAGGATTCTGACCTCAACGGGAGTACCGTCTTTTTCTTCTTTTATTATTTCATACTCGCAATTTTCAAGCATCGGTTCAGCTTCGGATTCAATTGCAACCTCAATAAGCGATGCTCTGAAAGGCATGAGTTCAACCTCAACCGTATCACCGTTTTTAAAAATTCCGAGATGCTTTTCATAGGGATGGTGGATGTTGACTGCAACGGGCAAATCCGTTGAAATTCCGATTTCCTCGCCGATGTTGATTTTAACTGTTTTTGTTTCCCATGAATTATTGCCCGAAGCGATGAAACGCTTCGTTTCACTGCCTCTTGAACATGCATTATCGCCGTATTCTTCAGGCAGGATTTTACCGTTGACAAGGATTTTTGCATTCCTTGCGTGGAGATTATATATTCTCGCAAGCTTCGGAAGTTCGTCATCACGCATAAGCCACGGGTTTCCGTAGACTTCGGGCGCCAGAATAAGCGAACGGTTAAAAGCCTGATAGATAAGCTCGTCTTCAAAATAATCAATATTTGAAGAAATGCAGACACCGTGGTCTTCGGCAAGGCGTTCAAGATTATCGGTGTGACCTCTCGTGAACATGAATCCTCTGTGGTGCATGGCGGTCTGTTTGTTGCACGAAAGTATATCAACATAGGTTTCGTCGCCGTTCCAGAGATAAGTTGTTATATGTTTTTCTGCCTCATAAAATTCAAGGCGGTGGTTAAGCACAACCAAATCGGGTGAATATTTACGGCATTCCTTGAGCATTTCCGCAAAAACTCCCGCTTTTTCGGGACGGAGATGACCGCATACGCCATCAAGCTTGAAAAGCGCAAAACCGTAGTCTTTGCAAAGGTGAACGAAGAAATCAAAGCGGTCTTTTTCTTCCTCGGGAGTATCTCCGAAGCCGTCGGGACTGCCCCACAGACCGAAGCGTATGCCGATTTCCTTTGCCTTTTCAACCACATTCTTATATCCCTCGGGATACTGCGAGCGGAATTTTTCGCTGTTTACGTTGCCGTAGCCCTCACTTGCGCCGTCATAGTTTCCCGCATCCCATGCATAGATGCTCAGATTCATGCCGTAGGTATCTTTAAGATACTTGAAAAAATCAAGGTTTATGAGGGTCTGCTTTTCGGTTGCGCCCTCGTTTGTGTTGTTTATCCATGAAAAATATTGGGGTATCGACGGAGTTAAATTATCCGCACCCGCATTTTTTGCCGTTTTTTCCATAACGCTTCTCCTTTTCGGATTTATGCTTTTTATTATAGAATAAAACCTTTATATTTTCAATGCCGTAAATTGACAAACATATTCTAAACATTTATAATAGTTGCATAAAACAAAAGGAGAAATTTTTATGCTTTATAACATATGGGGTTTCGTAAGACAGACCGCAGTAAGAATTCATCTTGCAGGAGCAAAAACAATTTATAAAATCAGCGGAGGCAAGCTTCCGAAGTCGCTTTATTGCAAAAGGGCAAACCCCGAAAAAATTCCCACAGACGTTAAAATCATTTCCGAAAACGATTATTCAACCACAATCGCAAAGGTTGACGAAAACGGAAACATCAAAAGCGACGATTTTGTTATCGTTTCAACAACCGACTTCCACTTTGACGTTGACCATGAAATAAACACAAAGGCTGTTAAGAATTTTGTTCAGCATATCAAGGATATAAAACCCGACCTTGTTGTTCTCACGGGCGACAACATCCTCTCAAAATATCAGCAGATTGATGCCATTCAGTTTGCACAGATGATGGAGGAAATCGGCATTTACTGGACTGCCGTTTTCGGAAATCACGAAACAAGAGAGGACAGAGGCTTCTACAAGTGGCTTCTTTTCAAGAGCTTCTGCGACTATGAACACTGCCTTTGCAAATTCGGTCCCGATGACATGTTCGGCTACGGCAATTTCACGGTAAACATTCTCGGCGAAGGCGGAAAGCTCCTCAAAACTCTTTTCCACTTTGACTCAGGCAGAGATATTCTTGACAGAGATAAGGAAAAATACGGTCTTCCCGCGGATTTCGGCGGTTATGACTTCCTCAAGAAGGAACAGATTGATTTCTATAAAAAAGAAACCGCACGTCTTAAAAAAGAATACGGCTCTGCAGATTCATTCATGTATATGCACATTCCTCTGTGCGAATATTCCCATGCATTCAAAGAGGATGAAAACGGCAGATATGTTCCCTCGGGCGAATGCGAAATTCTCTACGGCGAACAGTATGAAAGCGTCGGTTGTTCTCATTTCAACAGCGGAATGTTCGATGCAATCCTTGAAACAGGAAGCACTCAGGCTGTTTTTGCAGGCCACGACCATGTCAACGACTGGGCTGCAATTTATAAGGGAGTTCACCTCGCATACAGCCTCCCCGGAGGCTATGCCGTCTATAATATGGGCGATAAGACAGGCAAACCCGAAAGCGAATGGGTTGAGGGTGTAACAATAACAACCCTTCACAACGACGGTTCAATTGAACTCAAACCCAGATACAACAGAATTTTCCTTTGATTGAGGTTTCCGGTATGGAAAAAATAAGATTCGGAATAGTCGGCACAGGCACTATTGCCCACCGCTTTGCCCAGGCAATAAAGAACGTTGATAATGCAGAGCTTGTTGCCGTTGCATCAAGAACAAAAGAAAACGCCGAAAAATTCGGTGAAGAATTTGATATCCCCGTACGTTTCGACAGCTATGAAAAAATGGCGCAGTCCGATGTTATCGATGCGGCATATATTGCCGTTCCCCATTCGGGTCATATCGGCTGTTCATGTCTTATGATGAATAACGGTAAACACGTTATCTGCGAAAAACCCATGGCTGTCAACACCAGAGAAGCGGAAGAAATGTTCCGCTGTGCAAAGGAAAACAACGTTCTTCTCATGGAAGCCATGTGGGCAAGACTTGTTCCCGGTACACTCAGAATGCTTGAACTCGTTGAAAGCGGTGTTCTCGGCGATATTCTCGGCGTTGAGGGCAAATTCTGCTACACAATGGATGAGGATGAAATGGACCACCATGTTTTTGCACCCGAACACGGCGGCGGTTCACTGCTCGATGTCGGAGTTTACGGTCTGAATTTTGCAAGCTGGTATCTCGGAAACGATGTTGAAGAAATCAATGCGCAGTCATCGGTTTATAACGGTGTGGACAGCCATACCTGTGCAATTCTTAAATATAAAAACGGCGCAATTGCCGATATTTCAAGCGCAATTCTTCTGAGAAAACCCAACGAGGGCTATGTTTACGGAAGCAAGGGTTATGCTCATCTGCGCAGATTCTATGCTCCTCAGGAAATCGATATTTATCTCAACAGCGGTGAAACAATGAAAATCCCCGTTCCGTATGCAGGCAACGGTTTTGAGGAACAAATCACTCATTTCTCCGACTGCATTTTAAAGGGTCTGAAAGAAAGCCCCGTTGTAACACACGAACAGACACTACGCATCACCCGTCAGATGGACGAAATCAGAAAAATGACAGGTATCGCTTATCCGCAGGATAAATAAAATCAACCTCCGAAACGGTCACACGCCGATTCGGAGGTTTTTTATCCATAAAAATATCCCCCGCGCAGTTCAAAACCGCGCAGGGGATGTTGTCTTTAGAATACGCCTTTGAAAATTGACTGAACAATGGTTCTGTTCATTCTGAAGAGGTTTTTGAAGAATGAAACAAGTTTCTGCCAGAAGCCTGCCTTAACCGTTACTTCTTCGGAATCGGAGATTTCGTTTCCGTCTGCATCTTCGAGAACGTTTCCGCTTGCATCAACAAGCTTGACTTCAACTGTCTTTGTACCGCCTTCGAAGTAAACGCCGAACTTTTCGCCTTCGCCCTTCTGTTCACCGTCAAGATACCAAACAATGATTGCATCTGCAGGCATATCGGTTACTACTGCGGTAAGTTCAAGAGTTTCGCCGTACTTGATAGTCTTTGAACCGGGATTGTTCTTGATTTCTATTGTTGCCTTGATTTTTGATTTTTCTTCTTCAGCGATGTGCTTGTTAATTGCATCTTCGCCGATGAATTCTTTTCCGCAATCGGGGCAAATATAGAATCTTTCAAACTCTGCTGTGATTGTTACATCTTCTGCAGGCATAGTTTCGGGAACTGCTTTGTCCCACTTAACAAACTTATAGCCGTCCTTTACAGGTGTAACAGGTTCGGAAACCATTGCACCGTAAAGATATGATGCGGAAGTTGAAACACCGTCAACAACAGTTGTGAATTTGTAAGTATTTCTGTCAAGATAAATCTTGAGAACAAGTGAATTATCTTCGGCAACTGTTCCTCTGTCAACGCTCTTATTTGCATTGTATGAGAATCCTGTGGGAACAGTATATTCAGCTGTTACAGATTCACCTGCGTCTGCAACGATTACCTTTGATGACTTTTCATATTCGCCGACAGTATTCATTGTGTAAGTCTCAACAGTATAGAATGTTTCTGTTTCTGAAATCCATACAGCATTGAATGTCTTGCCGTTGACATCGTCCATTATTCCGACATCGGGAGTCCAGCCTGCGAATAAGTATCCGTCTCTTGCGGGAGCTTCGGGAGCTTCAATTTCAGTACCGTATTCGGTCGGAACCGGCTTTTCGGATGAACCGTCACTCCATGCACCGCCGTTTGCATTAAATACTGCATTATACTTGTTGGCTGTGAACATTGCCGTAAATGTAACATCTTCAGCAGGCATTTTTGAAGGAACTTCGGGAGTCCAGCCGGTGAAGGTGTAGCCTTCTTTTTCGGTTACTTCAGGAGCTGTGAGTTTTTCACCGACAGCAACTGTCTGTGTAGTCTCAACACCGTCGATAATCCATGTTACCTTGTGTGTTTCAACTTCTACGGTTACAGTGCACTCTGCGGTAAATCCGCCGTCAGCTGTAGTTACTGTAATGGTTGCCTGACCTGCCTTAACGCCCTTAACAAGACCGTTTCCGTCAACTGTTGCAACACTTCTGTCGCTTGATGACCAGGTTACACTCTTGTTTGTTGCATCAGCAGGAACAACATTTGCGGAAAGCTGTTTTCCTGCACCGACAAATATTTCTGCTGAGCTGTCGGAAATTGTTACGCCTGTAACTTTTACCGCAGGAGCTTCAATCTTTTCGTAAATTGCAGTGAATGTAAGATTTTCTGCAGGCATTACGGAAGGAATTTCTGCAGACCAGCCCTTGAAGATATAGCCTTCTTTTTCGGTTGCTTCGGGAACAACAATCTTATCGCCTTCTGAAAGAGTCTGTTTGTGTTCAACACCGTCAATAATCCATGTTACGGTATATGATGCGGGAGCAACAACATTAACTTCACATGATGCGGTAAATCCGCCGTCAACCGTTGTTGCAGTGACTGTTGCCTTACCTACTTTAACTGCCTTAACGATTCCGTTTTCGTCAACAGTTGCTACACTACTGTCGCTTGATGACCAGATAACTGTTCTGTTTGTTGCAAACTCAGGAGCAACATTTGCCGTAATCTGCTTTTCAGCATCAACCTGAAGCTCAACGGATTCTTTGGAAAGAGTAATACCTGTAACACGTGTTTCTTCAGGCATTGAAACAACTATCTGTGTTTTCTCAACAAGGTTTGTTCCGTCAAGGTTAAATGAAACTGTTGTTACACCGGGTCTTGTAGGATTGATTGTGATTGCAGCTTTGCCTTCTTCATCAAATGTAACGGTTGTTACACTTTCAACATAGAAGTCATCGCCGAGAGCAACATTAACCGTCAATCCTGCTGCTCCGCTTCCGCCGTCAAGAACAATAACGTTGTCTGTACTGTCTGTGTAATCATGGCCATAAATAAGACCAAGGCTTTCGGGAGCAGAAAGAGTTTCAACTCTCTGCTTAACGGTTACGGTGCCTACATAAGGAACTGAGATAGCCTTATCAGCATAGTTTTCAACATTGTTAACATTAACTATATAGCTGCCTTCAAGAGTTGTTTCGGGAGTAAATGTGAATGTTGTAGCATAATATACGCTTGAATCAGTACCGCTTACTTCCGGATTAACGGGACTCCAGCTGCCTTCAACGATATCATCAGACTCATCGGTTACAACAATATTTTCCGAATTAACGGTTGTCATATCCATATACTGGTCAAATGTTATATCGATGCCGTCGGAATAACCGTTGACATATTTAACGTTAGGTGAAAGCTTTGTGATAAGTCCGACATAAACTTCAAGCTGTTCGGGAGGAACGGGAAGCCAATCGGATAATCCTGTTTCATAGTCTTCTTTTTCTGCCTTAACCTGCCAGAATCCGTTGGGAACATCCCATGAGAACAAGCCTTCTGAACCTGTAATGATTGATGATTCCTGACCGTAAATGAAAGCGTCTTCCCAAAGCTGTGCAAGACCGTTTTCATCACGGAAGAAGATTGAAACAACTGCGCCTTCAACTCTGTTCGAATGAACTGCTTCATAAATAAAGCCTGAGGGGTCGATAATGAACGGGAATCTGAACGAGGTGTTTGCAAGAGTGCATCCGCCAAGCTCAAGGGTTACATATTCGGGAACATGTGAACCGCCGGCTCTGCCGAAATAACCCGTTGCAATATAAGTGTCTGTTTTTGCATCATAAACAGCAGGAATTCTGTAACCGCCGCTTACTACATAGAGAGTCTTTGTGCTGTCATATGCGGAAAGCTTGATTTCATAAGTGAACGGATTGTACGAATTGAAGGACATATAGTCGGGAACTATGTCTATAGTATCCATTGTTATCGTACGTCTCTGGCTTCCGTGATAGCAAGTGATGCTTTCAAAAGCAGGAACGGTTGTGCTGTAAGTTACAAACACGACACTTGATTCAATTTCTTTTTCTGTGCCTGCATCTATTTTTGCGGTAATTGAATAAATCTTATTGTTAATGGGTTCGGGAATTTCAACAGTAGCACGCCAATATCCGTTTTCTTCAGATACTGTATCACCGACTTTTGTTCCGTCTATGTAGATTTCAACGTCAGTGTTTTTGAGAGTGTTACCGTAAACGGGAACAAATGCGGAAGCAACTTCTGAAGGTGCTTTGATTGTAATATAGCCTTTGCCGTCGATTGTTTCGAAATTGATTTCGTGTTCTATTGCATACTCATGAGCGTAGGAATATGCATAGCCGACAATTGCGAAATCTTTGGGACAACCGTCGAACGCATCTTCATCAATTGAAACAACGGTGGGAAGAATGGTTACTCTGTCAAGAAGAGGACAACCCATGAATACGCCGGAGGGAATTTCTCTGATACCGCCGCCAATTGTAATTTCAGAAACTAATGAATAAGCAAATGCACCGTTTTCAAGAGTATTTACGCTGTCGGGAATGTAAACATCTTCTACAGCGGTAAATGCAAATGCACCGCCCGAAACGGTCATAACCGATGAAGGAATTTCATAAAGACCGCTCTTTGTTTCTGCAACCTTGATAAGTCTTGTCTTATCATAGCTGTAGAGATCGCCGTCAACTGCCTTGAAGTTACGGTTTCCGGAATCAACGGTAACACCGGCATTATTTGTGAACCATGATGCAACATGCTCGAGTGTTTCGTTGACCTTGTTGATATCAAATTTGTCAATATCAATATGATTTCCTTCTTCTCCAGAATCTTCAAGAAGTTCTTCAAGCATCGGTCTGATCAAAGCGTTAAGATACTGGATTGCACCGTTAACAGAAGGATTGAGTGCCAAAACGCCGATATTTTCAAGGTTTTCGGGAAGATTGAATTCCTTGACGCTTGTGAGAGTGAACGCAGTATCGCCGATTGTCTTCAGCTTGTTGCCGAATATAAACTGAGATTTGAAATCAACTTCCTCAAGCTTGATACATCCGAGGAAAGCTCCACTGCCGATATATTCTGTTTTTGCAGGAATATCGATGCTTTCAAGAAGAATATTTGCAAGGAATGCAGCGTTGCCTATATTTACCAGGTCTGAAGGAAGCTTATAGCTCTTTGTAAGACATCCGGTAAATACCTGAGTGGGAATTGTTTCAAGATCATCGGGAAGAACAATTTCATCTGCAAACAATGCAACGAACGAAGAGTTTCTGTAATCTCCATTTTCAAAGAATGTACGGTTTTCAAGCTTAAGAGTTGAAATGTTTGCGGCAGTAAAAGCTGCTTCACCGATTTCTTCAACGCTTTCAGGAATCACCATTTCGCCGATATTACTCAGAGCAAATGTTATAGGTTGAAGTTTTGTAACTGTTGAGGGAATAACAACCTCATCAAGATTACATAAAGCAAATGCTCCCATAAGAACATCTGTTGTACCGTCATCAATTCTTACCTTGCCGGTTTTTGTTGCAGGGCAGGCAATAAGGTACTTTTCTTCCTCATCATCGTCATAGAAATCGCCTTTAACATAAAGAATACCGTCATCATCATAAAGACCGGGATGATCTTCCGAAACGTTAAAGCCTTTGAAGGTTGTGAGAGAAGCTGCTTCCACAACTCCTGTGAGCAAGCCTGTAACTTTGCTATAGACCTCATCAACACTGCTGATGCTCATGATATAGTTGCAAACACCGTTAATAACATTATTAATTGTGTTTATCATTTCATCTTCATCGCTGTCGGATATATCGATTACTATATCATATATTGCGTGAGCAATATCAACAATATTATCTTTGTAGTTTCCGATTAATTCGACAAGAGAATTAATATCAATCTTCATTGTTGCGGATGAAGTTGCAAGCAATTCAAGTGCTAAATCATAATAAAATTCGCCGTCTTCAGGGTCTACTGCAAAACCTGCAGGAACATCAATGGTTTCAAGATTTGCGCATGAAACGAAGGGAACACCCATGTAGATAACATCTTCGGGGATTGAGAAGCTTGTTGCGGGAGATGCGGAAGGATATGAGATAAGAGCTCTTCTTCTGATATCATTCTCTTCCATAACCCCATAAAGAACACCGTCAGAACCTGCTTCATAAATGGGGTTAGCTTCATCAACGGTATACTTTTCAACTGATGAACAGCCGACAAATGCAGTCATGCCAATTTCTTCCACTGAGGCACCGATATTGATTTCTGTAAGAGAAATACATCCGGCAAATGCTGCTTCGCCGATTGCTGTTGTGTCTGCATTTATGGGAGCACTCTTAAGGTTTATACAGCCCATGAACGCACTGTCGGGGATTACGGTAACAGCTTCGGGAAGAGTGATTGATTCAAGTGAAGTGTTAAGAGCAAATGCGCCGCTACCAATTTCTGTAACGGTAGAAGGAATATCTATCGACTTGAGTGCCAGACATCCTGAAAATGTGCCGTCATTGATAGCCGTAATACCTTCGGGAAGAGTTATCGATTCAATGCCTACACAGAATGTGAATGCATCCTTGCCGATATCTTCAACGCTTGAAGGAATCGAAATGCCTGTAAGCATCGTACAGTTTTCAAAAGCCCCGTCACCGATGGATTTTGTTCCTTCCTTGACGACATATTCGCCGCTTACGGAAGCGGAATCAGCCTTGTAGAGCGTATCGCCTAAATAGAGAACGCCGTTTTCATAGTTTTCTTTGTTATCGACAAACGGTGTGCTGTCAATACCGCTCGCACCGAGACCCTTGACGCCGTTTCCGATTTCAATCTTTTCAAGATTGTTGCAATAGCTGAATACACGTTCGCCGAGTTCAACACCCGAGGGAAGATTAATCTCGGTAATTGAGCTGTCATAAAAAGCTTCGTCGCCGATATATTCAAGACCTTCGGGAAGAGTTACCTTTGAAATATAGCTTGCATATCTGAATAAGCCGGCAACAATAACCTTTGTGCCTTCTCTGATAACAATATCTGTCGGATTTTCATAATCGCCATTGTATTCGAAGCTTATAAGATATCCGTCTATATAGTAGAATCTGAAATCGTTTTCTTCTGCCCAATTGTCGGAATCATTGTAATGCGCTGTGTTATGGAATGCGTTTGAACTGATTTTTGTTTTGTTTCCGAGAATTGTAATATCGTCAAGCTTTGAACAATATGAAAAAGCAGATGAATTGATATATTCAACGCTTGCAGGAATAACAATTCCGGTCAATGAATCACAGTCGTAAAAAGCACCATAACCTATGCTTTCAACGCCTTCGGAAATTGTAACGCTTGCAAGGTTATTACAGTATGCAAAAGCATATGAACCGATTTCTTTGACGCTTCCGGGAATAACAATTCCGGTCAATGAATCACAGTCGTAAAAAGCATCATAACCTATGCTTTCAACGCCTTCGGAAATTGTAACGCTTGCAAGGTTATCACAGTCATAAAAAGCATATGAATCGATTTCCTTGACGCTTCCGGGAATAACAATTTCGGTTAATGAATTACAGTATCTAAAAGCATAACTGCCTATGATTTCAACGCCTTCGGAAATTGTAACGCTTGCAAGGTTATAACAGCTTTCAAAAGCATATAAACCGATTTCCTTGACACTTCCGGGGATAACAATTCCGGTTAATGAATCACAGTCATAAAAAGCATTTGAACCGATTTCCTTGACATTTGCAGAAATTACAATGCTTTCAAGTTTATCACAGTTATAAAAGGCTTGGGCAGCAATTGTTTCGACACTTTCGGGAATGCTGTATGTGGTTTCTTCTCGGTTTGCGGGGTATAAAACAAGAGTTTTCATATCCTTGCTGTAAATAACACCGTCAACCGAGGTGAAATACTCATTCTGACTGTCAATAACGATATTCACAAGCGAAGAAACATTTAATCTGTTGAAAGTTTTTAATGTTCGCGGAATAACAATTTCTGTGATTTTACTATTATCACTGAATGCACTGCTGTCAATTCTTTCAACGGGGTATCCGCCAATCGTTTCGGGGACAACAACAGAGCCTTCAAGCAATGCATCGCAATCGGAAATAACCGAATATATATATGCGTTGCCCTCGTCATCATATCCTGTCGAGGTATAATAATCGAACACAAAATCACCGCAGATATCGCATAAATCGGTACCGTTTGTGGCGGTATGGTTGCAAATTTCCGTAAGTTTTACATCAAATTCTATTTCTTTGGGATTTCCCCTATAATTGGAAAGGGATATACAGAAATAATATGTTTCACCGGCACTGAAATTATATGTAACTTTGAAGTTACTATTATAACCGCCGTCATTGTCACTGGTAAGCCAACGCGAATTTGCGTTATAAAGAACGCAGTATGTATCAGAATCCGAATAAGATCTGAAAGCATAGGTTTTATCAGCCTCGGGAACGAATTTAACATAGGTTTCCCCTTCTGATTCAAGTTCAACCGTCAGAGTTTCGCCGGCTTCTATATCGTATGTTTTTATGTTTTCCGCTTCGGTAACAGTTAAAGTAAGCGAACCGGAATCCAAATAATTGCTATATGCTCGGAAGAAATATGATTCATCTTCACAAAGGAATGCCGATACACTGCTGCCGCTGTAGCCGTAATTATAAGAAATCTGACTCAAATCTTCATTGTACAGATAAAAACGAGTATAATCGTCTACTTCCGATGTAAAGATATACTTACCGTCTTTTTCGGGAATAAATTCAATATAGGGAGTGTAGTTTGAATCAAAATCTGCCGTCACAGGTTTACCGAGTTCTGCAACAAGAGCCTCTTGTACGGCAAGTGTTATATCCATACTTTCACGGCTCTCATAATGTCCGACTCTGAAATAATATGTTTTTCCCCCTACAAGGAACTGTTTGAACTGAACACCGTTTTCGTTGGCATTGTAATAATTGTAAGCAATTGTACCCAGCTGTTCATTATAAAGATAAACATATAAGCTGTTCTGTGAATCCATTGTGAAAGTATATTCGCCGCTCTTCTCGGGAATAACCGTGATATAAGGAGAATAACCGGAAGAAACATCTGCAGTCAGAGTTTCATCAACTTCTAAAAATACATCTTCTTCCTTGGTGAGGGATACCTTTATGCTGTCCGCATCTGTACAATTGTAAACCCTGAAATAATATGTTTCTCCTGCAACAAGAAAACTTTTGATTTGGAAATTGTCTCCAGTACCTCCGTCATAATCAGAAGTGATACGATTCATGTTTTTATTATACAGTGCCGCATCTGCATCGCTCTCAGTAAGTGACGTGAAGGAATATTCACCGCCGACTTCGGGAACAAAACTGATATAAACGGATTTGCCCGAATAAATATCTATATCCAGAGTATCGCCGTTTTCGATAACAACGTCATCTGCTCTTGTCAATGTTATGGGAACACTGGCGGCTGTTGAATATCTGTCTGCGCGGAAATAATATGTTTTTCCGGCATAAAGATGTTCTGCAATACAAAGGGTTGCGCCTTCAGTATAGGAGTAATTATTAGTAACAGAATTCAGATTGCCGTCATAAAGATAAGCATTAGTACCGTACTCCGAAGGCACTGTGAATATATATGTTCCGTCAGTTTCGGGGATAAACTTGATATAATCAGTTGATCCTGAAGAAATATCCTCAGTCAGAGTATCACCGACACTGATAACGGTATTTCCCGATTTGATAAATGTAACATCAATGCTTTCGGGGTTATAGTCGTAATCGTCCTGTGCCTGGAAATAATATGTTTCTCCTGCAGTAAGGATTTTTGCAAACTGGTATTCTCCGTTGCAGCTGTAACCGCTTAAAAAATTAAAATTGGAATTATACAAATAACGGTATACATATTTATCACAATCAGATTTTACGGTATATAAACCGTCAGTTTCGGGAACAAATTTTACATAGGGAGTATATTCCGAAACAAAATCCACCGTAACAGTTTCGCCAGTCTTTGCAACAACATCCTCTACCTCAGTGAGGGTTATTTCAATGCTGTCGTGGTTTGAATAATTCTCTGCGTAGAAATAATATATTTCTCCCGCTGCGAGCATTGCTCCGATTTGAAGACTTCCGTCTTCTTCCTTACCGAATTCATAAGCAAGCGAATATAATCCCTCATTATACAAATAAACTTTTACGTCGCTTTCAGAAGGTACTGTAAAAGCATATAAGCCTTTGTTTTCGGGAACAAATTTGATATAAGGAGAATATCCGGATTTAATGTCTGCTGTCACGGTTTCGCCGACTTCTATGGTTTCCTCCGGATTGTAAATGATTGCATCAATACTTTCGGATACTGAATAACTCTCTGCCCTAAAATAATATGTGTTTCCTGCATTAAGATATCTCGCAAGCTGAAGGGTATTACCTTCGTAAGAATTATACTTGGATGCTATTGAACTCAAATTCTCATTGTAAAGATAAATATATGCGTAACGGTCTACATATGTTTCAAAAACATAAATACCGTCGGTTTCGGGGACAAACTTGAGATAAGAAGACTGTCCCGAAACAATTTCTGTTGTCAGGGTTTCACCGAATTCCAGAACTTCAATATCATTAGTCAGGCTTGTAAGTTTTACTTCCATAGCGCCCGAAGTTGAAGAACTGTAAAATCTCACACCGTAATAATAAGTTTTTCCGGCATCAAATGATTTTGTAATTAAGAAATTAGAGTTTGAGCCGCCGTCATCATTATAAGTAATCTGATTATAATTCTCATCATACAGATAGCCGTATGTGTCGCTGGACGAATTTGATGTGAAGACATAAACACCGTCAGCCTCGGGAGTGAACTCGATGTAAGTTATCTCACTTGCAAGGACTTCAACCGTCAGTGTTTCATCAACACCAATGGTATACTTCGCCAGATTTTCCGATTCTTCGGAGGCGGAAGCAGTCATCAATTCTTCTGAATCGGATGAATCTGCAGGCATCGGTGTTTCTGCAACGGACTGTGTTTCAACAGAATCCGTATAAGCAAAAACGCCTGACACGGGGGCTATACCCATGACCATTACGGCAGCCATAAGAACAGCCAACAGTTTTTTGCTGATTTTTCTCATTAAAAACCTCTCCTTTTATAATTTTCGGCACTGTCAACAAGCGTGACAATCCGAATTTCCAGACAAGAACATTTAAGCACTTTAGTTGGAAAAAGTCAACAGTTTTTATACATTTTTTCATACATTTATATATTCTTATATTATTTCAACGGTTTCAGTAACCCCTTTGAATCCGCTGATAAAAAAATTAAGGTTTATACCTGACGGTATAAACCTTAATTTGGGATGAAAGATAACAACGGATTTGCTGAAATAATTGTTTTAACGGCGTTATCATACACATTCTGCTTCATCCCGAAAAAGTCCTTTCATAGTATAAACGAGGAGATGAATTGATGTCAACATTTATTGAAGAATTATACTATGGAAACATCGAGACGCAGGAATTGAATTCTGAATTGTCAGCAGACCTCAGAAATAAGCTGAGCAAGCTTACAGAAAAGGAAGAACAGCTTACGGCAAAACTTACCGCAGAGGATAAGGAACGGTTTCTCGACTATGCGAATACATACAATGAGTTTTTGAGTTTAAGCAATTCAGATAGCTTTATGTCAGGTTTCAGGCTTGGCGCTAAATTCACATACGACACATTTGTTGTTGATTGAAAGGAGTTATAGTTATGACTAAATCATCATTCGAACAAAACGGCGGCACATACAGAATGGTTGGCGATTACAGAATACCAAATATAACATTACCTGCCGAAGCAAGCAAACCACTTGGCATATGGGGTAAGCGATACCTCGATTACCTCAGAAATCATAAGCGGGTTCAGTTTAATATCATGCTTATGACAGGAACACTATGGACTCATCTTGCAGAGGTTGATGAACAAGCATCAGATATGTTCTCTCGGCTGGTAGAGCAGATGAAGGTCAAAGAAGGAATAACAGAACAACTCAAAGAACAAAACCAAATGGAATGGGTTGCTCAGATGAATAACATTGAAGCAAGAGCGAGAGAAATTGTAGAAAGAGATTTTATATACACATAATTAATTAGTAAAACAAAAAGAGAAGATTGCTAAAACTTCTCTTTTTGTTTTTATTTACCATTTATACAAAATATCTTTGTTATAGTGCCTTTCTTGGAATTATGTACTATACATCGCAACAGATGTTTTCCTACATATGACAAATCTCTTTGAAAAGAAAAAATACCGTCGGTTTCTTCTTCGCTTTTGTAATATATTTCTTGATGTGAACTATCAATACCTTTACCACCATTCGAAACTTCCCATAGAGCTTGTGTTTTGGCGATAGGTTCAAAAAAACCTAAATGGGGAGTTACTGTAAACTTAAGTGTTCCCCCGACATCTAACACACTTCCGTTTTTTACTTGTTGGGTTGTATTATTGTGAGTATATGTACAGTTAATCTGCATATCATATGCAGTTGAAGCAGTTCTTGTTTCGCAGAATCTTGAAGGGACAACAGTATAGTTTCCCTCACAGTCTATATATCCAGTAATATGTCCACAATTCTTTGTGGTATATACTTGTTGATTTTTACTTTTCTCTGAATATATTTTAAATGCTTCTTTATTTGGGTGGTGCTGAGTTTTATAATCACCACAAGAAATCAATACGACATCGGGATTAATATAATCTATCGATTCAATATATGTTGTATCAGGACTCTTCACAATATCTATGCTATCGTTTTGTTCTTCATCAGTAAAAAATGAGCGTGATCCATGGTGGCTTGCAATCAGAATATTACTTTCAACATCACTTCCATACGTTGGTACTATTTTTTCTTTCCAACACTTCCAATCAGAATCGCCTGTTAGCAACATCGAAGTATTAACATACTCCATTCTTAAAACTATGGAATTTGTATGTTGAATTTTAGCAAACACCTCGAAAGTTTTTACACAGTTATCATAACCTTCTTGATATTCTTCCTTGCTTGAAAAACAGTATATATTCACACCGCCAATAGTGGCTATTGGGGAATCAGTAGGTACAAGCTCTTTTAAATTTTCTGCATCTTCATCTCTAAGTTTTCGTCTTAAATACATATAGTATTTATAGGTGTCGCTCTGTGTAGATGCACCTGTTTGACCGGAATCCCAAATTGATTTAATTTTGAATTTTTCATTTACCTTTTTCAGACCTCTGCAATGGTCATCATCACGGTGAGAATTGACAAAGAAATGAATAATTTTTTCATCAGAATCCGTATCTTCATTGTAATTACAAGGAATGTTTTCATCTAAATAGTTTAAAATCTCATCAGAGTTTTCTTCAGTAACATTACAATCAAATAACATAACCTTATTGTCGGGAAAAATGATTAAAATCATTAACCCTTCTCCGACATCTAAAACATGAAATCTAAAAGCGTTTTCATCACAATAATATTTTAAAGGTGGATTCAAAGACATAACAACACTCCTTGTTTTTTCATGGATCATTAAGCGTTCTTGCCACTTTCCATTAGTTTAACTATTTTTGATGCGTGTTTTTTGCACGATAAATAAAAAACAAAAGATATTATTATGCAAACAAAAAACATCGGACAAACTTTGTTAAATGCTGCTGTAATAGCTAAAGCCAAAAACAAAGCAATACTGGTTCTTGAAAGGGCAAATTCTCTTGAAAGAGTACTCATAATAGGATACTCTTTCTTTTTTTCGTTAAATAAAACATAATCATCATTAAAAGGGATTAACTTTATCTTTTTTAATACCGGCTCAACGATAACAGAACCTATTCTGTTTATTACTAGTCCAATTTCATACGCTACAGCTAACAAACAGATTACAAATATAATATCTGGTCCAGTTTTTAGATTTACATATAATTCACCATTTAACAGTTGAATTGCTTTTTGTGGAAAAATAAATATTAAACCTCCTAAAAACACAAATCCGGTTAAAAGCATATTAACTATATTATAAAAAGGTACTTTAATTTCCATTAATAATTCTCCTTTCCCCAATCAACATTACAGTAACCATCTCCAACATCAAAAGAAATGGTTCCCTCTTTTCTAGTTGTTAAAACATATCTTTTATTTCCATAAAGATTTGCCCCTCTTCCTTTATACACTTGAGCAGTATCACTTTGAGTGCTGTGTTCAATTGATTTATCTGATACAACTGTAAGATATGGGTTAACACAATCAAAGAAATCTTTACAATATTCTCCTGTTCTTCCATGATGAGGTGCTAACAAAACTGTTGCATCTTTAACTTTTTGTTTTATATTCTCGTGATTTTCATCCATCATATTTTGCAATATGTTTTGGGGATTATCTCCAGTCAGAACGAATTTATAGCCGAATGCTTTAACAACTATAATGCTTGAAAAAGTATTCAAGTCGTGTTTTATAGTCCATTGTTGTTTTGGAAAAACAAAATCAAACTCAACACCGCCATTTACACTAGCTTCAACCGGTGACTCATTTATATTTACTGGTTGATTATATGTGTTGTTCATTTCGTTTGCCTGGTCAGCAATTCTTTGGTGAATATATGTGTTTTGTGTTGGTATAATATCAAAAGCTTCTTTTGGTCGCTGCAAAACTTTTGGTGAGAGTTTTGCGTAAAGATTAGGCAAATCATAAATATGATCTTCGTGAGGATGAGTGATTATTAATTCATCAACACTACCTCCAAAGCCGCCAAAATACTTTCTATTTATGTAGTCCACAATACTTTTATCCGCTTTGCTTCCTATATCCACTAAAATATGTTTATTGTTTGGTGTTATAATATGGCAACAGCTACCATGATCCACATCATAAAAAATTACTTTCATTGCTTTACCACTCCTTAGTTTCTAATGATCAATATAAAGTCCATAAGAATTGATTATTTGTTTGTCCTTCATTTCAACTTTTTGTTCCGATACAATGTCCACATTGTTCATATCACTCATATTGCAATCTACAAGTATAAAATTATCGAGCCATATTTGATATAAAACATATTACCGTTTCCTACTGCAAAACTTTTTTAGCACTCATAATTACATCTATAGAAATTGAAATATATTTAATATAGAAATTTTTATTTTAGAATATAGATAATTTATTTTTATATAAAATTTCTTGTAAAATCAATTGTTTATGCAAAAATGCTTTGTTTTTCGACAAAAATGCTTATTTTTTACACTGCAAAAATAAAAGCCTTATTGTAAATGGTTTAACAAATTACAATAAGGCAAAAATTAACAAATATGATTCTTATAGCTATCTATACAACAAATATGTTTTTATATTATTCAATTAAACAGCGCGTAAAGCTTATCCAATATTTTTTGAATATCATTATGAATGTCACCTTTTGAATCTGAAATAATCCAACATATGTCTTTAACAAATATTTTTCTAATATTTTCTGAATCTCCTGATTGCAAAGCACGATCAATATCAACTAATTTTCCGTAATACTTATAAACCATTCTTATTTCAGTTGGAGAAAGAACATCATTAAGTTGCGCTACATCAGCAATCCAAGTTGGATTTAAATAAATTTTTCGACCAAGAGCAACTTTGCAAAATTTTTCAGCATCGGTCTGATTGTTAATTTCTTTTAAACCATAGTTTTGTTTCGTTTCGTCAAATATATCTTTTAAATCTTTAAAAGCAAAATGCAAATCATAATAGATTATACAAGCGTATTTTCTACGGTTACTAAGCTCTGCTTTTTCATCTATTTTTCTTTGTACAAACAAAGCACCCCATATAGCTATAAAACTACCTACAATGGTTCCCCAAAATTCAACATAGGCAATTTTGTAGTCTGCATTATTAGTAAAAGAAAGCAAATACAAAACCATTTGTCTTATACAAGGTAACTTTAATAGAAGCGGAATTATTATTAATGTTGCAATCCAAACAATTATTACTGTTATAACAGCATTTCTTTCCCTTAATTTATTGTTTTCTTTTTCCCATTTATTCATATGATTTATCTCCTTATAGAGTTTATGTTGAGCATAATCAAAGTATTTATAAAATAAATACATTTCTTTTACGATTCCTAATTTACACAAAAACTCCAACAAAAACAACATACAACGCAAAAAGTATCAATTTTTCTGCAAAAACGCATATTTTGTCGAACTTTAGGTTGAAAAACAAAGATTTATAAAATTTAAAATTCCCCTTGACAAATTTCTTTTACGG
>CALAQQ010000243.1 GCA_937888485.1 uncultured Clostridia bacterium
TTCAATTTAATGATTCTATTTTAGAGAGTTTAGACAAAGCAAGTGGTTGGGCAAAATGGGATACGTTTGGTGGTGGTGGCTTAGTGTCAGATATGGCAAAACACGACCATTTACAAACAGCACAAGAAAAAGCTCAATACTACGGCGAGGACATCAAAAACGCCGGGGCAGAGATGACTGCATATTGCGAAGAATTAGTTTTAGATTATACAACTAGCTTGCTTTTATTTACCGTTGAAAAGTATAAACTTGTTAGCGAAATCACGCAGATAAACGAGCAAATTAAAGAAGATCAAAGTAATATTTTAGGTTTAGACTATTGGACTTATTTTGGCGACAGTGAACAAATAGCTGGCTTAAAAGAGCAAATGGGCGTTAAACTAGAACAGCTGTATCAAAAATTTAATATTGATGCGCGTACGAGCGGAGTAGCTTTTTACCTAGTTAGTGGCGCGCTTGAAAATTTTGACCTTGCTTCTGCTGAAGAAGTTTTAAACACCGGCGTAACCGTGGCATTTTTTGAAAGCGAGTTAATGGATAATCTTATACTTACTTCCATGGATTCAATAATATCAACAGAAATTACGTTGCGGAGTGCATGAAATGGTATGCCCCCTTCCTCAAAAACGGAATTTCGGCAGACGTTATTCCCATGGATGCCGACTTCTCAAAATACGACCTCATCATTGCACCCTTCCTCTATATGCTCAAGGACGGCACTGCCGAAAGAATTGAAAACTATGTCGAAAACGGCGGTAAGTTCGTTACAACCTATCTTTCATGCATGGTAGACAAAAACGATATGTGTTTCCTCGGAGGTTTCCCTGCCGACAACCTCAAGAGTGTTTTCGGTATCTGGAACGAAGAAACAGATTCTCTCCCCGAAGGCATGAAGAATTCCGTTGAATATAACGGCGGAAAATATGACGTTGAACACGTATGCGACATCATCCATTCAACGGGCGCTGAAATTCTCGGCACATATGAGCAGGATTTCTACAAGGGTATGCCCGCTGTTACGGAAAATAATTTTGGCAAGGGTAAAGCATATTATGTTGCTTTCAGAAACGACGGGAATTTTGCCGATGTCTTCTGCAAAAAGCTTATTGACGAAGTTCAGATTACACCCGACTGCGGTATAACAGCCGACAACGGAGTTCTTATCAGAAAAAGAGGAGATCATATTTTCGTTATGAACTTCTCGGATAATAAGGTTAAAATCAACCTTGACGGCGAATATAAAAACACCGTCAGCGGTGAAATGCTGACGGGCGAAACAGAGCTTGATGTCTGCGGATATCTGGTTCTCGGATAAAATTACGGGACTGTACCGATGGGTACAGTCCCTTTCTGTTATATAACAGGTATCTCCGTCATACGAAGCTTTGCACATCCGTAGGGATAAAGAAGAATTTCTTCTTTTTCGCTTATCGCTTCTCTTGATTCGGGAATTTTTGCACATACGGTATCGTAGCCGTCTTCATATCCCCAGTTGATTTTCTTGACGGTTGCCTTGATTTTAACGGGCGGATTTTCTGAAGAGAACGGAACATCGCTGATTTCGCCGCGCTGAATTTCAAGAGCATTTCCGCAATAAGCATAGTTCCAGTCCGAAACAGGAATAAGCTCATAATCGCAGTAGGGAAATTTTCTCTCAACGCCGTCACGCTCATATTCGAGCATATTCTTTTCAAACTTAACAGGTACGGAGAAAACAAGCGAACCGCATTTTACGGTGTTGAGGTCATGGGGTCGCTTTTCAAAACAGGGAACAGTATCAATGCTGACTGCGATTTCCTTTTCTTCGCCTGCACCGATGTTAAACGAGAGCATATCTCCGCTTGCCTTTTCACCGTTAACGGTAAGATTTTCGGCAAATGACGGAATACGGATTTTAAGTGTGAATTCTTTTTCTGCCTTTACCGTATATTTAAAAGTATTTTTAAAGGGATACTCGGTTTCAATACGGATATATTTATCCTCGGTTTTAAGTTCCGACGGAACAGGAACGGCATTGATAACCTCACCGTCGTTATGCATAAATACGGAAAGCGCAAATTTAGGCCATGCCTGATTGAAGTTTGCGGTACAGCATCCGTAATTCGGTTCAAGACCAAAAAGATGGGATTCACTGCCGTTGGTTCTGAAAATCGGCTTGCCGGGGAATTTCATGCAGGCAATCTGGTTGCTCATCTGGTCATACTGATGAGTCCACATATCGTCGCTTATCGTGGCGGGAAGTGCGTTGAAAGCAAGAACTTCAAGCCTTTCCGCCCATTTTTTGTCGCCCGTAAAAGCATAGAGAATTTCGTAAGAATACATCTGTTCCGCAACGGCACAAAGCTCTGTTCCCTGAATGGGACTTAAACCCGAAAGACATTCGTCACCCGTAAAAAGTCCGACGGGTGTGCCGTTATAATCCTTAAGAATTTCATGGAGTTTTTCTGCATTGTCGGTATATTCTTCTCCGAGAATACCGCATGAAACAGCCTCGCTTTTGAGCATCATTGCGATATTGACGATATGGGTATCGAATCTCCAGCGGTTGAGGGGTCTTTTCCACAGAGGGATTGCCCCGTTGTAGTCCATGCCCTGTTCCTTGAGGATTTTTGCAAGGTCAACAAGCCATTCTTCACCGCATCTTTCATAGATAAAGTTTATTGCAATAAAGCATTCAAACCATCTTGCATTGCCCCAGTCGTAGAGCTTTATTTCGCCCGCTTTAAGCAATTCATAATAGTTTCTGAGTGTTTTATATATAACATCGGGGATTCTCTCGTCGTTTGAACACTGATAATAAACGGTCAGAGTTTTTGTTATGAGCTGAACCGCCCATGTGTCATAGGTTTTTCTCTCCTCATCCTTGCAGGGACAAATCCAGCCGTCGGGCTTCTGGAACGAAATAATCGCATCGATATATTTCTTCGCTCTCGCAATCATATCCTCATTGCCGAGAAGATACGCAAGCGGAATGAAACCGTCGAGCCAATACGGAACTCTTTCCCAGCCCTCCTTATCTCCGCCTATCCATGCGCTGTTTTTAACGT
>CALAQQ010000244.1 GCA_937888485.1 uncultured Clostridia bacterium
GCTTGTTTCCATCAACCGTGATAAAGCCGTTGACCGCGTCCTTGCATTCATCGAGCATATCGAGGTCCTCTGCCTCGTCGGCAAGCTCGATGAGCACAAGTGCATCGTTATATTCACCTTCAAGTGAATTATAAGCGTTGATTTTGCTTCTGAGCTGGCTGATTCTCTGCTGAACCTTCTGGGAATTTGCAAGGTCGTTCCAGAAGCCTTCTTCGGCTGTCTGAGCCTCGAGGGTTTCGATTTCTTTATTCATATCGTCAAGGCCGAGTGCCTCGCGAAGCTGCTTTAATTTTTCTTCGTAGTCGAAAAGTGAAAGTCTTAATTCTTCAAACTGAACCATAAAAAATCTCCTGATGCATAATTTTTCATCATATATTATAACTAAATATAAACTATTTGTAAAGAAGTTTAAATATTTTTTGATTAATAATTGCAATTTATCCGATTATTAGTTACAATATATGGGTATATATAACATCATGCTTTTCAAAACCATATGTGATTGGTGTTTACAAAAGTAAGAAAAGGAGATGATTGCCCGTGAATTACGAAAACCTGACCTGTCCGCATTGCGGAAAGCTGATGCACGACGGTGAGGATATCGTTGTTTGCCCCGTGTGTGCAACCCCTCAGCACCGAGAATGCTGGTTGCAGGCAGGTCACTGTGCAAACGATACGCTCCACGCTTCGGGCTATGTCTGGGAAAAAGAGAAAAGAACCGAAACTGCAGAACCTCAAACAGCTCCCGATTCGGTTGTTTGCCATGTATGCGGAAGCGAAAACCCGGCTGACAGTCTTCATTGCGGAAACTGCGGCGCTCTTTTCGGAGAGGTTAAAAACGAAAATCCCGTCTGCGGAAACTGCGGAACAAAAAACGATTCCGATGCACGCCACTGCAAAAACTGCGGTGCACCCCTTATTGCTTACGGCGGATTTTATAATGTCAATCCCTATCTGAGGAATTCGGAATTCAAAGAGGATGACCTCATTGCAGGCAGAAAAGCAGGCGAACTCGCAATGTATATTCAGGCAAGTTCCCATCGTTATCTGCGCAAATTCAGAAGATTTGCAGACGGCAAAAAGCTTTCAATCAACTTTGCGGCATTTTTCTTTGCGCCCTACTGGTTTTTCTACAGAAAGCTTTACAAAGCAGGAGTATTCTTCCTTATCTTTTTTGCAACGGTTTCAATGATGCTTACGGGCGTTTCCGCCGAAATTGCAACCCATGCGGATGAGTTTCTGAACAGCTACGGCGAATTCAACTATGAAACTGCAACCGATGAGGAAATTGCGGCTTATGAAGCCGAAGCACAGAAAGCGAGCACAGAATTTTTCAACAAAATAAAAAAGCCTCTTGCCATAAGTGCGGCGGTCAATTTCGGCATGAGCCTTATTGCGGCGCTTGTTGCAGACAGACTTTATTATAAAAAAGCTTTTGACGACATGAAATTGATAAGCGATACAGTCAAAGACGACAATATGCGAAAACTCATGATTGCAAGAAAAGGCGGTCTTTCCGCTCTTGCTTTTGCAACGAGTGTTCTCGGTTATAACATTTTTGTCAATATCATGGTCTATGCGGCAGATTTTATAACAAATACATTTTAATAAATACGGAGGGTCACACATGAAAGTCAGAAAAGCGATTATTCCCGCAGCAGGTCTCGGAACAAGAGTTCTCCCTGCATCAAAGGCAGTTCCCAAGGAAATGCTCAATATCGTTGATAAACCTGCAATTCAGTATATCGTAGAGGAAGCTGTTGCGGCAGGAATCGAAGATATTCTTATCATCACAAACAGAGGCAAGGGTGCAATTGAAGACCATTTCGACCATTCATTTGAGCTTGAAGCAGGTCTTGCAGGCAACCCCTCAAAGGCAAAGCTTTATGAGGATGTAAAAGCTTGCGCAAACCTTGCAAACATCTATTTCATCCGTCAGAAAGAAACAAAGGGTCTCGCTCATGCGCTTCTCTGCGGAAAGAGCTTTGTAGGAAACGAACCCTTTGCGGTTCTTTACGGCGACGACGTTATCGTTTCCGAAGATCCCGTTACCGCACAGCTTACCCGTTGCTACGAAAAATACGGCAAGGGTGTTGTTGGTGTCAAGGAAGTTACAAGAGAGCTTATCAAGCTTTACTGCACGCTTGACGTTTCACCCATCGAGGGCGAAGACAGAGCAATGAACTGCCGTCAGATTATCGAAAAACCCACAGATGACCAGATTCTTTCGCTCTTTGCAATTCTCGGCAGAGTTGTTCTTCCTCCCGAGGCATTTGACCTTATCGAAAAAGGTCTTGCCGCAACTCCCGAGGGCAAGGAATTCTATCTCACCGATGTTTTCACAGAGCTCGGCATGAACGACAAGCTTCTTGCTTATGATTTCGACGGCAAGAGATATGATATGGGTAACAAGCTCGGCATCATGAAAGCAAACTGCGAGGTTGCTCTTGACCATCCCGAAATCGGAGACGGCTTCAAGGAATACCTTAAGGAACTCGTTAAAACATTCTGATAAAAAAAAACTGCCTCACCGATTGGTGGGGCAGTTTTTTTGTGGTCAAAACGCACGAATTGAAGGGGGTTAATTTATTGAAAACAGAGAATCTCCGAAAAATCAGAAAAAACACGCGTGACATTTTGCAAAATTCACCATGTATGTATGAGAGTAAAAAGAAATTTATAAAAGTGAATAATTTATTATATGTCGAAAGAGGGCGTTTCCGATGGGTTAATAACAAGTCAACAGAGAAGTTGACAAAAAGTTTTTGTGTTGTTAGAATTAAAGAGGTAAGATTTTGAACAGTAAAATTATAAAGAAGTTTATGGTTGTTATTTCTTGTTTTATATGCTCTGTTATGATTTTCGGTTTCGAAGCATCGGCATATAAATTTCTTGATGAAAGCATTTCCGGTATTTCTCAAGGTATCAGTCCCGATTTTTCAAGCACACCGATTGAACTTGATATAAACAAATATTTGTCAAATCATCATTAAAACGGAGGAATCGGAAATGAAAAAATTAATAACAGTTGTTCTTGCTTTGTGTTTTGTGCTTCTGGCAGGTTGTCAGCATAATGAAATAGGTGTTGAAGAAGTGGCAAGCGATAAATATGAGCATAACGGCTTGCCAAACACAATTCTTGTTACGCTTGAGGATTTAAAATCCATTAAGAATGCGACGGAAACTATGTCACAGGAAGAATATAACACATATATGATTTCAAATTACAGTGGAAAATATATCAACGGTATGCACAGCATAGAGAACACAAAAATTATTTTGGAAGAGTTTGAAGAAACTGCAGTTCCTGTGCTTGACGGAGATATCAATAACATTTCAAATTTTCATCTTTACCGTGATTTCAACTGTATTCATCAGCTGATAATTTATGACAGAGAAGAGATACAGCGTTCATCTGCTTGGATTTATACCGTCAATTCTGAAAAAACAGATGCACTGGAATTCGGCGAAGAAGTTGAAATTGTTTCATCCAAAAAAATCGAAACCGACAGATATACTGCCAATCTGTATGAAACAAAGAATGCAGATTATGAGTTTTTTGGCGAGATTACAGTTGATGATTCTTATATCATCTTGCGTTCAGACGGTATGAATGGATTGGAAGAATTTGAAGAATGTTTTTTAAGACTTGAATTCAGAAAAATCGGTGATTTGCTGAATGAATTGCCTGAGGAAACAACCGAATAAACAGCAACGGCGACTGCAATCACGCAGTCGCCGTTTTGTCATTTATCAAAGTATCTTCAACGCGCCTGTGGGGCAGATGTTGGCGCACTTCATACAGTCTTTGCAAACTGAGATTGTTTCGGGATTGTCAAATTCAGGCTTGATAACAGTCTTGAAGCCTCTGCCCACAAGACCAAGAATGCCTTTCTGAGCTTCTTCTTTACATGTGCGTACACAAAGGTTACAGAGAATGCATTTACCCTGGTCGCGCTCAATTGAAACAAGTCTTTCTTCCGTGAAGCATTCGTGCTTTTCGCCTGCAAGTCTGTCGGGATTAATCGGCTCAATGTTTGCATAGCGGATGAGCTTGCAGTCCGCATAGTCGTGGCATCCGCATTCAAGGCAGCGCTTTGCTTCGTTTCTTGCCTGCTCTTCAGAGAAACCGTTGATAACAGCCTCAAAATTATGCTTTCTGTATTCGGGGTCCTTGACGGGCATAACGGCTCTGGGCGCTTTTTCTCTGTCGGAAAGCATTTCTGCGGTAACTTCTCTCTTTGAATAATATGGCTCGTGGAATTCAAGGGGCATGCCGATGAGATAAGCATCGATTGCTCTTGCGGCTCTGTTTGCCTCTGCGATTGCATCGATGGCGATAGATGCGCCGTTATTGGTTGCATCGCCTGCGGCAAATACACCCTCGATATTTGTCATGCCTGTTACTTCGTCTGCAACGATTGTTTCCCACTTTGTCATGCCGATTTCTTCAAGACCTGTGGGAAGGCATTTCTGACCGATTGCGGCAATAACCGTATCAACCTCAATTGTTCTGAATTCGCCCTCAACGGGAACGGGCTTTCTTCTACCCGATGCATCGGGTTCGCCGAGTTCCATTATCTGAAGCTTGACAGCCTTTACTTTTCCGTTTTCACCGATGATTTCGTCGGGATTTGTAAGGAAAAGGAACTGTACGCCTTCTTCCATTGCTTCTTCGATTTCTATATCTTCTGCGGGAGCTTCGGCTCTTGTTCTGCGGTAGATAACATAAACATTTTCCGCACCGCATCTTACTGCTGTACGGCAAGCATCCATTGCCGTGTTACCGCCGCCGACAACCGCAACAGCCTTGCCCACATCGGGAATGTTGCCCATGTTGACATCGCGAAGGAAATCAATACCGCTGAGAACACCCGAAAGTTCTTCGCCCTTGCAGCCGACACCGCTTCCCTTCCATGCGCCGATTGCGATAAGAACGGCATCGTTGTTGTTCTTAAGTTCTTCAAAAGAAATATCCTTGCCGATTTTAACGTTGTTCTTCATGACAACGCCCGTTTTTGCAATGAGTTCAACCTCGCTTGCAAGAACAGCCTTGGGGAGTCTGTATTCGGGAATGCCGTATCTGAGCATACCGCCCATTTCGGGCATAGCTTCGTAAATTGTTACGTCGTGACCTGCAAGGCGGAGATAATATGCCGCATTGAGACCTGCGGGACCGCCGCCTATTATTGCAACTTTTTTGCCTGTTGATTCTGCGATTTCGGCTGCATAGGGATTGCCCGATGCAAGGTCGTTATCCGCCGCAAATGCCTTAAGGAATGCGATTGAAAGAGGTTCTTCAACAAGCGCACGTCTGCAATGGGTTTCGCAGGGATGCGGACAAACTCTGCCGATTGAAGCAGGGATAGAAATTTTTTCTTTGATGATTTTAACAGCCTCGCTGTCGTTGCCGAGAGCAATCTGCTTGAGATAGCCCTGAATGTCGGTGTGAGCAGGGCAGTTGAGATGGCACGGACCTGCACAGTCGCCCTCATGGTCGCTCATGATGAGCTCAAGAGCGATGTTTCTTGCTCTCTTTACTCTGGGAGAATTTGTGGAAATAACCATGCCGTCGGTTGCAACAGCCGAGCAGGCTCTGAGAAGCTTGGGAATGCCTTCCGCTTCAACAACGCAGATACCGCATGCACCGTATATTTTAAGGTTTCCGTTGTAGCAAAGATTGGGGATTTCAATGCCGTTTTTGGCGGCAATACTGAGAATGGTGTCGCCCTTGTTGCCGATTATTTCTTTGCCGTTTATCGTGATTTTAATCTGTTCCATTATGCCGCCTCCTTATTCTACAATGATAGCACCGAAGCGGCAGGAATTTACGCACTGA
>CALAQQ010000245.1 GCA_937888485.1 uncultured Clostridia bacterium
CCCGAGCGTTTCAGATAATCAACAAGCATCATTGTCCAGTCAGTCTGTATCATGTCAACACCTTTATCGGCAATCCAGCCCCAGCCGTAATCTTCGCTGACGGTAAGTGCCGTGTCGTCACTGTGTCCGCCCGAAAGCTGTTCTTTATAATCATAAATAATTGAATTCATCCAGACGAGAACGTTGTCACGGTGCATTTTTTCAATAAATTCCTCGCTTGCGACATATGAGTTCTCTTTTTCGAAAAGCACCTCAACACCCACATAATTGATATTGCTCTTAAGAAGCTTTTCATGAAGAGGATGTTCATCCCTGACGATAGGCATAAACGGTATTTCGGGCGCAACTTCTTCAAGAATACCGAAAACCTTATCCGACGGTTTGCTTTTAACAAGCATCTGGTCAGTCATTCCGTGACGTCTGACCACCTCATATATTTTTTTAGGATTGCTCCAGAATTTGTCGATATTTATAAAACATCTGCCCTTGAAGTTTTCAAGAAACTCATCAAAATCAGCAAGAGGAAACTGAGTCGGCGTTCTGTCATAATTGACATAATTAAATTTCTTGATTTTATCATAGTTAAGCTTTTTCAAATTCTTTCTTTTCCCGAGATGCTCTCTTTCCATACCGGGATGAAAAAGAAAGAGTTTTCCGTCTTTGCTGCAGCTGACATCAACCTCTATCATGTCAGCACCCTGCTTGAGTGCAATCTCATAAGCCGCCATTGTGTTGCACGGAATATTGCCACCGCACGCACCTCTGTGAGCAACAACGATTATGTTTTCATTTGCTTTTTCGTGAAGATTGAAATTCATTTTATCATCCCCTTTCTGATAATCATACTTTAATATTATATATTAGTCAATATAAACGGAGACAAAAAAACAAATAAGTACTATGTTCATCCTTTTAAAAAACCGTATCACCTGATTGGTGATACGGTTTGATTTTTATGCAAAATTGCAGATAATCTTGTCACCCTCGGTTGTAAGGTTGACTGATTTGATTTCGGATGTTGCGTTAACAATTCTTTCGGTAATAACATCCTCTACATTCTTACGGATAACATTGCGCAAATCTCTTGCGCCTCTGGGTCCGTCAACGGATTTTTCGGCGATAAGAGTTGTTGCTTCGTCATTCCATGTAAAGGCAATTCCCTTGTCAGCAAGAGGATCGACAAGCTCGCTGAGCATAAGAACAGCAATACGCTTATAATCGTCAAGAGAAAGGTCATTGAACACAACAACCTCGTCAACTCTGCCGATGAATTCGGGACGGAGGAATTCATTGAGAGCCTTGAGTGCTCTTTCTTTTGATGCCTCATTCTTGGTTTTTGCAAAACCGAGTGCACCCGAACCCCTGTTGCTTCCCGCATTGGATGTCATAACGATAACTGTGTTTTCAAAGTTTACCGTTCTGCCCTGAGCATCGGTTATTCTGCCTTCGTCAAGAATCTGAAGAAGAATATTCATAACATCGGGATGTGCTTTTTCAATTTCATCAAAAAGAACTACCGAATAGGGCTTGCGGCGTACCTTTTCAGTTAGCTGACCGGCTTCGTCATAGCCGACATATCCGGGTGGCGAACCGATGATTCTTGAAACGGAATGTTTCTCCATAAATTCGCTCATATCAAGACGGATAAG
>CALAQQ010000246.1 GCA_937888485.1 uncultured Clostridia bacterium
ACGAGCTGAAAACAAGCAAAATAGTTACGGGCGTCAACGAAGCATCCGTTCTTATTGCGCTTGAAGATATAAATGAAAACACGGTTCTCACAGAAAACATGTTTCAGGTTGTGAAATTGCCCGAAACGGCAGTTTCCTACGGAACAATATGTAATGCAAAAGACGTTATCGGCTTTATATCAACAGATAAAATCTATAAAGGCGAACAGCTTATGGCACGAAAAATTACCGAAGTCGGCAACGGTGAACCGAAAAACCGTTTATCATACGAACTTTCAAACGGAATGTACGGATATTCGATTTATATAAATTCCGAAAATGCGGTTTCCCATTTCCTTAAAGAATATGATTATATTAACATCTACAATGCTGTTTCACCGTCAAACGAACCTCTTCTTGAAAAAGTTCAGGTTATAAGAATAAGTGATTACGTTTCAAACATTCAGCAGGAAACAGGCGTTGAAATAACATCATATACCATCATCACCCTTGCACTGACAAAAGAACAGATTCCGAAGCTCATGTCTGTCGAATCTCCCGATGCTCAAAGCAGTCCCGAAAACTTCAGAATCGTTCTTGTTTCACATGAAGAAGGAAACGGCATAACGGACGAGCTCAATAAAGTTTCAATCCCCGATGACAGAAACAAAGTTCCTCAGACCAACTACGGCATGGGCGAAATAACAACTGCTCCCCCCACAACAAAAGCCAGCTGATAAGGTGAATGGAGATGAACGGCTATGGAAAAAATCAATCTACTTGTTTTGTCCGATGACCTTGATTTAAGAATAGAAATAAAAAACCTTGTAGCCGATGAAATGTTTGCAATCAGCGGTTATTCGGGGTTCACGGCAGAAGGAAAAACAAAAACAGTCAATAAATATCCCGAAATTGTTCTTTGTGCTGTCAGAGGAAAAGTTCCTGACACGGTCTTCACTTTCGTTCAGGATTTACTCACCGTTGCAAGAGGAATGATAGCAATACTCGTCAATGACAGCATCGATGTTGAGCTTGTCAACAAGGCAGCTCAATACGGAATAAGAAAAGTTCTTCCGATTGACAGCATAACCCCCGAAGATTTTTCAGAAAATATGAAAACCGTTTACGACCTTGAACAACAGAGAGTTCTTGACACAAACGAAGGAAAAAAGGTCAGGTGTAAAGCTCTCGGTTTCTTCGGTGGTAAAGGCGGAACGGGTAAAACCACTCTCGCAATCGGGGTCGGAACTCAGCTTGCAAGAGCAGGAAAAAGAGTTATGCTGCTTGATCTTGATTTGCAGTTCGGTGATGTTCTTATGGCTCTCGATATTGATACAAAAAATTCAATCGTTGACCTTGTTCAGGACAGAGGCGGTATTACGATTGAAAACATAAACAGCTTTTCTGTTGAACACAGCACCGGAATGAGCGTTCTCTGCGCACCGAAAAGCTCGGAATACGCAGAATTTGTTACTCCGGCACACGTTGAAAAAATAATCGACATTATGAGACCCTACTACGAATACATAATCATCGATTTACCTTCATCTTTCAACGATGCAACAATAACAGCCTGTGAAAACTGCGAAGAAATTTTCCTGGTTTATAACAACGAAATGCTTTCTCTTAATAATGCAAAAGTATGCTATACAATTCTCGAACAGCTTCATCAGAGAGAAAAAATAAGATTCGTTCTGAACAAAGCGGAAAAAAGTCTGATTAAGGCATCCGATTTCGAAGAAATGTTCCGCATACCTGTTTTTGCAACCATTCCTGCAGACTATAACGCTGCACTGATGAGTGTCAACAAAGGTCAGGCAGTAACGGTTGCACAACCGAAATCGGCAATTTCAAAAGGCATTTCCGAAATGACAGATAAAATCATCGCCGTACACACTGGCGTTGAACCGATAAAAGAAAAACAGCCGAAAAAGAAACTGTTTACATCGGCTAAAAAATAAAAAACATTGAGAGGTGCGGTTATGGGACTTTTGGACAGAATAGACGGTCAGAAAAAACTGCAGGCACAAAAAACCGATGCCGTTCCGGACACGGAAGAAACGGTTGAAGTTAAATCAGCCGAAGAAACGGTTGAAGACCCGTACCTTGAAGTCAAGCGTCGCATCCATACGGCAATCATCGACGAAATGAACAGAAGCGGTAAGATGATTTCGGACCGTGAAGTAATGTATAAAATCGTTGACGATAAGGTAAACGATGATGAATTTCTCATTCCGAGAATCGACCGTGAAAAGGTTGCGACAGAGCTTTTTAACGATATCATGGGTTACGGTCCGATTGAAGTGCTTGTTCAGGACCCGACCTACAGCGAAATAATGGTGAACGGACCCGATAAAATCTATGTTGAAGATAAGGGTAAGCTCAAACTGACAGACCTCAGATTCAGAGATGAAGAACACCTGATGAACATAATCAACCGTATTGTTTCAAATGTCGGAAGACACGTTGACGAAGCAAGCCCCATGGTTGACGCAAGACTTGCAGACGGGTCCCGTGTCAATGCGATAATCCCTCCTCTGTCGCTTGTGGGACCCGTTCTTACAATCCGTAAATTCGGCAAAAAACCGATTACAGCACAGCAGCTTCTTAAATTCGGCTCTCTTACACCGCAGATGCTTCAGTTTCTTGAAGCGTGCGTCAAGGGTAAGCTCAATATTGTTGTTGCTGGCGGAACGGGCAGCGGTAAAACAACTCTTCTGAATGTTCTTTCGTCATATATCCCCGAAGATGAAAGAATTGTCACAATTGAAGATGCTGCAGAAGTTCAGTTAAAACAGGAACACGTTATCACCCTTGAAGCAAGACCCGCAAACCTTGAAGGAAAAGGTGCGGTTACAATCAGAAATCTTGTAAAGAATGCACTTCGTATGCGACCCGACAGAATAATCGTCGGCGAAGTCCGTTCGGAAGAAACTTTGGATATGCTCCAGGCGATGAACACGGGTCATGACGGTTCTCTTACAACAACCCATGCAAACTCTCCGAGAGATACCGTTGCAAGACTTGAAACGATGGTTCTCATGAGCGGTATGGAGCTTCCCCTCAGAGCGATAAGAGACCAGATTTCTTCGGCAATAGATATTATCGTTCAGCAAAGCCGTCTTCGTGACGGCACAAGAAAAATCACCTCCATAACCGAAATTATCGGAATGGAAGGCGATATAGTCAGTATGCAGGATATATTTGTTTATGAAACCGACGGCACTGTTGATACTTCCGGCAAATTCAAAGGAACTTTCCATGCAACGGGAGTAAGACCGAATTGCCTTGATAAAATCAAAGGAAACGGAGTGACGGTCAATAATGAATGGTTTACAAATTAGTATAGTTATTCTTTCTGTCACCTTCGGTCTGTTTAGCTTCTTTCTGATGGTCAGCATCATGGGCACGGTAACGCAGGATAAACGCCAGGTTGAAAAACGTGTCAATAAAATTTCAAGCAAGAAAAGCGGCCTGACACTGCAAATTCAAGAGAAAAAGAAAAGCAGAAAATCATCGCTTGTTAACCGTGCAATGAACGTCGGCAAACAGTCGGTCAAAAGAAAAAAGCTTATGGAAACGATATTCAATGAGCTTATTCTTGCCGATATCATGATGAAACCCGAAGAATTCTGCCTGATATGGATAGTGGTGACCTTTGTTCCCGCAGGTCTTGCAGCTCTTTTTCAACTCGGCATGATGCCATCGGTAACGCTTGCGGTAATCGGTGCAGTTCTTCCGATTATTTTTATCAAAATCAAAAAAGGAAAGCGTATAAAAGCGTTTGAGGCACAGCTCGGTGACACGCTCATAATGATGTGCAACGGTCTGCGTTCGGGATTTTCATTTCAGCAGGCAATGGAAAATGTTGCAAACGATATGCCCGCACCCATAGGAATGGAATTCGGCAGAGTGTGCAATGAAATACGATACGGTGCAACACTTGACGAAGCACTGAACAATATGGTTGACAGAGTAAAAAGCCCCGATCTTATGCTGGTCGTTTCCGCAGTTCTTATCCAGCGTACAACGGGCGGCAATCTTTCTGAAATACTTTCAACAATATCCAATACAATCCGTGAAAGAATAAAAATCAAGGGTGAAATCAGTTCGATAACTGCTCAGGGCAGAATGTCGGGTCTTATCATAGGCTCTCTTCCCATAGGCGTTGCGGCAATACTCATGGTGGTAAATCCCGATTATATGTCGACTTTTTTCACCACAACCGCAGGAAACATCATGCTTATTGTATCCGTTGTTATGGAAATCATCGGTTTCTTTGCAATAAGAAAGGTTGTTTCAATAGAATACTGATACCACTCTGCGGAGGTGAGCTTTTTGGAATTTCTCGTTATTGCTTATTCATTTCTCGCATTCATTCTTTTTGTTCTGATTGCATCCCCGATAGGCAACAGAAACGATAAAAAACAAAGCCGTATTGATAAAATAAATGATTCGGTCGGTCAACCTGCTTTTCAGGAGTTACAGCTTTCATTTTATGACAGATTCATAGCAAAGGGTATCAAATCCGTTTCGGGGAAACTCGGAAGATTTGCTCCCAAAAAGAAAAATGCAAATAAAACAAAAACTCTTGACGCCATAAGAAAAGAACTGCGCTATGCAGGAATATTCATGGAGGCTTCTGATTTCCAGTTCATCAAAAAAGCTTTCCTTATCGGTGCTGTTTTTCTGACAATCGTTATACTGATGATTGTTAAACCCGACACAATGATTGCACTTCTGATTTTCGTTGCAGGAATTACCGTCGGTGTTATGGGACCGACACTGTATCTTCGTTCCCGTGTTTCAAGCCATCAGACGGGAATAAAAAAACAGCTTCCCGATGCAATGGACTTGCTGTGTGTATGCATAGAGGCGGGGCTCGGTTTTGATGCGGCACTGCTCAAGGTTTCGCAGAAGCTCAGCGGACCTTTTATTGATGAACTTATGATAGTTTACAGAGAAATCCAGATGGGAAGAACAAGAAGAGAAGCTCTGCAGAATCTCTGCGATGCAACTAATCTTGACGAACTCAAAACCTTTGCTTCGGCACTTGTTCAGGCTGAGCAGCTCGGTATTCCGATAAACAACGTTATGCGTGCACAGTCAGAACAGCTTCGAATCGAAAGAAGTCAGCAGGCAAAGGAAAAAGGAATGAAGGCATCAATCAAGATGCTTCTCCCCATGCTGCTTTTCATCTTCCCCGTTGTTTTTATAATCCTCATGGGTCCGACAGTTATGAACATAATCGAAACATTTTGAGAAGACAATGAAGAAAATAACGATATATAAAAATAATAATATTATCACCCGTAACGCTGAAATTGCTGACTCGTTTTTCACAAGATTCAGAGGGCTTATGTTTCGCAGGGAAATCAGTGATGACTATGCGCTTTACATAACCCCTTGCAACCAGATTCATATGCTGAACATGAGATTTGCGATTGATGTTATTTATCTTGACACATCGGGCAAGGTTGTGAAAACCGATGAAAATGTTCAACCTGGTAAAATCTGCAAAACGGTAAAAAATGCAAAAAGCGTTATTGAAATGAAAAGTTTTTCTGCCGCAAAACTCGGAATAACCGAAGGCGATATTATAAATATAAGGTGAGGGATTGAATATGAAAAAGAACAAAAACGAAGCCGTAAAGAAAAATACAGAAGAAACCAAAAATACGGTCAAGGAAAATATTCTCCCCGAAAACACTTCCGATGAAAAAGAATACCCTTTCAAAAAGGTTCTTTACGGATACAACCCCGATGAGGTTGCTTCATTCATAAACGAACTGAGCAAAACTCATGAAACGTCGGCAAAGCTTCACGAAGAAAAGCTCTCCTCTCTGAAAGAAGAACTTGCTCTTTCAATCAGAGAGAGGGACTATTATATCGAAAAATGCAAAAATTATCAATCCGAAACAAAAAAAGAAGCCGTTCCCCCGTCAGACGAAACGGATAAAATTATTTCCGGTCTGAAAGAAAAAATAAAATTTCTTGAAAATGAAAACGCAAGCCTCAGGAACAATCCCGCACCGTCTTCGGATGATAACCCGGAAATATATATTCTGAAAATATCGGAACTCGAAGAAAAACTTGCCTCTGTTCTGGAAGAAAACTCGTTTTTTAAACAGCAGGCAGATAAATACAGTTCATTGTCAGATGAGCACAAAGCTTTGCAGATTAAACTTGAAGAAATGAAATCCATCCTTGCTCATAAGGAAAAAGAGCTTGAGATAAAAGCCTCGGAAATCAAAGAAAAAAATCAGACCGTAAACACTCTCTTTGAAGAAAAAAATGAGCTGAAAAATACACTTTCGGCTCTTGAAGTACAAAACAGTATTCTTACTCAGCGCGTTAATGAAAATGAAGAAGAAATTTTGAAACTCAACGAAATCAACAAATCGGTCATTTTCGAAAACGCGGAAAAACTCAACGCTCTTGAAACGGAATATTCAAGAAACAAGCTTGCAACTCAGAAAGAGCTGAAGCTTTACGGATATTATGTTGAAAGGGCAGAGCTCACGATTGCCGAGCTCACAAAGCAGATGGAACAGTTAAGGCAGTCATTGGAAAAATCGGAAATATAAAACGCATTTCCTTCACGGAAAGGGGTGCAGTTATTAATGTATAATATAAAGAATAAATGGCGTGGTTTTTTCAGAAAAGAAGACGGTGCGGCAATGGTTATTGCTGCATTCAGTCTTGTTGCCTTTCTTTCGATTGTTTCGCTTGTCACCGACATGGGGCTTAAATATCATCAGAAAAGTAAACTCCAGAGCGCTATGGATGCGGCAGCTCTTGCGGCGGTAAGATATATGCCCGACAAGACAACCGCCGAAAAAGTTGCGCTTGAATATGTTGAAAAAAACGGATTTTCGGCAAACGGCGTAACGGTTGAATTCCCGACAGAAGAAATTGTACGTGTCAGTGACACGGTTGAAGGCAAAACCGTTTTTGCAAGTCTTTTCAATGTTGATTCAGTAATTATTAAAGCAAAAGCGGCAGCGCGTTATGTCGACAAAAACATGGGGATTGATTTCGATTATCTCATGTTTCACGGTGATGATTCGCAGTTTAACCTCAACGGTCATTATAATGTCGGCGGAAGTATTTTCGGAAACGGAAATGTCCATGCAGACGGCGGAGGAAGTACGGTGACAGGAACTATTTTTTCTGCAAACAACGCAACCTTCAATTCATACAGCGTTACGGTCAATCATACCGAAAGTCATGTCAGAAATCAGTCCATGCCCGATTTTGACGAAATGATAATGTCCGTTGCTCCCGAAGCGAATGAAGGAATGTTTGTCAGAACCTATACTCCGATAAGCAAATCTGCATTTTATCTTAACAGATATTCTGCAGGATCAGTTATCAATTCTTCCGTTTCAATCAACGGCAACACCTATTGCGCAGGCAGTCTTTCTACAAGCTATCATTCTGACGTGCTTATCATCTACGGCGATTTATATGTTGAAGGCGATTTCACGCCTCAGTGCCCCGTTTATGTCAAGGGAAATGCTTACATCGGCGGTAATCTGACAACAACATGGGATAAATCACTGAGGGTAGGCGGTGATTTATATGTAAACGGAAACACCACCTTAAACGGGAACGCAAATATAAGCGGAAACTTTTTTTATACGGGCGGTAATCTGACGAGAGGCTCATACTATTCCCTTCAGTGCGACTGCGAAACTTATGTCGGAGAAAATATCACTCTTAACGCTACAACAGCCTTTAACGGACCCGTTTACTGCATGGGTGTCTTTGACAAACAAGGCAGTGTTATGATGTCGGTCAACGGTAATATATATGCACATGATGTTCTGAAACTTCAAAGCGGAGGTACAACCGTCAATGGCGATATTTACGTTTGGGGCAACAGCGCATCTTCACTTGATACCGTAGCCGATATTTCGGGACCTTTCACCCTCAACGGTGATTTATATAACCGCAAAGGCGAACTTTTACTTTCGGGTCAGGGTGCATACAACATCAAAGGCGTTTTATACAGCGGAGGGTCAATTTCAACAAACCAGGGTTCAAGCGGAATAACTCTCAGCGGATGCATGATAGCCGAAGATGATATATCAATCGGAGGAAGCACCCACACATATAACGAAGCGGGCGCAACTCTTTCGATTTATTCAAGAAAAGGCGATATCACCCTCTATTCACAGCAGGGCGGTTTCGATTTATGGGGAATAATCTATGCACCGAAAGGAAATGTTGCTCTCGCATCCGGAGATTTCGATATTCACGGAAGCATTATCGGCGACACAATAACCTGTAATCCCGGCGGTCTGAGTATGACACATAATGACCGACAGTTACCCTATTCCGAATCAATAAAAACAGCTGTTCTTGTTGAGTAGGTTGTAATCAAAAAGGCTTGAACGGAAAACGAATCCGTTCAAGCCTTTTTTATGCTCTCTTTAATATTTTGACTATACCTGTTGAACCGTCAAGGCGGACTATATCTCCGTTTTTCAGAGTTGACAACAGATTGTCGATTCCTACAACGGCGGGAATACCGAGCTCCCTCGAAATAATCGCAGTATGAGAAAGAAGCGAACCCTTTTCGCTGATAACACCCTTTGCTTCGGCAAGCAGGAACACCCAGCCGGGATCTGTTGTTTTTGTTATGAGAACCTTATCTTTAACACTGTTTGCTTTCTTGACATCCGTTACAATATAGGCTTCTCCTTCAACAACACCGTTTGAACAAGGCACTCCGAGCATTTCATCCTTTGATGATTGAACGCTTGTCATGTTGATATTGCGGTGGTTTTTATCAAACGCTTTTTCACTGAAAACTATTCTTGAATAAGCCGGAAGAAGAGAATACATCTCATATTTTTTCTTTCTCGAATAAACCGTTTCTTTCATATCACACGGTTTTTCCGCAAGCATACGCACCTCATCAAGTGTGAGATAAAAAACATCTCTCTGGGTTTCGATATAATTCTCCCTTTCATAAATTTTTCCGAGACGGAGAACAGCCTCTCTTACCATACCGAAAATACGGCTTCTGTTAAGACGCTGGATTTCACGGTTTCCGATGCCGAGCATACATCTTGAACTGAGAAATTTTGTGAGGGGGTCATGTTTTATGATGCAGTCATCATCATTTTTCTGATCGTCAAGAAGCTGAACAAGTTTTTCTTTATCCTCTGCAAATTCACGGATTTTTGCTTCGAACATTGCAGGATTCGTTCTGAATGTTTCGGTTTCAAGCTTCAGTTCTTCAAGACATCTGTCACCGTAAACATCTATATAATCCGAAACACGACGGTGATATTCTTCCTTGCTCATGCTGTCTTTTTGAGCAGCTATGCGAATCATTTCTCTGACGGGTTTCATGCTTTCGATATTTGAAATTCCCGAAATATAAGAATTGGCAAGCTCCTCATGGTTTTTGTATTTCTTTTTAAGGCGTGCTTTGAGAAGTCCCGTAAAAATAAAGGCATAGGTATCGTTCATAAGAGTTATTCCCCAACAAGAAAGAAGCTTATCCTGAATTCTATCAAAAAGTTCAAGGATTTCAGTGGCAGTCATTTCTTCTTCAAACCTGCGGTAAACATAATTCTTTATCTCGATAAAACTTTCATTAAGTTTCTTCATGTTGCGCGGAGTTGCAATAAGCTCGGTGAGGGTATTGAAATAAACAGAAGCTTTCACCAAAGGTTTTATCTCATTTTCACTCTTATCATATTCCTTATATTTAACACCTACAAGCTCCTGCCAGACGGGTATGATTTTACTGCTGAAGGGCAGAAATTTGATTGCCGAATACCAGCTGTTGAGATTATAGTATATTCTGCCGTTTGTTGTGCCGACAGTGTTTTCAAGAATATTGTAGCGTTTTTTGAGTTCTTTTTTGTTTTTGAGAAGTCTTCTGCCTGCATCCTTAAAAACGCCTGCAAATACGGTTTCGACAAATGAAACCGTCATCGGAAGGCTGAGTCCGGGATAGCTTTCAACAATATTGCTGTTATCAAATATTATCGGATTTTCATCGGAAAGAGTTGTTATGGGTCTTGCCTGAAGAATATAAAGCTCATCATCTTCAATTGCAAATTCGATATCGGTATATTTTCCGATATATTGGCAGATTATCTTTGAAACATCGATAATTTCATGCACCTTTTCATCGCTGAGAAGGTTTTCCTTGCCGTCATAATAATAGATGTTATCGGTAAGTGAATAGTAATACGATGTAGTATCGATTTTATCGGAAACAACATTTTCTCCGAGTCCTCTGCCTGCAACAATAACTGTTTCATTGAGAATTCCCTGAGGATTGGCTGTGAAAACAATTCCCGAAACATCGGAATTTACCATCTTCTGAACAATAACATTCATCTTGAGAAGGCTGATATCAAGACCCGCATTCTCCATATAAACAAGAACATTTTCGTTATAAAGCGAGCACACACAGTCAGCTATTCTTTCAGCTATATCCTTTTTCTCAACATTGAGAAATGTATCGAACTGACCAGCAAAACTGTTTTCCGCAGAATCTTCAACACATGATGAAGAACGAACCGAGAATTTTTCACCCCTGAGTTTTATTTCTCTGTTTACACTGACTGCTTTTCTCACTGTTTCCTTAAGAATTCTGCTTTTTTCCGAAACGGATTTACCCTTGCATTTTTCAACCGCTTTTCCGATTTCTTCACCCGAACCCACAAGTTCTTCAAAAGAAAAAGTTTCAAATGCAGGCACGGATATCCCTGCATTCTTGAGTACTTTAAGATTTTCGATTTTACTTCCGAGTGTCATAATTTTTGTCCCCTTAAAAATTTAATTCGTTAGCATTACCGTAATTAAATTATACTTGCACAGTGATTAAGGTTCAATTAACAAGATCTTAAGAATTATTAAGAACATATTAATATTGGATGTCAGACAATGTTTTCGGTCGTTTTTTAAATAATATGTTTAATTTTGTTGAAATGGGTTTTGTTTTGTGATACATTATATAATATAGAGTAAAAAGGAAGTGGATACATGAACATTCTCGTTATCAACGGAAGCCCCAAGGGCAAATACAGCATTACTCTGCAAACAATAAACTATCTCATGCAAAAATATCCCGACCATAAATTTGAAATCCTTAATGTCGGTCAGAAAATAAGATTATTTGAAAAAGATTTTTCTCCAGCCGCTGAAGCACTGAAAAATGCCGATCTTGTCTTGTTTTCTTATCCTGTTTATACTTTTATTGCCCCCTATCAGCTCCACCGTTTCATTGAACTTATCAAAGAATCGGGAATTGATTTGAACGGGAAATATGCAACTCAGCTTTCAACGTCAAAACATTTTTACGATGTTACCGCACACAGATATATTCAGGATAACTGCTGTGACCTCGGAATGAAATATATAAGAGGTTTATCCGCCGATATGGACGATCTCCTCACCGAAAAAGGTCAGAAAGAAGCAAGAGATTTCTTTGAATATGTTGACTTCTGTATAAAAAATGATATCTGTGAAAAAAGCTCAATTATTGTTTCAGAACCGAAACACGTTCCTGTTACTGTTCCCGAAAATAGTGGTGATAAGCAGGGAGATATCGTTGTTCTCACAAACTGTCAAAAAGATGATGAACAGCTGAAAAACATGATAGCAAGATTCCGTGCCGTTATGCCGAGAAAAACAAGAGTTGTCAATATCGGCGAATTTCCTTTCAAAGGCGGTTGTCTCGGCTGCTTCAACTGTGCTGTTTCGGGTAAATGCGTTTACAAAGACGGCTTTGACGATTTTCTTCGCAACGATATTCAATCGGCTCAGGCTATTGTTATTGCATTTTCAGTCAAAGACCACTCGATGGGTGCATCATTCAAACTTTATGACGACAGACAATTCTGTAACGGTCACCGCACGGTAACCATGGGTATGCCTATGGGATATCTCATAAGCGGAAACTACGCCGATGAATTCAATCTGCAGATGATAGTAGAAGGTCGTGCACAGGTCGGAGGCAACTTCCTTGCAGGCGTTGCAACCGACGAAACCAATCCCGACGCTGAAATCGATAAGCTCGCTTCTTCCCTTAAATATGCGCTCGGTGCAAACTATGTTCCTCCTCAGAATTTCTACGGCATCGGCGGAATGAAGATTTTCCGCGACCTTATCTGGCTCATGCAGGGCATGATGAAAGCTGACCACAAATTCTATAAATCTCACGGTCAGTATGATTTTCCGCAGAAACAGAGAGGAAAAATGCTTGCCATGTATCTCGTTGGCGGTATGATGTCATCGAAAAAACTCAAATCAAAAATGGGCAATGTGATGAACGAAGGAATGCTCATGCCGTATAATAAGGTTCTCGGAATAAAACCCAATTTCAAAAAAATGAAATAAGACATAAAAAACTCCCGAAGTTTCGGCTTCGGGAGTTTTTGCATTATTTGATTGAGTTTACGGTTTCATGTGCCATCTGCGGATAATCCGTCAAAATGCAGTCGGCACCGTTTTCTGTGAGGAGTTTCACCTCGTCTGCATCATTGATTGTCCAATACTGAACTGCAATATCGTTTTTATGCGCGTAATTGAGCATTTCTCTTGTTCCGAGATTAATAATGTTATCAAGAGCACTTGAGCCGTAAGGAATCTGCAAAGCTGTGTAAGTCGGGCTGACATCCTGCAAGTCCCAGTTCATTCTGAAATAGAAATAAAACTGAATGGCTTCAACCGCATCGGCTGTTCTTGAAATATGAGGATACTTATTCTTCATATATGCAGAGGTATCCGGTGCAAAGGTTGACCAGATAACTCTGTCCTCAAGCTTTCTCTCGGTGATAACCGAATAAAGCTTATCAACTGCCTTATAGCTGTTTAAACCGATGCTCTTTATTTCGATGCAATAATTATATTTTTTGCCGTTGCTGTTTGCCTCAACATAATCGATTATTTCATCGCAGGTTACAACCTTGAGATTATAGGGAATGTCCTCCCCTCTCAGACCCCTGTAAGGATAATCGCCGTCAAGCTTATAATTCTCACCGAGGTTGAGCTGCTGTGCTTCTTCAAGAGTTACTGACGAAACGGTAACAAATTTTCTGCCGAACGCTTCTTCGGCATTCGTTGTGCCGTCATAGGTGAGGTCATGGAGAAGAACAAGCTCTCCGTCCTTTGTTATCTGGACATCAAATTCAAGAGTATCAACACCGATGGTTTCCGAATTTGCAAGAATATTCTCAAATGCCATGAGGGTATTCTGAGGAGCAAGACCCGCACCTGAACGGTGGGCTGCAATATCGGGGTCGAGATATTCGGTTATATAAGGATTGGTTGAATCGGGATATGTTTCAACGGGGGTATTTGGGTCGCCTGCATCACCCATTGACAGCATGATGGGTATGAGCATAAAAGCAGCCACAACTCCGTTAAAAATATTTTTTATTGTTAATAATATCGCTGACATAAAATCACCTTGAATCAATCGCCGATAAGGCCATGATATCTGCCCATCCAATAAGGCAGAAGATAGATATAGGGCATTTCAGATCTCATACCGCTTGCACCTGTGCCGGGAAGGGTTGAAGTACGGTTAACTTCTTTTTTGTTGATATCAACAAATCTTTCTGCACCAGAGTCACAAACAAACTGATTGCCGTCATAGTGGACAAGAACTCTCGATGAATATTCAACAGGATATTTGAGCTGTGCGGGAATACCCATTTCTTCCTGTTCCGTATCCCATACGATATCTTTTCTGTAGCTGTTATACATGGGCCATCTTATGAGGTCAAGATTCATTTCGGAAAGTGACTTAACAGCATTTTCAATGTCACAGCAATTGTTTGTCAGTGCGCCGTAAACAATGTTGAACATGGGTGAACGTTCAACTCTTTCATATTCCCAATGGTGGGTAAGACCCATCTTGAAAATTTCGTTATGAGCTTCGTTTTCTGTATACATAACAAGAGGATAAATATTTGTAAAATCAAGCTGGTCGTCGATATGAGCAACGTGACCGTCTTCAACCTTATACTGCATACAGTTCATTGCATAGTGGTGCTTTTTGATAAGCATATCAAAAACTTCGTTGTACTTTTCTTCACCTGTTACATGATATGTAGTTTTGAGGAATGAAAGGATTTCGAGAGAGTTTGTACCTCTTTCAAAATACCATCTGTCATCATTGTTAAGAAGGTCGGGTTCCCAGTTTGCCCATGTGGTAGGTACACCGTCAACATCGGAAAGATGGAAATTATTCTCAAGGATATGGTCGGTAATGGTCTTTACAACCTCTGCGATTTTCTTCTTTTCTTTCTTATCGGCAACAAGGTCAAAATAAATGCCGTATGCAAAATAATGACCTGTCATTTCATCGCTTGATGTTTCGCCGAGCCATTCGCAATCGGGATTGTTTTCGCAATAATGCCATTCTTCTCTGTTGCCCGTGCCGAAATTTTCTTCATAAGAATATCTTGTTGCTCTTGCGGTGAAACCTTTTTTGCCCGTAATCTCAGTAAGCTTAATCATGGCTTCTACAGCTTTCTTGGCATTTGCCTTCGCTTCAGCGTCGCCTGTTACTGCATAACGAAAGCACTGGCTTGCACAGTAAAGACCTGTAAAAAGACCGTCATTATCGGAATTGGGAAGCCAACCCGATTCAATATCACCGTATTTACGAAGCTTTCTTGAAACCTGATAGCCTTCGTTTCTTGTGTAATATTTAACGGCATAGTCATCATAATGCTTTGCTTTTTCTGCAAGAGTCATATACTTTGAAGTAATAAGGCTGATGCCTTCCGGAGTAACAGCGGCAATAGTACCGTTATCGGAAACGGCAATCTTTGTTACCGTGGGATGCATAAGCCATGCGCCGTATGAGAAATAGGAAATCTTTCCTTCGATAAGAGTTATAACGCCTGTGTTTGTTGCAAAATATTTCTTTCCGTCAGCAGCAAAATACATATCATTGAATGAGCCGTCGGGAACTGAATAGAAATCATTGCCGTTAAACCAATAATTTCTGCCGTCATAGATATTAAGACCTTCGTCTGAGCCGACCCAAAGATGACCGAGACCGTCAATAGCGGCGCAGTTGATTTTTCTGCTTAATACACCCGACATATCGGGAGTAAGTTCTGCCCAATGGCGACGTTTGCCTTTCATTGAAAGAAGCCCTTCTTCTGTGCATCCGATATAAACAGTTTCGCCGTACTTGAATTTATTGTCGAGTGCGGCAAGACAAACTGTATTTTCAGGAAGGTCAACAATACTTCTGAATTCGCCGTTATCCATAAGATAAAGCTCTTTTTCGGTGATAAGCCATACGGAATTATCAAGAGCAACAGAAATATCGATTACGGGAGAATCAAAATCCACAATCTTCCTGATTTTGCCTTTTTTAATCTCTGCAAGTGAATTACCGACAGCGGCATAGAGCTTTCCGTTTCTTGTAAAAAGCTTTGACACTTTTGCGTTATGCTTCTTATATTTTCCGTCGACATATTCAACAAGACAATCGGGTTGTGTAATATAGAGGGTTTCGCCCTCAAATGCAACGGAGGTTACGTTTTCAACATCAACTCCGTTATCTGCAGTGATGAATATTTTGTCATACTGTTTGAATTCGCCGAAGTAAAGATTAGGTTTTTTCATGTTATTTCTCCTAAATTTAAAATATACATTAATAGCATAAATCAAAATTTATCCTCTGTCAATAATTATTATTTATATATAGTAATCATTAATATATTCTTGACAATTGGAATTTCGTGGAGTAAAATTTTTGTATCTGCGAGTTTTGGAGGAAAAGATGAAAAAAGATAAAAAGCTAAAGCAGAAGGCACATATTTTCCGCAATACCGCCTTCATGCTCAAATGTGCATGGAAAAGCGCACCTTTGTCGCTGATAATTATATATCTCGCTTATATTCTTGAGAATGTTTATTATTCCGTTGTCATAAACATTATGTTTCTGCAGACAGCTCTTTCGATTATAGAAGGAAACGGCACTTTCAAGGAATTTGCAATCAAGATGTGCATTATTGTTTTTGGCAAGGTGTTTGTCGACCTGTTTGCATATATTGATATGTATACGGTCAGAACAAAATTTGAAATCAAATGCGAAAGCTACATAAACAGCCTCATCTTCAAAAAAGCTCAGGAGGTTGAGCTGGGCTGTTATGAAAATCCTGATTTCTTCGATAACTATAACAGAGCAACCTGGGTTGTCGAAAAAGGCGGTTTCAAGAGAATTATCGAGGGCTCGGCATGGACAATCGGCTCTGTTGTGAGCATTGTTTTCCTTGTCATGTATCTTATTTCAATTGACCCCTTCCTGCTCTTTTTCATCCTCTGCCCGATTATTGTTATTGCTCTGAGAGTCAAGAAAAACAACCTTGAGCTTGAAGAAGAAAAAGAATGGACGCCTTTTGAAAGACAAAAAGATTACACAAAAAGAACAATCCTCCTCAAGGATTTTGCGAAAGAAATCAAAACAACAGGAATATTTGATGTTATCAAGAACCGATTCAACAATGCCGTTGAGGGCAAAATCGGAGTTATAAGAAAATACGGCTGGAGAGTTGCGCTTATTGAAGCTCTTGCCGATTTCCTCGGTGAAATCATTCCCGTAGGCGGCGGTTTCGGTTACGGCTGTTACAGACTCATGGTGCTTCATAATCTTGAAATTGCAGACTTTTCCGTTCTTATTTCTGCAATCACAACAACAAGAAACAAACTAAATCAGCTTGCACGCTATTTTGCAATGCAGCAGAAACACTGTTTATGGGTTCAGAACATGAGGGATTTCCTTGATTATGAACCGAAGCTTGTAGGCGGCGGAATTGAACCGGGCGACTTTGAAAGCCTTGAATTCAGAAATGTTTCGTTCAGATATGAAGGCAACGACAAAAACACTCTTAATAATGTTTCCTTTAAAATCAACAAGGGCGAAACATTTGCGGTTGTCGGTCATAACGGTGCAGGTAAAACAACGCTTTCGAAACTCATTATGCGTCTGTATGACGTTACCGAGGGTGAAATTCTTTATAACGGAATAAACATAAAAGAATATGACCTTCTTAAATACCGTGATAAATTTGCGAGTGTTTTCCAGGATTACAGAATATTCGCGATGTCCGTTGCAGAAAATGTTCTGATTGAAGAGGTTGACGGTAATAACACCGCACGTGCAAACAAGGCTCTTATGCAAAGCGGTGTTTACGAAAAAATACAGACTCTTCCCGAAAAAGAAAACACACTTCTCACAAGGGAATTTGATAATAACGGTGCTCTTCTTTCGGGCGGTGAATCGCAGAAAGTTACGATTGCAAGAATGTTTGCAAAGAAATTTGAGGTTGCCATTCTCGACGAGCCTTCATCCGCACTTGACCCCGTTGCGGAAAGCAAGATGTATGATGCACTCATGGAAGGCACTCAGGGAAAAACAGTTTTCTATATTTCTCACCGTCTTTCCAGTGCAACCCGTTCAGACAAAATCCTTGTTTTTGCAAAGGGTAAGCTCATAGAATCGGGAACCCATGAAGAACTTATGGCTCTCGGCGGAAAATACAACGAGATGTTCACTCTTCAGGCATCGGGATATAAAGAGGAGGTGTCGGAGCATGAGTAAGAAAAACAAAAAAAGTGAAAAAAGCTTCGGTACATTCAGCAACAATCTTTATATGCTCGGCTTTATCGCCAAGAACGCTCCGAGTCTTCTTTTCTTTTATATTTTCTTCGACGTTCTATCGAATGTTCCGTGGATACTTTCAAATGTCGTTCTTCTCAAATATATCATCGATGTTGTAACCTCGGGCGTTGATTTTTACAGAGCGGGAGTTGCCTGCGGTATTTTTGCACTGATAATTATTATCGGTACAATCGGAAGCACAGTTTTCTACGAAATTTTTCTTCCGAAACAACGTGAAAGACTGAATTTTAAACTCTATTCACAGATTTATGACAAAGCCGCCAAAATGGACTTTGAGGCATACGATAACCCTGCATATTATAACGACCTTGTTCTTGCGATGACATCAATGAACGAAAGAGTCGAAAGAGTTCTTTCGGATGCGCAGGATATCACAAGACTTCTCACCTCGATTATTTCGATAACCGCCGTTATTGCAACAATTGACCCTCTCTGTCTTGTTTTCATTTTCCTTTGCGTCGGAATTATGATTCCAATCGGCAGACTTATCGCAAAGGTCAACGTCAAGCGCACGGAGGCAATGACTCCGCTTGACAGAAAAAATCTTTATTTCAGCAGAGTTTTCTATCTTCAGGATTATGCCAAGGAATTAAGACTCAATCCCGCAGGAGAAATGATTGAAAGAAGATATAACAAAAATATCACCGACAGACTTGTTACTATCGCTCCGTTTCTGAGAAAACAGTGGCAGCTCTATTTCTGCCAGGAAGCTCTTCCGATGACGTTGCTTGTTTATCTCGGAATCGCTCTCTACATGGGCTACAAAGCGATTGTTACAAAAGAAATAACTCTCGGTGAATTTGCCGCAACCTTCAACGGTGCAAACGCAGTCAGCCGTTGTGTTTTCGACCTTACAAGCTGGTTTTCGATTAATCTTCGTGAAAACGGACTTTACATTGAAAAGTTCCGTAAGTTCATGAGTGCAAAAGAAAAAATCATCGGCGGTGACGTTAAAACCGTTTTTGATAAGCCCGTCAGCATAAAGTTTGAAAATGTTTCATTCACCTATCCCGGAAATGATAAACCTACTCTGAAGAATATTAATCTTGAAATCAAGCCTTATCAGAAAATAGCACTTGTCGGATATAACGGTGCGGGAAAAACAACTCTCACCAATCTTCTTCTGAGGCTATACGATGTGACAGATGGCAGAATAACCGTTGACGGCACGGATATAAGAGAATGGGATATCCCCTCTTATCACGAAAACTACGCTGCCGTTTTCCAGGATTTCTCGCTTTTCGGTGCAACAATCGGTGAAAACGTTGCGATGAACAACCATCCCGAAAAAGAAAGGGTTCTCGCCGCACTCAAAGAAAGCAGTTTCAGCAAGGAACTCAAAAACGGTACAAACACCATTCTGCTTCGTGAATTTGATGATAACGGTCTTTCTCTTTCAGGCGGTGAAGGTCAGAAGGTTGCAGTTGCAAGAGCATTCTATAAGAAATGCCCATTTGCAATCCTTGATGAACCCAGTGCAAATCTTGACCCTGTTTCCGAATATGCACTCAATGACGCTATGTCAAGAGCAGCGGAAGATAAAACGGTTATCTTCATTTCACACAGACTTTCAACAACCGTCATGGCAGACGTGATTTATATGCTTGAAAACGGTGAAATAGTTGAAAGCGGTTCACATGAGGAACTTATGGCTCTCGGCGGAAAATACGCCTATATGTTCAATCTCCAGGCAGAAAAATATCAGCAAGAATAAAACATACCCTCCGTAAAATTTTGCTTTTTACGGAGGGTATGTTTCATTTTATTTTCACTATCTTATCGCCTTTCACGAGATAGGCATTCTTTGCAAGGTCTATCATCGGCTGGTCATTATATGAGTCTGTATAGAAGTTGTCAATTACGGCATCGGGAAATTTCTCTTTAAAAACCTTGACCTTGTTTTCTCTGTAGCAGAAATTGAGAAGCTTTCTTTTTTCAAGGTCAACTGCAGAACCGACATAGTTTTTGATACCGATTCTTTTGCAGATTTCTTCAAGCACAACGTCTACACAGGCTGAAATGATAATATCATCGTCCCGTCTTTGTTCATAGTAGAAAGGTTTTATTTTTTTGATATTCTTATCCCAGAATTTTGAAACATTGCCTTCAATATCATCGATTTTTGCGGCATAACCTTCAATAACTCCCGCATATTTATCGAGCGCCTCATCAAGAGTCATTTTTGTTGCTTTATATCTTGTGATACAGCTTATCGCCCAAGGAAGGGCAGCTATGAGTTTCGGGTCACGCCTCAGAAAATGGAGAAACAAATCCACTCCCGATTCACCCTTATAAATTGTATTGTCAAAATCATATACGTTCATTTTCTCACTCCTTGGTTTTCTTTTGTCCCTTGATTGAATTATATCACTTGTTCAGCTTCGCTTTATTCTTTTTGGGAATATATTTCTTATGCTTTTATTAAGAAAACCCTAATTTTTCTTGTATTTGGATTTTTATGGTGGTATACTTTTAGATATCTTTTAAGTCGGAGAGAATTTATGGGAAAGAAAATATCGGATAAACTTTTTTACAAAACATTTATTATCATGACACTGACCATGGCGGGGCAGAATCTTATCGCATTCGGAGTTAACCTTGCCGACTCCGTTATGATGGGCGCATACAGCGAAACAGCACTCAGCGGTGTCGGAATCTGCAACAACATTCAGTTTTTTCTCAACATGGCGGCATCGGGCATTTCTTCGGGAATGGCGGTCATCGCCTCGCAATATTGGGGCAAAAAAGAAACAAAGCCTATTCACAAGGTTTCAGCCGTTGCAATATGGCTCGGAATAATTTTTACCGCTCTTATTTTTGCCTTCGCAACGATTGCACCCGAAACACTCATCCGTCTTTTCACGGATAAAGAAGCTGTTATTGAGCAAGCAGTACTTTATCTTGACATCATTAAGCATACATACCTGATGTTTACGCTTTCAACGATAATTCTCTCAATATTAAGAAGCGTTGAAACAGTAAGAATCGGATTTTACGTTTCACTTTCATCATTTGCAGTCAATATTTTCCTCAACTATGCACTCATTTACGGTAAATTCGGTGCACCCGAAATGGGCATCAGAGGTGCTGCGCTTGCAACTCTGATTTCAAGGCTTATTGAATTTATTGTTACCGTTATTTATCTTTTATTCATCGATAAAAAGCTGAAAATGAAGATAAAAGATTTGTTCGTCACCGACAAACAGATGGTGAAGGACTATTTCAAGACGGGACTTCCGCTTATGATGAGCAGCGTTTCATGGGGAATTGCAATGAGTATTCAGGGTGCAATCATAGGCAGACTCATTGAAAGCGCAATCGCCGCAAACAGCATTGCAACAACGATATTCCAGGTTGCAACGGTTATCTGCTATGCATCAAGCAATGTTGCATGCGTACTCATCGGAAAAACCATAGGCGAAAACAAGCCCATGGAAATCATAAAGAAAAGAAGCATTAATCTTCAACTTATTTTTGTTGCTATAGGTGTAATTTCGAGCGGTATCCTGCTTCTTACAAAAAATCTTATCATTGATTTTTACGATGCATCTCCCGAAACGATTGATATCACAAATCAGTTTATATGGGTGCTTTCCGTAACGATAATCGGTACAGCCTATGAAGCACCTGCACTTTGCGGAATAGTATCGGGTGGCGGTGAAACGTCATTTGTTCTCAAAAATGACATCATTTTCATGTGGCTTATTGTTTTGCCCATGAGTGCACTCAGTGCGTTTGTTTTCAAATTCCCCGTTGTTGTTACCTTCGCCTGCCTTAAAGCAGACCAGATATTAAAATGCGCCGTTGCACTTGTCAAAGTCAACAGCTTCAACTGGGTTAAGACTGTAACAAGAGATTAAAAATAACGGACTGTTCAAATTGAACAGTCCGTTATTTTTATCCTACTTTGCCGGATTTTGTTACCTTCGGCGGAGGAGTTACCTTAACCTTTTTCTTTTCGGGGTTACGTTCAATAATCGGAGATACTCCGTCATTTACGCAAGCTGAGGTTATGCACACTCTTTCAACCGTATTATCGGAAGGTACTGTATACATAATCGGCATAAGAACACTTTCGATAATGGAGCGAAGACCTCTTGCACCGGTTTTCTTTTCAAGTGCTTTTTCGGCAATCGCTTCGAGTGCCGTATTGTCAAATTCAAGCTCAACATCATCAAGTCTGAAAAGCTCTTTATACTGCTTTACAATAGCATTCTTCGGAGTTGTAAGTATCCTGACAAGTGCATCCTTATCAAGCTCACGCAAGGTCGTTATAACAGGCATTCTGCCAACCAATTCGGGAATAAGACCGAATTTCACGAGGTCCTGCTGAATAACCTTTTCCATGAGATTTTCTTTTGCCGACTCTGCCTTGCTCTTTATCTGTGCACCGAAACCGAGCGTTGAACCCTCTGAGCGTTTTTCGATTATCTTTTCAATTCCGTCAAACGCACCGCCGCAGATGAAGAGAATATTCGAAGTATCAATCTGAATAAACTCTTGCTGAGGATGTTTTCTGCCGCCCTGCGGAGGTACATTAGCAACGGTTCCTTCAATAATTTTGAGGAGTGCCTGCTGAACACCTTCACCGCTGACATCTCTTGTTATTGACGGGTTTTCGCTCTTACGGGCAATTTTATCAATCTCGTCAACATAGATAATGCCTCTTTCGGCTCTTTCAACATCAAAATCAGCCGCCTGAATTATTCTCAGAAGAATATTTTCAACGTCTTCACCTACATAGCCTGCTTCGGTGAGAGTTGTTGCATCTGCAATAGCAAAAGGTACATCAAGAATTTTTGCAAGAGTCTGTGCAAGCATGGTTTTACCAACGCCTGTCGGACCGAGAAGAAGAATGTTGCTCTTCTGAATTTCTACATCCGAAATGCCCTTGCTCTCTATCCTTTTATAATGATTATACACAGCAACGCTGAGTGCGATTTTTGCCGCATCCTGACCGATTACATATTCATCAAGCTTTGCCTTGATTTCAACAGGCTTCGGAAGAGTTGCCAAATCGGCAGAACGGCGTTTATGTGAAGGCTCTGATTCAATTATCGAGCAACAGAGATCAATACACTCGTTGCAGATATAAACATTCGGGCCTGCGATAAGCTTTTCAACCTGGTCCTGCGTTTTGTAACAAAACGAACATGAAACCTTCTTTTCGTCATCTCTGGGCATAATTTGCCTCCTGTGGGATTATTTATCTCTTTGCGATTACCTTATCAACAAGACCGTATTCCATAGCTTCCTGAGCTGTGAGATAGTTATCTCTTTCGGTATCTCTTGCGATTTCCTCAATGCTTCTGCCTGTGTTTTCGGCAAGAATTCTGTTGAGTTTTTCTCTTGTCTTGAGGATGTGGTCTGCAACAATCTTGATTTCGGTTGCCTGACCTCTTGCACCGCCAAGGGGCTGATGAATCATGATTTCGCTGTTGGGAAGAGCAAATCTCTTGCCCTTTGCGCCGCTCGAAAGCAAGAAAGCTCCCATACTTGCCGCCATTCCAAATACAATGCCCTTGATTGGAGTTGCAGAAGCTAAGATTATATTAACCATATTAAAGCCGGAAATCGCATCTCCGCCTGGGCTATTAATATAAATTGTAATTGGCTTTCTTTTTTCTACCGGAAGGTCTTTATCCTCACGGTTCCACTTAAGAATGTATAAAATATAGTTCTCAATAACGCAGTCGCTTACATCATCATTAAAAACTAGAATTCTATCATCTAAATTTTCTTTGATAATTTCCGCGTAAAAATCTGTTTCACCGAGACCTAATGATGTTAAAATATCTGACATTTGTTCTCCTTTTTATCCTTATATATTAACGAACATTCCTTTTGAAGAGGAAACAACTTTAAATGTTTTGTCTTCTTTTGAAATAGCCGTTTTAAGATCTTCCTTTAAACTGTTTTTTGCCACAATAGAACCGTGTACAAGAACCAGTTTATTAGTATTTATTCCGCTGCCAAATTTAATTAAATCACTTCTATTGGCATGACTAGAAAAAGTAGTGAGAGAA
>CALAQQ010000247.1 GCA_937888485.1 uncultured Clostridia bacterium
ATATTAATGAAATAATTATACCCAAAATTATCGGCAAATCAGAAATTGATGCGTGCTGCGATATAATCTTCGAGAGCATCGATTGAGATTCTTTCCTGCTGCATTGTGTCACGGTCACGGACTGTTACGCAGTTATCTTCGAGTGAATCAAAGTCAAAGGTGATGCAGATGGGAGTGCCGATTTCGTCTTCACGGCGGTATCTCTTACCGATTGAGCCTGTTTCGTCAAAGTCAACCATGAACTTCTTCTGGAGCTTTTCATAAACCTTGAGTGCATCGGGTGAAAGCTTCTTTGAAAGAGGAAGAACGGCTGCCTTGAAAGGAGCAACTGCGGGGCTGAGGTGGAGAACAACTCTTGTGTCGTTCTTTTCTGCATCGATAACCTCTTCGTCATAAGCTTCAACGAGAAGAGCAAGAACTGTTCTGTCAAGACCGTAGGTTGATTCAATGATGAAGGGGATATATTTTTCGTTTGTTTCGGGGTCAAGATAGTCCATCTTCGCACCGCTGTATTCCTGATGTCTTGTGAGGTCGAAGTTGGTTCTGTTGTGTGTGCCATTGACTTCGCCCCAGCCGAAGGGGAAGAGGAATTCGATGTCGCAGGCTGCCTTTGCATAGTGAGCAAGCTTTTCGTGGTCGTGGAAACGGAGATGTTCGGGTTTGATGCCGAGATCCTGATAATACTTCATGCCATATTCCTTGAAGTAATCATAAAGCTCGCTGTCTGTGCCTTCCTTGCAGAAGGTCTGGAACTCCATCTGTTCGAACTCGATTGTTCTGAATGTGAAGTTACCGGGTGTTATTTCGTTTCTGAAAGCCTTACCTATCTGACCGATGCTGAAGGGAAGCTTTGCTCTCATTGTTCTCTGAACGTTGAGATAGTTGACATATTCACCCTGAGCATTTTCGGGACGGAGATAGATAACGCTCTTGCTGTCATTTGTAACGCCTCTGAAGGTCTGGAACATCAGGTTGAATTCTCTGATGTCGGTGAAGTTGTGCTTGCCGCAGTGAGGACAGGGAATTGAGTTAGCCTTGATGTATTCAAACATTTCTTCCTTTGTCATGCCGTCTGCATGAGCATCGGGATTGAAGTCATCAATGAGGTTGTCTGCTCTGTGACGCATTTTGCATTCCTTGCAGTCAAGAAGAGGGTCGGAGAAACTGCCGACGTGACCGCTTGCTTCCCAAACTCTGGGATGCATGAGAATATCGGCATCAACTTCGTAGCTGTTCTTTCTTTCCTGAATGAAACGTTTACGCCATGTGTCCTTGACGTTGTTTTTCATTCTTGCGCCGAGGGGGCCGTAGTCCCAGGTGTTTGCAAGACCGCCGTAGATTTCGCTGCCGGCAAAAATGAAACCTCTGCCCTTACAAAGGGCAACAATTTTTTCCATGGTTTTTTCGGTATTTTTCATCATATCCAAAACTCCCGCCATTATAATATTTTTACTCTATTATGATAACCAAATTATACCTTAAAGTCAATGATTATGAAAACAAAAAAGACCGTTTTTTGCGGTCTTTTTTGGTAAAAT
>CALAQQ010000248.1 GCA_937888485.1 uncultured Clostridia bacterium
AAAAAGGCAAGGTCAGAGAAACGATTTAACTTCTACACAATCTGTGCAGAAGTTAATATATTTCATCAGACACAGAGAAATACATAATATCAAATATCATTGAAGATTTCTATTACGGCAACATCTTGCGGATGTTTCCTGCTGTTTTTGATCAGACTGTTCTGTTACACAGTTTCTTCTTTTATTATTTTGCCGTTACTGTCTGTGAATATGAGCTTAATCTCATCTTGGTTAAAAATATATCCGCAGCCCGCAAAATAATTTTCATCATCCTTTTCAACTGTGCTGCCTATTACCACAGGGCTTATACTCCCGTTAGTGTTCCACTCAGTATTTTCAGGATAATAGACGTTGAGTTCGTGTGCATGGCCGCAAATCATAACCTCAGGCTTAACATTCTCTCTTAAAAGTCTTGCCCATTCAGCGAAAATATCCTGCTCTATATCAAAAGGAGGGTTATATCTGTGAGTAAAGGCATTGTGAGAAATCACAAGCTTATGCTTAATACCCTTGAACTCATATTCATTTTCTTTGTTTTTGATTATCTTCTTCAAAAATTCAGTCTGGCGTTCCCTGAAAGCATGGCAGGCAACGGTAAAGCCGTATTCTTCGTGATCGTCGGGCTTATCTTCGCCACAGTCAAGCAGTATTCCCCATATATTACCGAGGCGGAAGCTGTAATATGTATTACCCAAGTAACTGGGAGTGTAATCGGCAAATTTCTCTGCAAAATCACCTCTTAAATCGTGGTTACCTCTTGAGAATATGCAGGGTTTTTCACCTTTCATTAAAAGTGAGCATATTTCGTATATGTTAATAAATTTTGAAGGGTCACCGCTGTGTTCGATAACGTCTCCGTTTAAAATGAGAAAATCAATATCACCGAAAGTTTCCGCAGCCCTTACGGGCTCTTTGATAAGATTATGAGCATCAGAGATGTGGTAAGCTCTTATACCCTTTTCGGGTATGGGACAGAATTTATATCTTTTTTCCAGTACTTCTTCGGTTTCGGTGAAATACGGCTTTCTTTCAATAACAGGTCGGATGCAGACAGTGTATTCCCCGGCTTCATCCAGTTCATCCATAGGCACCTCAACCCTGTGTATCTCATTTCTTGAACGCATAATACCGTTGGATTCATCATAATAAAATTTATCCCTAACCTTAACAAAGAAAAGGCCGGCTTTTTCACAGGGCATCATAATTTGATAAGATTTATCCACTGCAAAAACTGCAGGGTCAAACTTAAAAAACTCACTCACACTATATTGCTCCTTAATTGTTTTATTAATATATTTCCGGTTAATGCGGATATGTAACTTTTCTGTCTGTGATGAGTTCAACAACGGATTGATAAAGCTTCATAAAGCTTTCCTGAACACTGCCCTTTACCGCAAGCTCAAAAGCAATTCTCTTTGAATATTTGTCACCGTTATCTTTTGCGGTTTCTATATAATCAAAATCAAAAACATCATAAAGACGCTCAACTCTTGTATCATAGGTTGAAGTATCATTTTCATCAATTTCAACAACACGGTAGCCGTACTGAGTTGTGTAAGCCAGACCTTTGTAACGGGTCATGGGAGAGGTAAAGATATCAATCCCCTGATTTCTTACACCGAAGGCATTTGTGTGGTCGTGGCCTGTAAACATCGCAAGCACATCGCCGTTTTCAATCAAAGCATCAAACTGACCGTCGTTATAATATCCGGGGCAGGGCTTTTCGTTGAGAGTGCCGTAGTTCACATTTTCGGGGTCGAAGGCATAATATTCGTCTTCATTATAAATATGCTCAATTGCATAAGGCTGTTTTGAATCAACCTTTTTAAGTACATCATAGATTTCGGGAACAATTATATGTTGAAATACAACTGAATTGACTTTTTCTCCGCCGTTATCAGACTTAAGCTTTGCGGAGGTTTCCTTATACCACTCAATCTGTTCGGTACGAACTCTGTCATAGTGTCTCGGATCATCCTCATCATAATCGCCTGAGTCAAATACCCAAAGATTGAATCCGACCTTGTCGCTGTCAGAAGCAAGAACGGGAATATTGAATGTTGCGCAGTTTTTGAAGCTTACGGATTCATCAGCAGTTATTACACAAGAGAAGGTATTATAATAATCCATAATATCTTTTCTTGACATCGGACCTGCCTCTGAATCGTGATTTCCGAAGGTTACGGCAACGGGAATATTTCTTGATTCAAATATATTCATCAGAGCGTTGATGAGCTTTTTTGTTTTTTCGGGGTCTTCGTTGGGATGTGTATTATCACCCGTAAGAACAACAAGGTCAGGTTTTTCAACATCGCAGGCTTCAGCGATTACCCATACTGATGCATCGAAATGCTTGTCATAGTTAAGATGCGTGTCGGCAATATGCAATATTTTAAGCTTGCCGTCGGAATTAAATCTGATTGTGGTATCTGTTTCACTCTGCGAATTTGCAGGTTCAAAATTGATATTTTTGTTTTCCGGATCGAGTTCAAAATAAATTATTCCTGATACAAAAAAAACAACCGATACTAATAGTGCAATTAATATAATTTTTTTTGCCATTTTTAATCTCCTTAGACAATTAAGTTTTATTACTTTAACGTAAATTCAGCATCGTTATCCGGAAAGCCTTTATTGTTTCCGATAGTATTAAGAAGCATGCTTTTCAAATCAACCTTGATACCGTTTTTGCTGAGTTTGGGTTCTAACTTTTTAAGTACAAACGAAAATCTTTTGAGAATTCCCGATATGAAATTATAAACAGGTGTGCCTTCGGTGTGAACACCGTCGCCGAGAAAAATCCCTACACCGACTTCACCGATAAGCTCTGTTACTTTTTTGTTCTTAAGAGCCTTATCTCTTTTTATAAAGAGCAGGCGTTCAACGGTTCCTACAGTGATTTTCTCAAAGCGTTTTCTTCCGAATGCCTTCAGGTGTTTGACGATGCCCTCACCGCCGCTGAGTGCGCCGCGGACACGGTTAATAATAGCCTCGGCAAAATGGCTGTGGAAATATTCCTGTGCGGTAAGGCCGTTCAGATCCCAGCCGAATTCTTCAACATCGATTGTTTTTACCTTAAGTACGGAGTTTTCATCTATTGTGATTTTTCTGTATTTTGCAGGACTTCCGACAAGGCAGGATGTGCAGATATCAATACTCATTTATACTCTGAATGTGCATATGACCTGTCAGAACAAGCTCTACTCCGTTATCGGCAAGGAACGAAGCAACCTTTCGCCATTCCTTTATTTTGGCATCTCCAACCAAATCAAACACGGGAACAGAAGGAATAATAGGATAATGGCATATCGCAAAAACAGAACAGTTATCTTCTTTTGCTTTATCAATCTGCTCTTTTGCCCAAGCCATATGCCTTTCATCCATTGCGCCTTTCGGCTGTCCTTTACTGTCACAGCATATAGCAAGCATTCTTACACCATCGGAAATCTGTGCCATATAAGAATGAGTAGGCTCATCAACAGCAATCGCATCGCCGTAACCGAAATCACGGTACATATCACAAAGGTCATTAAAGTCCGTTCCCTCAACAGGTACACGCCCGTCATCCTTTAATATGTAAGCTGAATCGTTATAATCGTGACCGGCAGTTATTACATAGACCCTTTTTCCGTTTTCCTTAAGCTTGTGAAGCTCTTTTATAAAGCTGTTGTGGCTTTCTTTTTCACCGTTTTTTGTAAGGTCTCCCGGAATTATAACAATATCTGTTTCTTTATCTTCGATGATTCGTGCAAAAGTGGATTTTACAATTGCACTGCTTTCCTTGACAAAATACTGTTCAGTGAGCATATTTTTTTCAAATGCTTTTCCTCCGGCACCTAATTCATTTTCAAAATAATGGGTATCAGTTACAAGATAAAAACTGACAGGTTTCATTTTTATTCACCCTTCATTACTGATTTTGATATACAATTATTTGCATATTAACACATAAACCAAGCGGTTTACAATGGGAATAATCTCAATACTTATTGTGAATTATCATAATTCCCTTTTCCGCAATTGCTCCTGAATTTTGAAGGAGACATCCCGCAAAGGGATTTGAACCAGGAGGAAAAATACTGTTGGTCAGAAAAAGACATTTTTTTGGCAATTTCAGAAAAGGAGTATTTTGTGTTTATCAGATACAGCTTAACTGTTTCCAGTTTTTTTGCGGTGTAATACTGGTAAGGTGTAATATCAAATTTTTCGGAAAACTTGTTAATTATATGATTTTTTGAGTAACCGAATTTTTTGCACATATCATCAAGCGAAAAGTTTTGCATTATCTGTGAGTCAAGATATTCTTTCATTAAATAGGCAAGGTCTTTATTTTCGTTTGATGCATAATTACGCAGGGCAATAATCAGCTTTATAACTTCGGGTGTCATTTCATCGACAAAAAGAGAATAATTATCGCCGTATACTTTTTTAGCTTTTTCATATATTTCCCCGAAAAGCTCTTCAAACTCACAGTTGTGAAAGACATAATCGTGACCGGGCAAATACTGATTAAGCAATATTTCGGCTAACTCTCCGGTTATAGTTATAAAGAATTTATGAAGCGTACTGTTTCTTGCATTGTAATACTTATGATTGGTGCCCTTTCTTAATAAGAAAACATCTTTGGGACCAAGATAATACTTTTGACCGTTGTTTTCGAGAACTCCGTTTCCGCTGACAACAAACTCAATTGCAGTGATTTCTGAAGAGGTTCTTTCAAAAAAGCAATTTTCACTCCAGAAGCTCTCCCCCACAGCGGTAATGTTAAGAGGATTATTATCGTTCATGTGAGAATAGTATTCGCAAACATTTTCATATTGTTTCAGATTCAAAAAAGACACTCCTGTCAATTGTTATAACATCTGTAATTAGTGTGATAATTCATAATTTGATTGTATCATTGTTCGTCGAGATATACAATAAAAAATTGAAAAAAGCATGAAATGATTTAATGTTTTTGTGATTTTTTTTAAAATCAGAATGTATTTATGATTGTTTTTGTGAATTTCGCAAACATCACCTCGGTAACTGATGTTTGTGATAATTTACAAATATTGCTGTGATTTATCACATTGTAACTTTATATAAAATATGCTAATCTAAAAATATATAATTTTAATTTAAAATATATCAGCAACGAACTTGTTAAGGAGTGAGTAAAATGAAAACATGGCAAAAGGCAACCTTTATAATTGTGCTTGTGGCATTTATCATCGCATCCGTTACCATTTCATTTATTTCGATGGCAAGGGCTCCGTTTGAATATGAATATCACACGGCACCTGAAAGCGAATACTCTGTTGAAGGCTGGGTGCTTTTCGGTTTTAACGGAAACAACTCCACCAAAGAGGTGTTCATCGATTTTGTCCGTGATGAAAACGGCAACAATCCTGACAGTTCAAAGCCCGTTTCGGCGGTAGGCAAATTCACTATGAATACCGATGAATATGTTGAGGTTATTCATATCGGCAAAGATGTAAAATACATAGAGGAAACTTCATTTTTCTATTGCAAAGAACTGAAAGCGATAGAAGTTGACGAGGCGAATGAATATTACACTTCAGTTGACGGCGTTCTTTACACAAAGGATATGAAAAAGCTTATGGTCTATCCTATCAAGAAGGTAGAAACTTCATATACAATTCCCGAAGGTGTTGAAAGAATAGGTGTGTGTGCGTTTTATAAAAATGAAACACTTACAGAAGTTAATATACCCTCAACGCTTAAAGAAATCGGTGATATGGCATTCTTTAAGTGTGAAAAGATATCTCTTGTTACACTTCCTGACGGACTCGAGAAAATCGGTTCTGATGCATTTAGCTATTGTCAGGGCATGACACCTGTTATGTATATTCCCGGTTCAGTTAAGGAAATAGGCAGTTTTGCATTCTATTCCTGTTCAAATCTTAAAGAGTTTTACATGGGAGCGCAAAGCGAAGAGAAAATAACATTCGGTGACAGCTGGCTTCCCAAAAACATTAAAAAGGTTGTTGTTAACATTGCCCCGAAAGAACAATACGGCAAAACCCGTGACGATGCAAACCAAAGAATAAATGAACTTATTGCGGAAGGAGGAGAAAAATAATGGCAAAATCTGAAAGCAAAGAGAAAATGAATATCTTTCAGGAAATGAAAAAATATTGGAACACTCCTGCTGAAGGAAAACATGTTCCGTATAAAGAATATTTTTCGATTTTTGCCGCAGTCGGCGGTGATTATACTCTGAAATATCTTCAGAGCTTCCTTACCTTCGGTACAGGTTGTTATCTGATTGCACATTACTACGAAATTCCTCTTCTTACATTCAGCGCGATAAACGTATTTTTCATTGCATCAACATATTTCTGGAATCTTCTGACCATGGGTGTAGATGCAAACTTAGGCTTTCTTCCACCAAAAATTGAACGAAGATATAATGCGGTGTATTTGACCTTTACTGTTTTAGGTTTACTGATGCTTATATTTGATTTTTCCGTTATTCTTCCCGACGGCGTTGCCAACATCATAGATACCCGTTGGAAAGGCATCAACAGCTTCAATATTTTCAAAATCTTCGGTGCGCATTTTCTCACCAACGGATGGAGCGGTTTCAGAAATATTCTTATCAGAAAAAAGCTCCTCAAAAAGCTCGGCAGATACAAAATTTTTGCATATGCAAATGTTATTCAGTGCCTTATTGTTGTTGTGCTTATTTGTACTCTTCCGCTTTACGAGCTCCCGCTTACCGACAGAGTCTGGACTCTTTATCTTCTTTTCCAGTTTTACACAATATTCAATTACGTCGGCTTTACACAGTCTGTTGCTGATAATATCAGCCCCAACCCGCAGGAAAGACTGTATGTGCGTTCATTCCCCGTTAAAATCAGCCATTTTGTTCAGAATATCGTAAACGTTATTCTTCCGACGCTTGCAGGCGTAATGTTCCTTGACGGCATCAAGGATATCGGAACTTTCAGATATCTTATACCCATCTTTTTTGTTGTTTCATCGGGAGTTATGTTCATAGGACTTCGCAACATCAAAGAAAGAATTCCTATGCCACCTCTTGAAAACAGAGAATACCTTTCATTCTGGCATTGCGTTTCGGGTATATTTAAAAACAAATATCTTTGGATAATAAAAATTGCAGAGTTCCTCGACTCATTGGGCAACGGTATGCTTGATATGAAAAGAATCCTCCTTATTTATACTTGGCGTGAAACAGGACTTTTCTTCTCTATAGCAGAAATTATTTATAAAATGTCCGGCAACCCCGGTCAATTCCTTGCACCGTGGATAAGAAAACGCTTTCAGTATAAGCAGCTGATTGTATTCAAATATATTGTCTTGGCATTGAGAAACGGAGTATATATTCTGGCAATTCTCTTTCTTGGCAATTCTCATTTTCTGTGCGGTCTTGCAATTTACATTGCTATGCTTGTTTCCAATACACTTGAAGCTGCGGTTGGTATTGCACAGGATGACACCAAAATCAGAGTTACAGATTATCAGATGTATATTTCCGGAGAAAGACTTGAAGAATACCAAAAAATCATCACTTGGTTCACAACCCCCATCACGACCCTCGTTTCTCTCATTATTCCGCTTATGTTCTACCGTGTAGGATTTACATCTGACTGGGATGTACTTTATATGAGCGATGTAAGAGTTCAGTGTATGCTTATCGGTCTTGGTTTTGACCTTGCCGGATATGTACTGATGACGCTCCCGTATCTGTTTATGTGGGATTTCACGGACGAAAAGCACGCCCACGTTATGGAAGTTCTCAAACAGAGGGCAGAAGCGGGAAATACCGCATCAGAAGCAAAAGAAACAGTAACAACTTCAGAAACAAATTAAGACGAAGAGGTGTCTGATATGAGGCTTATCGATGTAATGCAAAACGATAACGTTTACGGTGACGGTATCCACGATGATACAAAAGCATTGCAGGCTTGTATTGATGAAGCAAAAGACGGCGGAACAGTATATTTCCCCGACGGCACTTATCTTATTTCCGCTGCACTTATTTTCTATTCGTATCAGCATCTGAAGTTTTCGGATAATGCAGTTATTCTCAGAAGTGACAAAAGTGACCCGATAACAAAATACCTGCTTGCATCCTATTCGGAGCCCGAATGGGGAGCTTATGAAGGTACTCACGATGTTGTTATTTCAGGCGGTATTTTTGACGGCAACAAAAATCTTGATGAATGTATTACCCTTGTAAACACAGTTCATTGCAGCAATATTACCATTGAAAACTGCAGATTCCGTCATTGTGCTCATTGGCATTGTATTGAAATTAACGGAACTCAAAACACAACAGTTCAAAACTGTATTTTTGACGGTCCTTCATACACATTCAAGACTGATATCCTTTTCAACGAGCAGATTCAGCTTGATATGTCAAGGCACGGATCTTACGGTCCTGTTTATAACTGTGACGGTGCTCTCATTGATTTCAAGAGTGATGACACAGTCTGCCGTAATATAGTAATCAAAAACAATATTTTCAAATGTGACGGTTTCCCGGGTGTAGGTCATCACGGTGACATTGACCATCACGATATTATTATTGAAAATAATATATTTGACGGTCCTTCCGGCAGAATCGGCAAAAGCAGAGGTTACATATTCTTCAGACCTATGGTTTATAACCTTACAGTCAGAAACAATGTTTTTATTGCTCCCGAAAAAACCGATTCTCCCGCTTATGGAATAATTCACGAAAACGATGACCCCTCCGCTTTGAAAACTGAAAACAACCTCTTTATCGGCAAAATTGATAAAGAAATCATTAAGGGAGTGCAAGAATGAGCTGTAAAGAATATAAATGGTATTCCGGTGTTCCTCATTGCCATACCGTTGCGTCAGACGGCGGTCTGACATTGGAGCAGGTTATTGAAAAAGCCAAGAAAAGCAAAATAGATTTTCTTATAATCACCGACCATAATGTTAATTGCAAGGAGTTCCCCGATGTTGACGGACTCACTCTTATTTACGGTGCCGAGCTGACAAAACACGGCGGCCACTGTAATATGTGGGGCGTTAAGGATGTTATCGATCAGGAAGATTATGACACCTGCGAAAGCTATGAGGATTTTTTAAGAGTAAAATCAAAGGCAGAAGAACGCGGAGCGATAATCTGTATGAATCATCCTCATTGCAAGCAGTGCCCGTGGAGATGGGAAATGAAAGCCGAGGATGTGGATGTTCTTGAGGTCTGGAATGCACCGACACACTTTGATAATCTCGAATGCACCGAATGGTGGCATGAGCAGTTAAGGAACGGTCACAAACTGCCCGTTGTCGGCGGCAGCGATTATCACAGAGATTATGTTGTCACCAACCTTTTAACCTGGCCTGTTACCTATGTTTATGCAAAATCTAACTCTCCCGAAGATATTTTAGATGCTATCGTCAAAGGTCGAACCACGATATGCTTTGATGTAGGTACAACATTTATTGATATCGTCAGCGGCGATTCCATACTTGGTGATACTGTTAAACTTACCGATGAAACAAGCATTACAATAAATGTAAAAAAACTGCGCAGAAAGCATAAACTGATTGTTTTTGACCGTGACGGTGAATGCTTCTCATACACAGCAAAAAAGACAGAGGATTATTCCGTTACTCTGCCTGTGAAAAAAGAAGGGTTTATGTGTGCTCATGTTGTTTTTGAACCCGGATTCATATACAGTAAAATCCACGATGTTGCAATCGCATCCAGAATCCCCGAACAAAAGGGAATGGATTTGCCTCCTCTGATTTTTGCTCAGAGCGGTGCAATATATTTTGAAAAATAAAAAGTGAAATTCAAACTTTTTGAGGTGCTGAAATGAAAAACAAGAAAAAGATAATTCTTTCGGTTGTTTCCGTTGTTCTTATTCTCGGAATTATCGCAGGTGCTCTGGCGCTGTATTTCACAAGATATAATAAAGACGAAAACGACACAGAAGAAATATACAGACAGAATGTTGCTTCCGTCGGCTACGAAAACACAGTTGAAACCGCATATCCGTTTACCGATGTTTACGGTATCATAAACGAACATTTCAGATCCGAACTACCCGAAGGCAAAACCGAAAAGAAGGCTGCCGTTATCGGTTATGACGGCTGCCGCGCAGATATAGTTGCAGAAAAACAGGATAACGGTGCAATCAACTATCTGCTTAACAACGGCGCTTCAATCAATCTCACCTATTGCGGCGGCGTGAATTATCCTGCCGAAAACACTCAGGCAACTTCAACTGCTCCCGGCTGGTGCTCAATGCTTACGGGTGTGTGGTCTGATGTGCACGGAATAACCGGCAACGGAATAACAAAAACGGTTGAGCCCAAAATGCTTATGACAACCCTTGTTGAAGAGGGCATTATTGACAACGCCGCTTTCATCACAAAGTGGAAAGGTCACTTCACAAACAGCGACTCAACATATAAAGATGAAAAAGCCTATTGCGAGGAAAACAACATCGATATCGATTTCAACCTTCGCAAGAATAAAAAAGATATTCACACAGGTGCTATGGAAGAAATAACAAGCACGGATTGTGCTGATTTTGTGTTTATTATTTATGAAAACACAGATTCGGCAGGTCATGATTTCGGATTTACGTTCAATAACCCCGTTTACAAAAACGGATTCAGAACCGAAGATAATTACGGCTACGAAGTAATCAAAGCCATCGAAGCAAGAGAAACTTATGAAACGGAAGATTGGCTCATTATCGTCACTTCGGACCACGGCGGAATCGGCACAGGTCATGGCGGACCGAGCATTCAGGAAAGAATGAACTTTGTTGTTATGAACAAGAAATGGGACTGATACGAATCGGAACCTCCCAGAAATAATCCGGGAGGTTCTTCCTTTGAGACAACTTTTATAAAGAAACAGGAGAAATGACTATGTCAAAAAAATATTCACATGTAATAGTTATCGGCGTTGACGGTGCAGGCAGTTGGTTCAAGGATGCAGACACACCTAATTTCGATAAAATATTTGAAAACGGTGCAATCACATACAAAGCCCTTTCTTCAAAACCTACCATCAGTGCAGAGTGCTGGGGTTCAATGCTCATCGGTGTCGGTCCCGAAATTCACGGGCTTACAAACAGCATAGTTTCTTCTGTTCCCTATGATGTGAATTCTCCGTTTCCAACGGTTTTCAGAAGAATCAGAGAAGCGTATCCCGATGCCGTTCTCGGTTCATACTGTGACTGGAATCCCATCACTTACGGTATAGTTGAAAACAATATCGGTGTTTCTCACGCCACGGCACACGACACTGAACTGGCACCGATTGTCTGCGATTATATCAGGGATAACAAGCCTGACTTTCTGTTTATTCACTTTGACAGCGTTGACGGTGCGGGGCACGGGGCGGGCTACGGACTTCCTGCTTTTGTTGAGCGCATTCACGAGGTTGATAAGCTTATCGGCGATGTTTACTCTGCAGTTAAAAATGCGGGAATGCTTGAAGATACACTTTTTGTTGTTATTGCCGACCATGGCGGTTCCAATGATGAAAACTGCAAGGGCAGTCACGGCGGATGGACAGATGAAGAAAAATATGTAACCTTTGCCGCAACAGGTAAAGGAATAAACAAAACTGAAATTGAAGAAATGAACATTCGTGACCTTGCCGCTATCGTGCTTTATGCTATGGGAATAGAATCTCCCGAATTTGACGAAAACGGCTGGACCTCACAAATTCCCGAAGGTCTGTTTGCGGATTATGAAGGTGAATACCGTGATATTTCACACCTCACGGGTGCAGCACCGAGAATTTCAAAAACGCATCACGAATCTGAGCTTGTTTAAGGAGAAACAATTTATGGATAAAACAAAATTCAATTACGACTATTCTAAAATACTGTGGATGAAAATGTTTCTTGCAAAGCCTGATTACGAGAATAACACTTCTGAGGTGCTTATCAATTTCGAGCAGGCACTTGAAATAATAAAGAGAATAGATAATATCACTCAGGGTATAGAAAAAATCATATATCTTGTCGGCTGGCAGGGCTTGGGACACGATGACCTGTACCCCGAAATGAATGTAATAAATCCTTATCTCAAGCGTGACTGCGATGCAACTGCGAAAGACAGCCTTTTGTGGTTTGTTGAAAACGCAAAGAAATACAACACGGTAATCAGCTATCACGGAAATGTTGCCGATGCATACAAAGCAAGTCCCACCCACAATGAATTTGTCAAAGCAGGTGCAGTGCTTAAGCACTCTGACGGCACTCCTGCTGTAATTGAAATTTTCAACGGCAGAGATGCTTACAAAACATCATACAAGCAGTATTGGGAAAGCGGACTGTTCAAAAAAATCTTTGATGATTTCTGCGAAGCGGTTCCCGTAAAAGAAGCAGGCACGGTTCACCTTGACAACTTCTGCATTGCGGAAAACTTTTTCCCGAGAACAGATGTTGAAGAGCAGAATGAGGCAAGAAACAAAATGCTTGACTATGTAATGAGTCTTGGTATTGATGTTACGAGCGAATACACTTACCGTGAACTTCCGTTGCGTGCCGATGCAGACCATCACCCCGTAAGAAAGTATTACGGGCTGTATGAAAAGGATTTGCCTGTCGGCGAGTGGAAAAATGCACCTATGCACACTCTTGGCAGAATTCCCGCTGTATGGTGGATGTCAGGTATGACTATTGATGATTGTATCAATGTTCAACCCGAGCAATTCAGCGGTTATCTTAATGATGCTGTCCTGAAAACGGTTTTCTACGGCACGATGCACGGCGAAGACATCTGGATGAACAACGGTATTGAAAAGGAAGTGTGGGTTCCTTTATTTATCAAAGAATTCTGCACTCACCATGTTCCGTATATTTATCTCAACCGCTATAAGAGACTGAGCTATAGAGAAGATGACGGAAACTATATTGTCAGTTTCTCGGATGGTGTTGAAAGCACAGGCAAAACAAAATCAATCACTAAAAACGGTGTTGTTCTCAAACAAGGTAACGATGTTATCTTGCCATTAACGGAAGATAACAAAGTCTTTGTCGCCTATTCTGAAAGCGGAAAAGACGGCGAATGGTATATCCCCGATGCTGAATTTGAAAAAGCAAGTGTTTATAACATCACGGCAGAAGGAAACGAGTATATCGGCGATGTTTCGGTTACGGATGAAAAAATATCGCTCAGCCTCAAAGCAGGACAGGCTGCAGCGATTAAAAGAATATTCTGATGTAATCCGTTTTGAAGGTGAGGTTTAGATACAATGCTGAAAATCAAGAAAACCACAATAAAAATAGGTCTCGAAAAACCGCTGAAGATTCTTCATATGACAGACTCACATCTCCCGTTTTATTGTGACAGTGACTCTGAGAATATGATAAGACAGGGCAAAAAACGAAACGAGAAAAGAAGTGTACGAAATCTCAACAAGCTGATAAAGTACGGTGAAAAGAACTGCGATCTGATTGTTCATACCGGAGATCTTATCGACTACATATCAAAGCCTTGCGTTGAATTCGCAAAGGATTTTTTAAAGCGGGATAAGTTTCTTTTCGTTGCAGGCAATCACGAATATGCAAAATACGACGGCATAAAAGAGGATATGGCTTACCGTCTTAACAGTTTGGAAGAAATCGGCGGATATCCTGTTAATATATTCTTTAATTCTCATATCATCGGCGGTGTTAACTTTGTCGGAATAGACGACGCTTATCATCAGGTGGAATATGAACAGCTTGAAATGCTTAAAGAGGAAGTAAAGAAAGGGTATCCCATCATTCTTTTTATGCATGCTCCTCTATATGAAAATGAGCTTTATAAGAAGAGTTATGAATTCTGGAACGGTGAAATATGCCTGCTTGGCTCTGACTCAGAGGTTCACCCCGAGGTCAAAGGTGATATAGCAGAGCCCACAGAAGCTTCAAAGGCATTTTACGAATATGTTACCGGTGAACCTGTGATTAAGGCTGTGCTTGCAGGGCATCTGCATTTTGCTTTTGAAAGCATACTGCCCGGTGGTACGATGCAATATGTAACAAACCGTGGTGACAGAGGAAGCGCAAGAGAGATAACAATATTATAAAAAGAAACAATCAGGCGCAACAATATATTTGTTGCGTCTGAAGTATATAATAACACACATCAGGAGGTTTTGCACTATGTTTTTTCAGAATGCTTTGCATTTGAGAGAAAAGTTCAGTTGTTTTTAATCAAAGCATGTGATATAATTAACTCAACAAATAATAATTTGTGGAGGCTACAGTCTGACTTTATGAATTATACAAACAAGGAGAACACCAAATGAGCATAATATCAAAATTAATAAGTTCCATTGTTGCCGCATTTACTTTTTGGGCATCTCTTATAACCCCATCCGTTTCGGCACCTGTTCCTGAAATCAAGCAGGATGATTTCGTTCCAGTTATGCGTTTTGTTGCTTCAAGCGACACCCATATACAAACTCTCGGCGATACGGGCAGCAAAAGACTTACTGCCATGATAAAATCGGCTTACGCCATAAGTGAAGCTGATGAGGATTATAAAAATTTAGATGCAGTGGTGATTTCGGGTGATATCACCGATAACGGCTTATTAGGGTCATTTTTTGCATTTGCAGGAATAACGAATAATGAAATCCGTGAAGGCACAGAATGTCTGGCGGTAGTAGCAAAATCTCATGACAGCTATACATTTTCAAACAACAGTCTTAAAGTTTTTACAGGAATAACCGGTCAGGAAACTGATTTTCACAGAGTTATCGGCGGTTTTCATTTTATCGGTATCTCCCGTTCCGAAACACTTAAGCATTACACCGAAGAACAGGTAAAATGGCTTGATGAAAACATTGCCGAAGCAGTTGAAGCTGACCCCGAAAAGCCTGTTTTTGTTTTTCAGCACGAGCACGTAAAAGATACTGTTTACGGCAGCAGCGAAACCGACGGTTGGGGGCTGGATGTTTTCACCGACGTGCTTTCAAAGTATCCTCAGGTGGTGCATATTTCAGGACATTCCCATTTTCCCGCAAATGACCCCAGAGCAGTATGGCAAGGAGAATTCACAGCTATAAATGACGGAGGACTTGCTTATTTCGAACTTGCTGTTGACGGCAAAAACGGACAGTTCCCCGAGGATAAAGACAGAATGTCTCAGGCTCTCATTGTTGAAGTTGATGCCAACAACAGAGTTCTTGTGAAAGTTCTTGATGTTGAAGCGGGAAAGATTATGAGGGAGTTCCTCATTGACAACGTAACCGAAGAAAACAAGGTCAGATATTCATTTGAAACAAGAAAAGAAGATGCCTCTGCTCCGATTTTCTCCGAAAGTGCAGAACTCCATTATGAAAAAAAGGGGTTAAAGCACTACATAACCGTACCTCAGGCAACTGTAAGCGAAGACAACGAGGTCTTTATTTACAGAATTTATGTTATCAATCAAAACGGTAAAACAGTCCATGAAGATTGGGCATTTTCTCAGTATTTCTTCTCCGATATGCCTGACAGCATAACCTTTGACGGTTTTGTTACATTAAACACAAACTTTACCGTAAAAGTTTGTGCCGAAGACGTATGGGGAAACACAAGCGATTATCTGGAGATAAAGGTTTAAAATCCGTCAAATTAACGGCATTACAAAAATACAACTACTGCATCAAATCATATCACACTCAAAAAAAACACTGAACCACCTCTTATCGGTGCTTTCAGCATCGGTAGAGGTGGTTTCGCATTATATATTACTGTTATTGATTTTTCATATACAAATTTCCAAAGAATGCTATTATTCTGTAAAAAGGCTGCAGAATGGCGTAAATCCATTCGCTTTTATCGAGCTCATTAAGTTTTATGTTTTCAATTACAGG
>CALAQQ010000249.1 GCA_937888485.1 uncultured Clostridia bacterium
GATTACCACACGCCCCTCAAACGTGCGCGTCTGCCGATTCCGCCACTCTCGCATTTCCGATTTTTGTTCGCTCGGAACGTTGCCTATTATAGCAAAGTAAAATCATATTGTCAAGCCTTTTTTGAAAAAAATTTGAAATTATTTTTTCTGTTTTTTATTGTTCTTTAAACACATAAAAAGCCTGTGATTTTTTCGGTTTTTTATGGTATTACATTCATTCGGTAAGATAAATCGTTTCCGCTATCATTTTGAAAACAGGCGCACAGCTTACCGAACCGCCCTCCCCGTTTTCTTTCATAATAACCATGGCATATTTCGGTGCATCCGCCGGAAAATACCCCGCAAACCATGAATTGCAGATTTCACTGCCGTTTTCAGTTTTGCCTGTTTGAGCAGTTGCTGTTTTGCCAGCTACGGTTACAAACTCACTCCCCGCATTTTTACCGCTTCCGTTTGTAACAACACTACGAAGATACTTTTTTATTAAGTCATTTGTTTTCTTTGAAATGATTTCCGTCTGATTTTTGTATTTTATTTTCTTTATATAATTTCCTGCCGAATTAATTTCACCTTCAACAAGATAGGGCTCAACGGTTGTTCCTCCGTTTGCAATCATCGACATCATAGAACAAATCTGAACAGGAGTTGCAAGAAGCGAGCCCTGACCGAATGATAAATTAGCAAGTGAAGCTTTTGAATCAATCTCTTTTTCTTTCGGAAGATATCCGGATGCCGACTTTATTCCGTCAGCTAAAACCGTTGATTTACCGAACCCGAATTTTTCTGCCGTTTCAATTATAATATTCGCACCCGCTATATTAGCAAGGGCAATAAAGTAGGTGTTGCATGAATTTGCAAGCGCACCCTCCATATCAAGAATCCCATGACCGTTTCTTTTATGGCAGTTAAAGGTTACTCCGTTATATGTCACATTTCCGGTACAGTTATATTCAAAGCTTCCGTCAATTCCGTTTTCAAGCGCAGCAGCAGCAACAACGGGTTTAAAAACAGAACCGACACTGAACGGCAGAAAAGCTCTGTTTATAAGCGGAGAATTCTTGTTATTTAATGCGTCCGCAAGATTGTTTCTGTCAAATGCAGGTCTTGAAACACAGGCTTTGATTGCACCGCTTTCTACATCCATAACAACCGCCGCAGCACATACTGCCCCCGATTTATCAAGTGCAATTTCCGCTATCTCCTGAATATCCCTGTCAATCGTCAGAACAACGCCTGTTTTGGGCATTCCGTTATCTTCAACGCTTATGCTTTCACCGAGCATTGTTCTGCCGTTTGCATCCGCCGAAAACCTGACCAGCGGTATTTTTATTTCACTGGACAAAAGTGTGTTATACGCTTTTTCAATACCGCTTACACCGTTGTTTTCTCCATCGGTATAACCGATAACATGGCATGCAAAGCAGTTATCCTCATAACGTTTCGGCACATAAACAGTCATTATTTCATCTGAATTATCAAGTGCTTTTTCCGATTTTACGGCAATGGGTTTCCCTTTTGACATTCTTTCTTTTACCGACTCAAAGACTTCGGTTTTAAGAACATTCCTCAACTTCGCAATTGCTCTGTCAGAAGGTTTTGCGGCAATGAATATTTCGGTTGATGAGTTTGTAATCGGACGGAATTCGCAATCATAAATTGTGCCTTTTACTGTTGTAAGATCAATTGATTTTGTTGAAACAGTTTTTCCTGCCTGAACAGATTCCGTCGATATACCAACAATCCTGATACAAAGTCCTGTCATAGCCAAACAAAGCGATATAAAAACTGTAACTGCTCTTTTAAACAAAAAATCACTCCCTGCGGATATTTTTCCACGGGGAGCGAGATTTATCAAAAATTTATACGTTGAAACGGAAAAGAACAACATCGCCGTCTTTCATGACATATTCCTTTCCTTCACTGCGGACAAGTCCCTTTTCCTTTGCGGCAGCAATTGAACCGAGTTCAATAAGGTCTTCATAAGCAATAACTTCTGCTCTGATGAAGCCTCTTTCAAAGTCGCTGTGAATCTTACCTGCCGCCTGGGGAGCTTTTGTACCTTTGGTGATTGTCCATGCTCTGACCTCGGGTTGACCGGCGGTGAGATATGAAATAAGACCGAGAAGAGCATAGCTCTTTTTAACAAGAAGATCAAGACCGCCCGACTCAACGCCGAGCTCTTCAAGGAACATCTCTTTTTCTTCGGGTTCAAGAGATGCAATCTGAGCTTCAAGCTCTGCACAGATGGGAAGGACTTCGCTTCCCTCTGCTTCTGCGATTCCGCAAACCTTCTTATAATGCATATTCGAATCAAGACCGCCTGCGAAATCGTTTTCACTCATGTTGCAGGCATAGATAACGGGTTTCGCGGTAAGAAGAGCGATTTCTGAAAGCCAAGCCTTTTCATTTTCATCGCAATCAAGATTTCTTGCAGGAATATTATCTTCAAGAGCCTGCTGGAGCTTCTTGAGGAATTCAAGCTCTGATGCAAGAGTCTTATCGCCCTTGAGAGCCTTCGTTACACGGTCAATTCTTCTTTCAACCATCTCGATATCGGAAAGAATAAGCTCAAGATTTATTGTTTCGATATCTCTTTCGGGGTCGATTGTTGCATCAACGTGAACGATATCGTCATCTTCAAAGCAACGGACAACGTGGATAATCGCATCAACCTCGCGGATATGGGAAAGGAACTTGTTTCCGAGACCCTCGCCCTTTGACGCGCCCCTTACAAGACCTGCGATATCAACAAACTCAATAAATGCGGGAGTGATTTTCACAGGATTATAAAGCTCTGCAAGCTTATCAAGTCTTTCATCGGGAACGGAAACAACGC
>CALAQQ010000250.1 GCA_937888485.1 uncultured Clostridia bacterium
AATCCCATTGAATATTACTGCGCAAGAGGAGCATATATGCTCATTTACGAAAACTGCACAAAGGATGACTATGAAAAAGAATGTGCAGAAGCATTAAACAGCGGTTTTTCACTCTTTGACAGTTTTGACATCAAAGACAATTATCATAAAACCTTTCTCAAGGATAAGATGCTTCACATCTATTTCTGCGAAAGCGAAAAGAAACTCCGCATTGTTGCAGACCCGTCGCAAGAGCGTTACAACACCGCACCCGAAACAAAGGACGACTTCTGTGAAACAACTCTCTGGCAGTTTGAGGTTGACCACGCACTCATAGACTGCGGTATGTGTTACATAGTCAGATGCTCCGACGGCAGTTTCTTTGTTATTGACAGTGCACATATGTATTCCGTAAATGACGACATAAGAATCATTGAGTTTCTCACTAAAATAAACGGCGGTAAAAAGCCCGTTGTTGCAGGCTGGTATTTATCTCATGCACACGAAGACCACATTGCAAAATTCCTTGATGTTATCGAATATCATAAGAAAGAGATTGACATTGAAACCGTTTATTATAACTTCCCCGATGCTTATCACAGAGATTATAAATTTTGGGGCGAATGCAATCTCGGAATGGCTCTGCGCTTTGAAAGAGTTATGAACGAAAATCCCGATATAAAGAAGATAAATCTTCACACAGGTCAGCGTTTCTTTGTCCGTAACCTTGAATTTGTCACACTTTGCACACATGAGGATGTATACCCCAACTCCTTTGAAGATTTCAACAATTCATCGAGCGCAATCATGATGTTTGCAAAAGGAAGCAAGGTTTTATTCCCCGGTGACTGCTCTGCGGAAAGCGACAAGGTTCTCGTCGGCAGATACGGCGATTATCTCAAATGCGACGTTGTTCAGATGTCGCACCACGGTCATTCGGGCACATCTCCCGAATTTTACCGCCTTGCAGATGCCGAATGTGTTTTGTTCCCGATAACGGAAATCAAATTCTACGAAGAACTTCCGAGACAGGAATCTAACAGAGTAGCAATGGATATAGCAAAAGAATATTATATTGCATCAAACGGCACGGTAGAAATCCCCCTGCCCTATGTCTACGGACAGACTGTTGTCCATCCGGACGAAACATTTGAAGATTTCAATGGAATTTTCAATCTCTGGACATATGAATATACAGATGAATACAAAGATAAGCTTTATAAAGAATTTTTAGAGAGAAGTAAAAGATAGCATAAAACCCACCGATTGCTCGGTGGGTTTTGTTGTTTTATACCAATTCAACCGAATGATCATATACAGGATACCATTTTGATGAGCCGAAGTTTCTTGCTCTGAAAAGAACTTCATCCTCATAAACTTCCATCTGGAAGCCCATGCCGCCCCAGGGTACACCGTAACGGTTGATAATCATATATGTGGGAAGATTGATATAGTTAACGCCGTTGATGGTTTCAACGCATGAGAATCCGAAAACGTTTTCAACAAGAGGTCCGTTAATACCGGTGTGAACATGACCGCTGATAAAGAACACGTTTTCGTATTTTTCGAGAATCGACTGAACAGCATCACTGTTGTCATCAAGACCGCCGTCGGGATAAATAATACTCTGACCGTTCACGCCTTCAACGGGAACATGACAGATAACAAACATCGGAAGTCCTCTGTCTGCCGCTTCTGCAAGTGAATCGTCAAGGAACTGAATCTGTTCGGGAGTCATATCGGGGCAGTCCCATGTATCGTCACCGTCATCGCAAAGAACAACAAATCTGTAACC
>CALAQQ010000251.1 GCA_937888485.1 uncultured Clostridia bacterium
AACACCCTTTCAATTTATTGAATGATTATAGTTGTTTATATTTTACTTTATTTAAAGCGAAGTGTAAAGCATTATTTAATAAATTCCGAACTTTTTTGCCTTAAATATCCTGCCTTTTTATTAATATTACCACAATAAGGAACAAAACAAGTAAACAAATTGTAAAATGATTAAAAATTCTTGCTTATATTTGTTTTTTAATATATAATATTAAAGTATGTAATTTTACTTAAGGAGATAATGATGAAGAATCTTATTATCAGAAATACTCCCGATTTTGCCGATATGTTTGTGCTTCGTGACATCGAAAGCTCTGACGAAAAAAATGTCTACGAAGTGTTTTGCGAAAACGGAAAAATTGTTATCTGCGGTGACTGTAAAATAAGCCAGGCCATGGGTTACTATGCATATCTTCGCAAATACTGCGGCGTCAACCTTTCTCACTGCGGAAACAGAGAAATTTCAATTGATTCCACTCCCCTTTTTGAAGGAAAAATAACAAAGGTTATTCCTCAGAAAAAACGTGCATTCATGAACTACTGCACCCTCGGATATTCATTCGCTTTCTGGAAATGGGACAGATGGGAAAAAGAAATAGATTTCATGGCGATGAACGGTATCAACATGCCCCTTTCCGTTGTCGGAAGCGAAGCGGTCTGGTACTACACCATGAGAGATTTTACCTACAGTGAAACAGGTGCTCTTTCATTTCTTTCAGGTCCCGGATTCTGGCCCTGGCAGCTTATGACAAATATTACGGGTTATTTCAGTCTTACAGATATTAAATATATCGAAAGCCGTCTTGAACTCGGGAAGAAAATTATTGACCGCGAAGTTGAGCTTGGTATGACCCCTATTCAGCAGGGCTTTGCAGGAACTGTTCCTGCATCGATTAGCAAGCTTTTCAAAAAGATAAGGCTTCACATGGTGCCTTCATGGTGTAATTTTCCTATTACATATCAGCTTGATCCGACCGACCCCGTTTTCAAAAAATTCGGTACGGCGCTTCTTGAAAAACAGCGTCAGCTTTTCGGTGCACATCACTATTATGCCTGTGACCCGTTTCACGAAAATGCACCTTCAATCAAAACGAGAGATTACCTCTGGAAGGTCGGACGTGCGATAGATTCAATGTATAAGGATTTTGATAAAGATTCTGTATGGGTTATGCAGAGCTGGTCACTGCGTGAGCAGATTGTCAAAGCCGTTCCCAAAGAAAGACTTCTTATCCTTGACATTGACGGTTCAAAATATAAGAATACCGAAAACTTCTGGGGATATGAATTCATTCTCGGAAACATCCATAATTTCGGTGACAGAACAACTCTTCACGGAAGCATAAAAGCTCTTGCCGACAATACATATGCTTCACTCGAATGCGACAACTGCATCGGTACCGGTCTTTTCCCGGAAGGAGTTATGCAGAATCCTCTTTATTATGACCTCGCATTCCAGATGCTTACCGAAGATAACTCAATCGATCTCGATGAATGGCTCAAGGATTATGCATACCGCCGTTACGGAAGCAAGGAAAAATGTCTTGTTGAGGCAATGCTTACTCTCCGTGATACCTGCTACAGCGAAAACTGTACAGGAAGAGAAACCGGTTCGGTTATCTGTGCAAGACCTGCAACGGAACTTCTTCACACCGCACCGAACGATTTCAGAAATCTTCGTTATGATAACAAACTTCTTTATAAGGCGGCTGAACTGCTCTTAAATTCAGAAAATGCTACCAAAGACGGTTACGCCTATGATGCCTGTGACCTTGTACGTCAGGTGCTCAGCAACTATGCATCCAATCTCTACGACAAGGCAATGTACGGCTTCAACAACCGTGATGTCAATATATTCGAAAGAGCATCGAACGCTTTCCTCAAAATATGCGAGGAGCTTGATGAACTTCTTCAAACAAGACCCGAACTGACCCTTTATGAGCATCTCAGAGAGGCAAAGGAACTCGCTTTTACAGAAAAAGACCAGCAGAATTTCGAACTCAATCTTCTTATGCAGGTTACACTTTGGGGACCTGTTGCAAACACGGTTAACTACGACTATGCTTGGAAAGAATGGGGCGGATTAATCGGCACATATTATTCAAAGCGTTGGCAGAGTTTCTATGAGCGCCTTGCATATGAGTTCCCCAAACGCAGAAAATTCTCAACGACTACACGCAAACAGCATTGCGAAAGAAACATTTACAGAGGCAATCAGTTCTACAAAAACTATGCCGAATTTGAAAGAAAATGGCTTTCAACCGCCAATCCCGAAGCCCCGAGTGAAGAAAACACGGTTGAAACTGCAAGAAAACTTCTCGAAAAATATAAGAGAGCTATTCTTGAAGACTGATAAATTGCAAACGCCCCTGAATTTCCGGTGATTTCCGGGAATTCAGGGGTTGTTTTTTTTAAAAAGTAAAAGCCCCCGACTTTCGTCGGGGGCCATGGAATTAAATTATTATTCGGGAAGACCTGTAACCTGGTTGATATTCAAAATACCAAGGGCATAGTCTTCAACGAGACTTGCATCGAACGAATGAATTGTTCCGTCAAGATGTATGTCTGCAGCCATTACTTTGTATGCAGCATATTCGTTTTCTTCTTCTCTTGCGGGTTCATCTTCTTCAGGCTCCTCACTCCAATATGTGATACCGAGAGCTTCGTCTTCAATTATAGAAGCGTCACCTGACAAAATACCTGCGTCGCCGTTTACGTCGCCGAATATAACAACTATGAAGGTTTCAACAAGAATATCGTCTGCTTCATCTTCTGTGTCTAAGCGGTCATAAACGTTGATTTCAGCACCTGTTCCTACGAAGTGTGTATAAGGATCTACATATTCTACTTCGATTCTGCCGTCACCGAGAACAGTAACATAATCGCTGAGGATTTTTTCCTTATTGCCCATCTTTATATCAGTGAGCTTTTCCTCAAGACCGTAGATGTAGTATCCGTCGAATGAATCTGTCTCGTAAGGAATAGCGTCTACAGCCTTATATTCTTCGCCGTATCTGTTTGTACCGCTGTTATAGCTTTCTGTTATACCGTTTCTGTCAACAACTGTTGTTGAACCTTCAACGGGAACAAGCTTAACTGCGATTCTTTCATACTTAGCATAGAGAATGAGGTCTTTTGTACCTGTGTAGATGTCGCCTTCCTTATACTCGTTATCGTCTACATCGAACCAGCCTACGAATTTATAAACTGTGCCGTCATTGAATACGGGAGCATCGGGAAGGATAACTGTACCCTGGTGCTTGATTTCGCCTCTTGCGATTTCTTCAGGCTCTGAGGGTTTTACAGCAGGATCATCTTCGGAATCAACCATATCCATGAAGATGATTTCATATGTTTCTGCTTCCCAGATAGCTACATAGGATTCACCGTCTTCATCCATTGTGCCGAAATCGGTAATGGCTGTTTCGGGATCATCTTCTGTTGCCCAACCGCCAAATTCATAACCGGGTCTTGTGGGGTCTTCGGGAGGTGTGATCTTATCGCCTTCTGCAACGGGGACATCCTTTACAGTGATATCTTCGCCGAGATCATCCTTACCGAAATTACCTTCGCCAGCATCGAATATTGCGCTTATTTTCCATGTTGCCTTAACATAAACATCTTCAGCGGGCATCTTAACAGGAATTGTTGTTGCATCGCCGTTTTCATCAACCCAACCTGCAAATACAACGTTGCCTTCCTTAGTGGGATCTGCAACAGGATCTACAACTGCACCGTAGTAGTAATCTGTTACGGTTTCAACGCCGTCAACATCTACTGTGAGTTTGTACTGGTTTCTCTTTACGTATACCTGGAGAACAAGAGTTCCTTCTGCAGGAACTGTGCCTGTAAGAATGTTATCTGCTTCCTCATCAATTGTGAAGCCTTCGGGAGCAGTGTAATCTGCAGGTACTTCTTCCCCAACAATACCGTTTGAAAGAATTACCACTTCAGTGGGTTTGTTTATTTCGGGATAGTTGCCTTCTGTATCCATGATATAAACATTCAATACATAGTCTACACCCTTATTTTCTTTCCATTCTGCTACGAATTCAAGAGCCTTTGAAGGCATTTTCTCGTAATCAGCGGGTGTCTTGCCGTCAGCATCTTTCCATGCAACAAACTTATAGCCGGGCTTAGTGGGTTCTGCAGGAACGGGGATTTCATCTTCGAAGTCTATATACTTGGGATAATCTTCTACTGTTTCGTCGTCAACTACATATGTTAATTCGTAGCTGATCTTTGTCCATACTACCTCAAGTGTTATATCATCTTCGGGGAATGTTGCAGGAATATCTTTGCTTACATTGCCTTCAGCATCTTTCCAACCTTCGAATGTGTGACCTTCCTTTTCGGGAACGGGAACTTCGTCAGAGGGAACTTCTGCACCGATAAGACCTTCAACCTCTGTTACTTCGCCGTCAACATCAAAGCTGATTGTAGTCTTGTCAAGAGCGTAGTAAACCTTAAGAACTGTTGAACCGTCAGGAGCAACTTCTGCTTCAAGAACTGACTTCTCAGTATCAACTGTATAGTTCTTTTCTTCAGCAGGAGTATATGTTGCTGTTTCTTCGGACTTGAATGTTGTTAAGATTTCTTCTTTATCTGCAGTTTCGGGATATTTTCCGTCTGTATCCATGTAGTAGAATTCAACGGTAACATCTACGAAATCAGGAGTCCAGATGGGTTTATATGTTTCGCCGCCAACTGTATCCATGTCTGCAGGAGGATTACCTTCTTCGTCAACCCAACCATCGAATATGTAACCTTCCTTTTCAGGATCGGTTGCGGGTTCTGTGATAGGCTGATCAAATACTGTGGGAATCTTCTGCTCTGTTGAACCGTCTTCCCATTCACCGCCGTCTGCATCAAATATTGCATCAAAGGTGTCGGGAGTCCATGTTGCTGTAAGTTCTGTATTCTCAGCAGGCATCTTAGCGGGAACTTCAGCTTTATTGCCTTCTGCGTCTACCCACTTGTCGAAGATATAACCGGGCTTTGTGGGATTTGCGGGAGCTGTTACGTCTGAGTTGTAATCCTGAGTGATGTCAGGGATTTCGCTGCCACCGTCAGTATCAAAGGAGATTGTGTACTGATTGATCTTCCACTGTGCAACATATGTTGCATCTTCGATTGCCTTGTTTACAACTGCAGGCTTCCAACCGTCAAAGGTGTAGCCTTTAAGTGCGGGATCTTCGGGAGCAACTACTGCTGCGCCGTAGTAAAGATTAAGTACGATTTCTTCCTTTTCAACCTTGTCACCGTTTTCGTCGGTTACTGTGAACATACCGTCATTAGCATCGAATGTTACAACTACTTCTTCTCTTGCATAGTAAATCTTGAGAACGGTCGAACCGTCGGGAAGAATTTCTGCCTTGAGAACTGATGCTTCGGGAGTCTTCTCTGTTTCTTCATCCAGATAGACGCCTTGCTGAGCATTGGGAGTAACTTCTGCCATTGTGCCGGTTGTGCCGGTCTTTTCAATTATACCGTCGGGTGTCTTGTTGTAAGTACCGTCGGTATTCATTATGTATGTTTCAACAACATACTTGGTATCATCTGCGGGATTCCATACAGCATAGAAGGTCTTGCCTTCTTCATCCATTGTTGTGGGAGGATTGCCGTTTTCGTCAACCCAACCGCCGAATTCGTAACCTTCCTTTTCAGGTTCGGTTGCGGGAACTGTGATGGGATCATCATATTTTACGGGAATGGTTTCATATGCATCTTCGTCAGCATCGTCTTCTTCGAGCTTGAAGATAGCATCATATTCGATTGCTTCAAATACTGCGATATACTCAGTATCGTGAGCAGGCATTGTTGCATCTACAGCAGGAGTCCATTCGATGAATGTGTAACCTTCCTTGTAGGGATCAGCGGGAGTTTCAACTTCTTCACCGAACTTGGTGGGGAAGCTTTCATATGTTGCACCGTCAACAATATACTTTGCGTTGTATTTTATTGCTTCCCATGTTGCAACAAAGTCAATGCCTTCCTGATCCATAACACCTACGTCAGGAGACCAACCCTTGAATTCGAATCCTTCCTTAGTGGGATCTTCGGGAGCAAGAATCTGTTCGCCGTAAACGGTGGAAACAGTCTTGGAATCTGTGCCGTCTGCAAATTCACCGCCATCTGCGTCGAATGTTGCATCGTATGAATTAAGAACAAGCTTGTAGTAAAGGTCTACGCGCTGTGTGGGCATTGTTTCACCGTCAGCAAGAGGTGTTGTGAATGAAATGTCCTTATAAGCGGGTGAAAGTGTGTAGCCTACGGGAACTGTGTATGAATTCGGAACAGGATTGATTACATCGCCAAATTCAAATGTGCTTGTTGTTTCAAGTTCAAAACTCTGAGTTTCAGGATTGAGAACATAGTAGTAAACAGGATAGTTTACAGTGTCAAATATTGCAGTATAAACTGTGTCTTCTTCGGGGTTTTCTGTGGGAAGAGGAGCGGGAATAATCTTGCCATCATTGGGGTCATGGTCCCAACCGATGAACTGAGACCCTTCCATAACGGGGTTTTCGGGAGCTACGAGGGGCTCGCCTGCGATAACTTCCTCTGTGAGGTCGGGATCACCGTTATTGAATTTGAATGTAACGTTTACCTTTTTGCTCCATGTTGCATAGAGAGTAACATCTTCATAAGGCATAGTTGCAGGGATTTCAGCTGCATCGCCGTTTTCGTCAACCCAACCCATGAATGCATAGCCGTCTCTTTCGGGATCTGCGGGAGCTGTAACCTTATCACCGATATAAACATCGTCTTCAGCATCGATTACATATGTGCCTTCGCCTGTTTCAGCGAATGTACCGCCTTCACCTTCAAGAGTGATTCTGCTTTCAACTGTTACGGGGTTGCTCTCAATGCTGTGCTGTACATTCCACTGGAACATGGGGATAGTCTTTTCTTCGCCCCAACCTTCTTCGCCGTAAGGAATGTTGATATAAGCATCGATGTCTGTGGTGTTCTGGATTGTTTCTTCTACGATGAAGAAATCACCCCAGTCTTCTGCTGTTTCAAGAACAACAAGATCAAATTCAACGAACCATTCGTCACCGCTGAGAACTGCGCATTTGTCAGGATCGAATCTGTATCTGATGGTAATTGCATTGTTCTTCTTTGCAAAATCAGATGTGATATAGTCGTTTTCAATAAGGCGCTTCAATACTATATGATTGGGAGAAGCCTTTGTGAAAGAACCTGATGAACCTGTGAGTGCTGCAGAGCTTGTTGCGCTCTTGTTGATGGAAGCTTCAACATTTGTATCTGTGGGATATGCATCTGTAAAGAAATCGTTTTCGTAGAATACGATGATATCACCTGCGTTGGTGAAGTAAGAAGTGTCAATGAAAAGTCTTGCCTTTACGGTTTCGCCTCTCTTAACTCTGTCTGTCTTTTCGTATTCGCCGGTTTCTTCGTTATATCTGTGGATTTCAGTTCTGAATCCGAGAGTTTCGGAGATTTCGCCTGCGGGAGTCTTCCATACAGCTTCGTATGTTGTATCAGCATCAGGATATGCTGTGATTTTGTCTACAATATCATCTGTGCCTGATACACGCCAGCCGGCAAATTCATAGCCACTGCGAACGGGTTCTTTAACTGTGAGAGCAGAACCTGCTTCACCTTCGGGACTCATTGTTACCGAACCGTCAGTAAATTCACCGCCGTTAGCGTTGAATGTAGCTTTAACAAGGTTCTGATAAAGCTCAACGGGAGCATTATCAAAAATAAGATTTGCGTTCCAGTTGAACATGTATACTACATCTTCAACATAGGTGTCATATGTACCCTTGGGAACATCAATGTAGCCGTCTGAATAATCGAGTGATGCTGCAGTTTTCTCGAAAGCGAGGAATCTGCCGTATTCGCCTGCGGGAGCATCTTCTTTAACGGTAAGCTCAAATTCGCAGAACCATTTATTTGCATCGAGTTTCTTGTTTCTTACACTGTCACCAAATGAATAGGAAACAATGATGGGATCATATTCGTTTGCTTCCTGTACAGTAATTCTACCGTCAGCAAGCATAAGCTCTTCAACGTCCTGTGCGGGAACTGATTCCGAAGCATAGAAATTACCGGAAACACCGTATGATGTAGCGTATTGGGAGTTAACTGCCAATGTATTATTTCCTGCTCCGTAAGCATCTGTAAAGAACTTGTTGCTATAGAAGAACAGAAGTGAACCGGAGTTGGTATAATAGTCAGTTCCGAGATAAACTCTTGCCTTGACTGTTTCACCTTTTTCAACTTTATCGGTTTTTATCCATTCATCATTAACTTTTCTGAGTATTTCGGTTTTAATAGTAAGGTCAAATCCACCATTTACCTGAGCATCCCAAGCAAATGAAGTAAATGAAAAGCTGCTTAAAACCATCAGAATCGCTAACGCAACAGCAACCAACCTTTTAGTTTTTACCATGAGAGAATCCTCCTTATTATTTTCCCGTTTCCTTATCGGAAAAGGGGCTTGAGCGAATTTATTTTCGCCCAACTAATTTAACCGGAACTTTTCCTCAACTATGAGGGGGAAAGGGTCTCTCTCCCCCTCACGTTTGGTAGGTTAGTAGATTATCCGCGAGTAACTTTTCCTGTTGCCTGATCAATATCTACGATACCAAGTGCAAAGTTAACAATGCTGTCAGCATCGCCCTGCTTAATCTTGCCGTCCTTGTTAAGGTCTGCGGCCATAATCTTAAGAGCATCCTTATCTGTACCACGTGACCATTTTGTTACGAAGAGAACTTCATCTTCTACAATTGAACCGTCAACTGAGTTAACAGCAGAGTCACCGTTAACGTCACCGTAGATTACGATGTCGAATACTTCGATAGGTTCAGAAGGATCATCGTTGTCATAAACAAGAATCTGTGCTCCTGTACCGTAGAAACCGGTGTATCCTGCTACGGGAACAAGCTCATAGTAGCCGTCGCCTTCAATTGCAAGATAATTCTTTGCCTTTGCATCGTTCATCCTGTCTGTGAGACCTGTAACAATCATTGTATCTCTGTCGATAACGGTTGTTGAACCTTCGGCTGCAACAAGTCTTACGGGAACTTTCTCAAAATCAGGATAAATTGTAATATTTCCGGCAGGCATCTTTTCGGGAACATCAAGCCAGCCCTTGAATTCATGGAATTTCTTAGTAGGAGTGGTTTCGGGAAGAGTGATTGCCTTGCCATATTCAACGAGTATCTGTTCGAACAGGTTGCCTTCAGCATCAAGGAAATTAACCTCGTATGTTGCGTTTTCGAATTCAGCAACAATATAAACATCTTCTGCGGGCATTACAGTGGGAATTTCCTTGTTCCAGGAAATGAATTTCATACCGGGAACAGTGGGATTCTCAATGGGAGTAATTGCTTCGCCTGCAACGTATTCATATTTTTCTTCTGTACCGTTGATGATATAAACAAGTTTATATTTAATTGCTTCCCAGTTTGATGTGAACTCAAGTTTTTCAGCAGGCATTGTTGCGGGAAGTTCGGGAGTCCAGCCAATGAACTTCTTGCCGGTCTGTGCTGCGGGCTCTACATTGGGAAGTGAAGCACCGTAGTAAACCTGATAGTCAACACCGTCAAATGTTGCGGTGTAGAGGTTTCTGTCATAGTAAACAACGTACAATGTTGAACCGTCTTCCTTGACTTTCTGAGTAAGGGTGCTCTTTTCTGTGTTTACAGTAAAGCCTTCTCTGTTGTAATCGGGATTGATAGTCACTTCTGTATCGGCTATACCGAGTGACTGAGTTTCTGTTGTAAGATAGGTCTTACCGTCAACTTCCATCATGTTAATCTGAACTGTGTAAGGAACCTTATCGCCTGTTACAAACTTAACAACATATGTTACGTTATTTGCAGGCATTGTTGCGGGCATCTTAGCACCTGTTTCCTTATCAAACCAACCGATGAAAGTCATTCCTTCGGGCTTTTCGTAAGCGGGAGCTGTGATAGTATCGCCATAGCGAACTTCTGTTGCTGTACCGATTGCTGTGCCGTCTTCATATTCGTATGCAACTGTATACATTGCGCGCTTGAAGTAAAGCTTGAGAACAAGTGAACCGTCGCCTGCGATTGTACCTGTGAGCTCATTTGCCTGTGCATCATCTGCAAGGTAATACTTAGCGTCCTGAGCATAATCTGCATGTGCGATTGTTACGGTTGCGCCTGTTTTACCTGTTTCAACTTCTGTGTCAGAAGCAGTTGCAGGATAGCTACCGTCTGCATTCTGGAGATAGATTTCAACAGTGTAATCTGCTTCACCTTCTGTGAAGTAAGGTGTAAGAGTAAGAGCTTTTGTTACGGTGATGGTTTCACCAGCAGCAATTGCGCCGTCATTCCAGCCTGCGAACTTAAATCCTGCAGGAGCAGTTGCGGTTGTTGTTGTGGGAGCTGTGATTGTTGCACCGTGGAATACCTTAACAGGTTCTGCACCGTCGATTGTTACTTCATACTGTGCAAGTTCGAAGTAAAGCTTGAGAACTGCTTTGCCGTCGCCTGTGATAGTTGCTGATGTTACGTTACCGTCTGCAGCAGGTGTGTACCATGCTTCCTGTGCATATTCTGCGTGTGCTGCTGTTGCGAGGGTATCTGTTGTACCTTCGAGTTCATCTGTATCGCTGGGAGCTGCGGGATAGCTGCCGTCTGTATTCATAAGATAAATTTCAACGGTATAAGCGCTCTTTGCAGCTACGTTCTTAGCAACAAGGTCAAGTGCTGATGTTACTGTGATAACTTCGCCCTTAGCATATGTGCCGTCATTCCAGCTTTCAAGTGTGTAACCAGCCTTGGTTGTTATTGAGGTTGAAGGTGCGGTGAATGTTGCTCCGTGGAGAACTTCGCCCTTATTTACGCCGTCAACTGTTACCTTATAAGCTACACGCTTGTAGTAAAGTTTGAGTGTTGCGTTGCCATCTGCTGTGATGGTTGTTGATGTTACGTTACCGTCTTCAGCAGGTGTGTACCATGCTTCCTGTGCATAGTCTGCATGTGCTGCTGTTGCGGTGTCGCCTGTAGTACCTGTGAGTTTATCTGTATCGCTGGGATCTGTGGGATAGCTGCCGTCTGCATTCTGGAGATAAATTTCAACAGTATAAGCTGTGTCTTTGTTGGGTTCGAAGTCAGGTGTAAGTGCAACAGGACCTGTTACCGTGATTTCCTGACCCAAAGCAACTGCACCGTTATTCCAGCTTGCAAGATGGAAGCCGTCGGGAACATTTGCAGCTTCTGTGGGAGCTGTAATTATTGCACCGTGGAATACCTTAACAGGTTCTGCACCGTTGATTACTAAATCGTACTGGTTACGAGCATAGTAAACATTGATTACAGCCTTGCCGTCACCTGTAACTACTACTGAATAGCTTTCCTTGTCAGCTTTGAAGCCTTCAACTGTGGGAGCTGTGTAGGTTACGGTTTCGTCTGTTGTGTATGTCTTTGTTTCTGATTCTGCTGCACCGTATTCACCGTCAAGACCCATTGTGTAGGTGTTGATTGTGTAATTCGATGTGCCTGCTGTGAAGTCGGGTGTAAGTGTAAGAGCTTTTGTTACTGTGATAACTTCGCCCTTAGTGTATGCGCCGTCATTCCAGCTTACAAATTCATAACCTGCAGGTGTGTTAGCTGAGGTTGTGGGAGCAGTAATTGCTGCGCCGTGGTAAACGGGAAATGCTGCTGCACCGTCGATTACTACATCGTACTGTGCACGCTTGTAGTAGAGCTTGAGAACGGTTGAACCGTCTTCTGCGATAACATCTGAGTAAACGTTGCCTGCTTCTTCAGATGTATCTGCTGAGAACCAGTCGTCTACATACTGCTGACAACCATCGTGGTCAGCCTTAGCTGTTACACCGATAAGTCCTGATTCATATAAAGTCTTATCAGGTTTTGCGTTGTATGTACCTGCTGTATTCATAAGGTAAAGTTCAATGAGGAAATCTGCACTTCCGTTCATTACGAATACGGGATAGAAGGTCTTGCCTTCTGCATCCATTACGAGCTTATCAAGAGCAGTTGTGCCGCCTTCAACATCTGTCCAACCCTTGAAGGTGTAGCCTGCGCGAACGGGTTCTGCTTTAAATTCGATGGGTTCATCATATTTTACATTTACGGTTGTAACTGTGCCTTCTGCGAATGCACCATCACCTGCGGTAAATGTTGCTTCGTATTCATTTGCAATCCAGTTTGCAACTGCATATGTGTTTGATTCAGCCATTGCATAGAGGAGATCGTTATCCCAAGGCATATCAGCATCAAGACTGTAACCAGTTCTTACAGGAGTGCCGAGATCAGCAAGGTCATCCTCTGTGATTTCATGACCATAAGCAAATGTATATTCCTTATGGATAACATTGTTTTCTGAATCTTCGCCTTCATAGATGCTGTAGTAAACAACATCAACTGTGCAGTAGGGATAAACTTCAACATCGCTTTCAACAGCATAAGGAGTTGCAAGCTTAGCGCCGTCAACCTGCCATTCAACGAATGTTACGTCTTCACCTGCTGTTGCATCATCTGCGGAGGGAAGATCTGCTTCTGTGATTTCTGCAGGTGCGACCATTGTGTAGTCAACAAGTTCATCACCGAATATATCATAGAAAGTTACGATACAATCGCTGAAAATAGCTACAGCTTCAAGATTTTTGTCGGGCATTGATTCGGGAATTTCGATATCCCATGCATCGAACATCTTGCCTGCTACCTCAGGATCATCAATTGCTGTTACAGCTTCACCGTACTTGAATGACTGAGAATCATATACCTTACCGTCAGCTTTATCCTGTTCGGAGAGATAATATGTGATTGTGTAGGAGTTCTTTGCCAATGTACCAACGAATGATACATTGTTTGCGCCTGCGGTGTAAGAACCGTCAGCGTTCTTGGTTGCGCCTGTTACATTCCATGTAAGGGCGTAACCGGGAACAAGATCTGTTGCAGGAGCTTCAATTTTTGCACCTACGGTTGTTTTACCGTCTGCAGGCTTATAATCATCAGCATCCTCAGGAACTTCGCCTGTGAATGAATATGTTACATCATATTCAATCTTTGACCATGTACCTGTTACAGTTACGGGAGCTGTACCCATCTTGCCGTCAACATCGCCAACCTTTGACCATTCAATTTTATAGCCGTCGGGAATTGTGACTTCGGGATATGTAATTGCAGTACCCTCTTCAACTTCAATTGCTTCGGGTTCATCATATCCTGTGGGAACATCACCTGTGTATTCGTATGTAACTGCATACTTTTCTGCTTCAGGAACTTCAAGGGCGATTGTGTTGGTATCGTCGAGAGTGAAATCATATAAAATCTTTGCTGCTGTTTCATCTTTATGAGTAGTGAAAGATGTGTCAGAGAGTGCACGCATTACAAATGAGAAAGCTCTCTTAGCAGTAGGTTTTCTTAATGATTCTTCAACAACATGGAAATAACCTTCACCTGAAGCGCCTTCTTTTACAGTAAATGTAAATTCGGCCAAGTGGTCGTCGTTGATATCATCGTTACCATTATCAATCGTATGTTTTACCGGAGTACCACTGTCGATTTTTAAGGCGATCCAACCTTTATCATCGAAATATTCTTCTGTTAAGAAACCGTTATAAATAAGATCATCAGCATCGCTTTCTGAGTCAAGTATAACGCCTTCTTCATGATTGAAAAGACCGCCAAAATTCTTGCTTGCAGTTATTGACGTTTCACTGGTGTTAAAAACACCTGCTGCATCATAAGCATTACCGCCAAGGCTCTTTAATCCTGTAGGTTCAAATTCCATGAAATCCAACGGATAAACATAAAAAAGTGCTATCGATGCGGCTGTGAAATCTGTCGCAAGATATACTCTTACTTTTACCGTATCACCGGCCTTAACCTCTGTTTTTTCCTCTCCGTTTACAAAAAATTTGGTATCAACAATAACCGATTTTTCGCTACCGTCATCGAATGCGGCATAGGAAATGACAGAGAAACTGCCGAAAATCATCAGCAAAGCAAGAAAACAGGAGAGTGCGCGTTTGATTGTTTTCATTGCAAATTATTCCTCCCTTAATTTTTGGAACTATATATATGAATGGGAATTCCAATCCCATAATTGCCAAATTTGAAAGGGACATCCTTTTTAAATTCGGGGTTATCCCGAAGAGATAACCGAAGCTATCTCTTCGGGAAGTAAGTAAATATTATCGGGATTCAACTGTACCTGTTGTCTGATCAATTCTGGAAGTACCGGCAAGTCTGGACTTCAGAGCTGCAGAGTCATTGGTGTCAATTTCTTCTGACAAGTCAAGGTCTGCTGCCTTGATTCTGTACTTAACACCTCTTCTGTTTGATGACCATGTACGAGTAACAAGTTCCTGAGCAATTTCCGCTGAGTCGGAAGTATCAATGATTGCGTCACCGTTAGTATCACCGAAGATAATTACATAGAATTCTTCAACGATTTCATCGGTATCATTATCTTTTACGATAATCTTTGCACCGGTACCGTATTCATCTGAAAGCTCGGAATATTCGAGTTCCATATAACCGTTACCCTGAACCTCAAAGTAATCATATACATCTTCTTCATAGAAGCTTCTGCCTGAGAATCCATATACATAATACTGTTCATAATCTTCTTCAGGGTTATCGTAAGCTTCTTCTGTTACGGTATAACCATCATTATATGATTCTATGAACTGTTCGTCATCGATAATTCTTTCAACAACACCTGTTTCACCGTCAACGGGAACAAGCTTAATGGGAAGTGCAGCAACGATTTCTTCGAATACTGCATAGTACTTGAGGTTTTCTGTACCCATTACGGTTTCGGGAGTTACTTCATCACCGTTTTCGGTAAGTGACCAGTACTTGAAGGTGTAGTTTTCCTTCTCTGCTGTGGGAGCAATGATATCTGCACCAACAACGAGTTCTTCGGAGGTTTCTTCACCGTCGATTACCCATGTTACTGTGTAGGTGTCAGCTTCAAATACTGCATAGTACTTGAGGTTTTCTGTGCCCATTACGGTTTCGGGAGTTACTTCATCACCGTTTTCGGTGAGTGACCAGTGCTTGAAGGTGTAGTTTTCCTTCTCTGCTGTGGGAGCAATGATGTTTGCACCGAATTCATAGGTTTCAATTGTTTCTTCACCGTAATCATGTGTGATTACGTAGATACAGACACAGTCTTCCAAGCTTTTGGAATATAGCGCCGGATACTGACCGTATCTTTGCAACAGCTGATTCATCTTCTCAAGAGAATATCCTGCAGCCATTCCGATGCGCAGAAAGGTTTCTCTGTTCTTCGGAACGGAGCCTTTGCACCATTTATCAACGGATACTCTGCTCACGCCACATAAATCAGCAAATTTTGTTTTTGTAAATCCCTTCTCTTTGATAATCTCATTGACCTTATGAGACCACTCTTCCTGCTGCGAACGAATTTTGGGGAAAACCATGTTTTTCAAGTCTTCAATATCCTCGCAGCGGGAAATTTCTTCTTTCATAAAAACCGTCTCTAATCCATTGAATTTGTTCTGTTCCTCAAACATATTACGTTCTCCTCGCACTTTCCTTGGCCGGAGCGCCTCGCCCCGGCAACATTTTAACAAAAGCGTAATTTACAGAACAGCACGGAAAACTGATTAGCAAAGTCCGCTTTCTTTATAAGCTTTTCGAATCGGAATAATGGGTAAAAATAAAAACAATATAACCGCGAAAAGAAAAGCTATGCACACAACAAAAAGGTTAATCGGAAACGGTGCTGCAACCAAACCCCATTTTGCAATGCTGCCTGCCATCTTAAGGGCCGTCAATAACCCGGCAAATAGGTAAGAAACAAAACCAATCAGAATGCCAATGTAAAACATGCCCTGTCCCCACGAAGCCTCTGCCAACGTCGCGAAACATAATCCGATAGTTACTACCAATGTGGATACCAATGCAATTCCCTGCGCAATTTTAAATCTGTTCATAATATTATCTCCTTTGCAATATGTGTATTTTTTGTTCAGCTCTTGCTGACAAACTAATCATACAAAAAATTTCACATTTGTTTTTCATGCAAAGTTTACAGTATTATGGACAATCTGTTTTATTGCAATTTTATAGCAAATCCGACGCTTTTTCAATCTGTCGTTCCGCCGGATAATTTCGCAACGAAAAACTGCTGTTTTGGAAGAAAATTCTCACAAAAACAGCAGTTTGGTAAATTATCTATTCCTGATTTCTAACATCCGCGCTTATTATAATCATCGCAAATCATATTCATCGCCTTGCACAATTTATGCATATAAATGAAAGGTCCTACCAGTATCAGTGCCCCAAGCACATTACAAATCCAGAAAGTACTTGAGCCAAATGTTGAATTATATCCTCCCAATGATTAGTTTCTATACAAACCTGATTTACTTTAGTTAAATCATATGTTGCAAAAGTATAATTAATAGGTTTTTGGGCATAAAAATTTTCTAAAAATTGATAAGCTTCTTCACTTGCATTCGGAAGCAATTGAATAATAAATCCCCCTGCTTGCCTTACAGTGCCATCATTATTTGATAAAACACCTAATGCTACAATTGTTGGTGTTTGTTCACTAACACCATAATAATATGATAAATCTTCGCCAATTTCACCACTTATCAATTCACTTGTTCCAATAAAAGGTTCTTTTAAATTCATCTGTCTTCTTACAGATAAAAAACCATCGCTTCTGCTTCATGCTTGTTGCGCACCTTGTTCCTCGTACGTTTTGGAATATTTGAGCGAACATTTTCAAATTACAATTCTTTATTACAATCCAAATATTTATCCACAAACGGAATATGAACGCAGATTGCAAGAATTAATTGATTTTTTACCAAAGTTTGAACCAGCAATTAAAAATAAAATCCAACTTATTCAAACAGAATATAACCCAGAAGAATTTTATAACGCAATTGATATTAAAACAAATCCAGAATTAGCTTTTGAACCAGAACGCGGTGAACGTTGTCGCCGATGTTACAAATTCCGCATGCAAAAAGCCTATGATTATGCCTACAAACGATTGGTGGCAGATTGGAAAAGCCGGCAAGGGAATGGGCTGGA
>CALAQQ010000252.1 GCA_937888485.1 uncultured Clostridia bacterium
ATGCCTTTTCAAAGTTAAGGGTAAAGACTCCTGTGATGAAGTCTAAAATACATTGAATGAATTTGAGAACTGATGTTCATACTCGATTGATCTGAAAAACCATTCTGCGTCACAACTGTTGTAAGCTTGCTGACAACATCGTCTACATACTCCACACATAGTTTAAACCAGCACTCTGATGTAATGTAAACCACTAATCCACACTGATCATACCGCTTCAGATGCTTAAACTCTACCTTCACACTTAATGTCATGTCCTCCTCATTTTCAAAATACAAAATGGGTGCATTGTGATGTATTTCATGAGTATACGTCTGATTCCACAAATCAGTATGAGGATCCGTTGAGATCAGTGCACTTTTTTCTTTGATGATTTTATCTTTTGGCTCATTCAGCCATTGCAGATCAAGAAAACTGATTCTCTTCTTCATTCTGTTCACTTCCTATCTACTTTATTTTACCATAGAAAAAGAGAATGATTTCATTCTCCTAATATCTTAATCTTCCGATTATTTATTATCTTTTAACATTTTATTAAAAATAGTAATTGTTCTAAAAACTTCTTTGCATTTAGGACATTGAAAATCATCATTATCTTTTTTCTTTTTATGAAGTGGAATTAAATAATCCTCATTACATTTTGGACATAATACTTTTTCTCCATTCCATAATTTTTTCAATATTGTTCTATCTAATTCCATTCAATCATCTCCTCAAAATATCTTAATCTTCAGATTATCTTTTTAAATTAAATTCATATATCTTATAAATTGATTGTGATATTTTACCACAATACAAATTATTAAAAATAAACTTAGTTAATCCATGTAAATTATTATCTTCTTTCCTAATCAAATGTGTTGCTACATACTCTAAATTATTATTTAATTGTAAAAACTCTTCAGGATTATCAATTCCATATTTTACCTCAGCATTCATTTGATTAACTGGATTCTTTATTTTAGAACTTTTAACTCCTTTTTTGGAGTATGCATCAAATAATAAATGAACATCTCCTAATTTATTATTTATTTGTGCAACCAATTCCCCATACTTTCCGTTAATGCCTTTTAGTTCAAGAATACGAAAAGCATCTTCACTTATGACATTTGTATAATACTCTTTGATTCCTCCCAATGCCATTAAAGTCGCCGCACCAGTTCCAATAACTTTATTATTTTCTTTTTCTCCAGGTAATAAATCATCATCTGGTAAGTTAGGAAGAGCACAAACAAATTCATTGATTATCCCGTAACAATCAACGGCGAAGAGCAGAGAATTACCTGCGTTTCTATGGGTAACCCTCACTGCGTTGTTTTTGTTCCCAGAGTTGATACCATTGAGATTGAAAAGGTAGGTCCCAAATTCGAAAAGGCTGATATTTTTGCTCACAGAGTCAACACTGAATTTGTCAGAGTGGTAAATGAAACAACTCTTAAGATGAGAGTATGGGAACGCGGAAACGGTGAAACTCTTGCCTGCGGAACCGGTGCTTGTGCTGCAGCAGTAGCTGCTGTTGAAAACGGATTCTGCAAAAAGAATACAGATATTACCGTTAAACTTCCCGGCGGTGACCTCATCGTTAATTACAACGACGAAAGAGTTCTTCTTACAGGTTCAACAAAACTCGTATTTGAAGGTTCTCTTGAATATTAATCAATATAAAAGTAATCTCCCCTCAACACTATATTGAGGGGAGATTTTACATTATGTAGAGCTTTTTATTGATTCATATCTTTCTGCAATCATTTCATACTTACTGTAATTTTCTGATTGTTTAACTATTCTTTTCGCATCAAGATACGGTTTTACGGCTCTGTTATAAACATTATATTTCTTTGTTTCAGTCTTGATTTCTGTTTTAAGCTTTGATTTCTTGATTCTTAATTCTTCAAGCTGAGCTTTAAGTTCATTAAATAATATTTTATCAGATGATTCGTTGGCAGATTTCATCTTCTGAAGTGTTTCATGAATTTCTTTTTCGGTTGTATCCGAAGAAACAAAAAGATTTTCAATAACCGAAGAATCGTATTCGGAAATTCCGTCAGGATAATATTTTCTGATTGTTTTAGCAGAAAGCTTTATGTCACTCTTTTTTGAACGAATATATGAGGATTTTTCATACAATGAAATCGTATTCATAAAGCTGTCAAGACCTGCCGAAACAATGTTTCCGGCAATTTCAATTTCGGATTTACCCTCATCAGTATTGAATCGGTTTATTTCATTAATAACGTATTCTGAAATTGAAATTTTTTCGTTTTCTTCGGAAAGATATCTTATTTCATCCTTTGCAGACTTAATTCTATCCTTATCCTTTGATTTTTTTGCCTCTTTGAGTTTTTCTTTTGAAATTATATTAAGTTTTTTTCCTTCAAAAGACTTTGCTTCATTAATAATATCTATTGCTTCAACCAAATCCTTATCAGAAAGAACTCCGTTACCGTAATCCTCAAATAATGCACGGATTTTCAAAACTGTTATCATTGCACGCTGTTTTGTTTCGGTCAAATCATAAAAGAAATACGGAATGACATTGAGTGCAGCACCAATAACTGATGCCATAATAAGAACAGAACAAATGTGAATAAAATATTCATTGTCATAAAGTACATCGTATACATTTGAACCGTCAAAACCGAGTGATACCGCAATCTCGGAATTAAGACCTGCTTTTTCATAAATTGCAGGCAATACAGAATTAGTAGCAAGAGAAATAACTCCACCGATAAGACCAACTGCCGCAAACATACCGTCGATTCTTTCACCTGTTATATAATGCTGGTAGTCTCTTATATCTGCATTAATGCTCGGATTCATAAAATGACCGAGTGAAGTAAGCAACTGATTAATGAATGTAAAAACAAGAAGAATCCAAATAATATTGTTACCTCTCATTTTTATAACGGGAAGCATTGAGGCTATAAAAGCAATATTCATTATATTACTAAAAATCAGAACCTTTTTCTTCCCGAATTTTCTGATAAGATAAGGCGCAAAAAGATTGGGCCAGAATGAAGCGTTTCCGGCAATTGCTGTTATAACAGCATACTGTCCTGCAGTACAAGCTGCCTGATAATTATAAAGCCAGCCAATAATAGTGTTGAATGAATTTTCAAGAAAGCCAAGCCAGCCTGCAAAAGAAATTATCCAGAAATATTTGTTTTTTATAACCGCTCTGAATGCATCAACAAAGCTGATTCTGATGATGTGACTTCCCGATTGAATTATTCTTTCTTTTGTGTTTACATAAACTAAAAGAGATATAGCGAAAGATATAATAAGCATCGGAGGATAGAGATATCTGTATACTCTTAAATCATAAAGAGTGTTATCCCCTGTTATCATTTTGGCTACAAGAGGGAGAAAGATGTTAGCGATTGACGGTGAAAGGTTTTCAACAACTGATTTAACAGCATAAACATCCGTTCTTTCAATTGTGTTCGGTGACAAAACATTGACTAAACTGTCATAAGCATCGGTATAAAAATTATAGAAAAACTGAAAACCGATATTAAAAATAAGAACTGTAATACATTTTGATATAAGGCTCATATTTTCATAGGGCATCCAAATAAACAAGCAACCAAGTATAACGGTAGGAATACCCATGGTAATGATATAAGGTCTGTATTTACCCTTCATACTCTTGCAGTTATCAATCATTCTTGCTCTTAAAGCGGTAAGAGGAAATCCCGATAAAACGCTTATAATATAAATTATATATATTGCTGAGGGATCGATTCCTATTGTATTACCGATAAGACTGTTTCCGATGCTGATTATCATATTGCCAACGCAATACATAATAAATTTAACACCGATTCCGCCGACAGACAATGAAACGATCTCTTTAAAAGGTATATATCTTCCTTCAGGAGGAACAGACCAGTTGTTTTTAAGAAGGCTGAAAACCGAAAATACTTTCTCTTTCAAATTATTCCCTCCACATTCACATCTCAAAAATAAATGTATTAACAGATTTTGCAGTAATTTTTATATTTTTATCCAAAACAACTGATTCTTTCAAATCGTTGTCTTTATCGGTTACAACTGTTTTTATATCATGTTTTGCAGGAATAACAATGTCCTTCGAATCAGAGGACATATTAATCACAATCAGTGTTATAACGCCTTGGTTATCAAAAGCAAGAGTAAGTAAATCGTTATCGTTAACAAACGATTCTATTCTTATTGAACCGGGAACAATGTATTTTGAAAAATTACCCGTTGTAAAATATCTTTTAGTCATTTCAAATGTTTTGTCGTCAAGATTTATATATATAAGACCATCACAATAATCAACCTCAGAAACAGCAATCCAATGTTGCCATGAGGTAACATTAAGAATCGCAATATCTTCAAACATTGTTTTTGCCATAACAAGCGCAGAGTCAATAGACTTATCTCTTCCGCCTTGCATATGACACCATTCACTCATTTTTACGGGGACATCGGGATAATTTTTATCCATCCATTTTCTGAATCGTTTCACAAAAGAAATTCTGTTGTTAAAAAACGGAACACTAAACTTAAGCGGTAAAGGTAAACAATATGAATGAACATCAACAGCATCAATAACAGAACGAACATCGGAATTTTCAAGCAATCTTCTTGTATAAGTCTTATTGAACCATCTCAAGTCACCTGATTCAGCACCTGAGAGTTTGATATTCTTAAGAGACGGTCTTTTCTTGAGTTCATCTGTAAAAACCTCAAAGACTGTCTTTACACTTTTAGGTCTATAATGACAGCCTTCCTGACCACCGTTCCATATCCATACAGGTTCATTAACCGGTGAAAGATATCTGACAGGAACACCTTCGTTAACAAAATGTTCGGTAATATCAAGGCAATAATCAGCAAAATCTTTGTAATTTTCCCGGGAAATGTTTTCTTTAAAAAGCTTACCTTTATCAGCATGAGCCATATGGTTTTTTGTCAATCGCTCAGGCGGAGAATTTACAAATAATATAACCTCATCGGCACCGTCTTTGACAGCTTGTTTCATCATATAAACAGCATTTTTATCTCTGTTCCAATCATAAACTCCTTTTGAAACCTCAAAACATTCAGTACTTCTTGCCGGCATACTGTATTCACCTTTGCCCGAATGTTTTGAACCTGCACCTATATTAAAACGGTATATACCCATACCTATACCGTTTTCCTTGCTGTATAAAAGTTCGGAAATTCTGTCACGTACTTGTTTTCCGCTTTCGGAATCAATATGATTCCATCCACCTACAATCTGTGCCCACCACGCACCGCTTGCACCGATTCTCTCAAAAGTCTGAAATTTTTTGTTTGGGTTAATTTCAACTTTCATAACCTTAACCTCATAAATTTTATAAAAATTGGCGGCATTTTAAGCCGCCGATTTATTTTACATAATTGTGTCGTTCTTTTTTATTCCAAACAGCATTCGCAGAATTCCGCTGAACACCTTAGGACTCCTGACAACAACAATTTTCATCTGAGGCTTTCCCCTTTCATCAATATCTGCAAAGGCTCAAGCCTGCAAGAATCAAAACCGAAGCAATTATCAATACAGCTACGGTATAAGGGAAAAGAGCCGCAACTATCATTCCGATTGCAAATGAAATGCAAACTATCCCCTTCGATTCATACCTCAAAAAATCACCGCCCGATTTCAGCCTGAGTCCTTACTCATTATATTATAATCAACGCGATGATTTTTTGTTACATATTTACTTCTTTTTGATTTCCCATTCCTTGATTGATTTTGCCTCTTCCATCATGGCACAATAACTTTCATGCCGTGAAACAGGAATATCACCATCTTCTACAGCCTTCAGAATTCTGCACCCTTTATCTTTAACATGAAGGCATGATGTAAATTTGCATTCACCGATATAGTCTGTAAACTCTTTAAATGCATATGGCAGATCATCCTTAAGAATGATTTCGTTTTCTTCAATGTCAAATGATGAAAATCCGGGAGTATCAGCAACATAACCGTCTTCAATCTTAATCATTTCACTGTGTCTTGTGGTATGTCTTCCTCTGCCGAGTTTATCACTGATTTCACCTGTTTTAAGAGAAAGGGAATCATCAATAGCATTAAGAAGCGAAGATTTACCGACACCGGTATTACCGCAAAAAGCACTTATACAGCCTTTAAGTTCATTTTTAATCAAATCAACGCCATCACCGTTTACACATGAAACCGCAAAAGATTTAATACCTGCTTTTTTGTATATCTCAACATATTCAGAGGCATCATTAAGATCTGTCTTTGTGAATACAACAATCGGTTCAATATTATTAATAACCGCAAGTGCTGTAAGTCTGTCTATAATAAGCAAAACAGGTTTCGGTTCACAAACAGAAGAAACTATAAAAAGCTTATCGACATTTGCAACCGGTGGACGGTCAAGGAAATTTTTTCTGTCATAAATTTTTTCAATCGTGTTTTCAGCCTTATCGTTTATGCTTATCATAACACGATCTCCCGCAAGCGGTTTTATTCCGGATTTACGAAAAACACCTCTTGCCTTACATTCAAATAAACCCTCAGAGGTTTCTACATAGTAGAAACCTCCTATTCCTTTAATTATAATTCCGTCTGACTGTATCATAAGCCGAAATCTTTTCCTACTACAAGAACTATTTCAGTATCAAGCGGATAAGTCTGTGTTACACCAAGAATGCTTTGTGATGAAGCTGAAGGAGTTTGTGAGATGACTTTATTAACATCAGAGGGTGATGTTACAAGCTTTTCTTCCTTAACAACATTGTTAAATCCAAGTGCACTAAGCTGAGCAACTGCTGTCTCATATGAAAGACCTGTAACAGAAGGCATAGCTTTTCTTGTCATAGGACTGATGCTGGAAGAATATGTTCCGTTGCTGATAACAGCAGGATTCTTTGTGAAATCAACAGTACAGGTGTAATACTCTTTATCATCGATATAAACCTTTACAGAAACATCTTCACCGCTTCCCTGAATATCGGTAGAATACTCTTTACCGTCCATAAGCAGAGTCTTTGTTACAAAAGATTCATTGTTGACAAATACTTCAAAATTACCTCTTGTGCTTCCTGATGAAGGAAGATTAATTGTAAGAGTTGCTGTTCCGACTTCCGGAATACCGTTACTTGCAACAAGTTTAACCTTGCTGCCCTGAATAACTTTTTCACCAGATTCAGGTTCGGTTCTGATAACTGTTCCGCTGGTTTCGGAACTGTTTTCATAAATGATTTCATCATCAACGGTAAGACCAACGGATTCGATAATAGCCTTTGCCATTTCAATATCCCAACCGACAGCATTATCGGGAACCTGAATCAAATCTTCATCACTTGCAAAATAAATGGTAATTGTTGTATCCGAGCTGACTTCCGTATTGGCGGTAGGTTCTGTTTTTATAACAGTACCGAATTCCTGAACAAGATTAAGAATCGGAAGCGATTGCACTTTGAAGCCCTTGGATTCAAGTGTTTCTTTTGCAAGTTCATGCTGATAACCGACAACATCAGGAACAACAAGTTCCTGTGCATTGTCAGCAACAGAAAGAGTAATAACATTATTTTCAGGTGTTACCTTCTGACTGCTTGCAGGAACCTGGAAGAAAACTGTTCCGTCTTCATATGAACTGTTTGATACAGATTCAACAATAAAATCAAAATCATTTTCATATTCAGAACCGGCAATCTCTGTTTCATAATTCATTCCGAAGAAATTCGGAACAACAAGAGTATCGGGCTGGAAAACGTCTGTGAAGAAAAACAGGAAAACAAAAACAAAAAGTGCAAGAACAAGTAATCCTATTGTTACACCGATTGCAACAAGACCGCCTCTGCCTGAATGTTCTTCTTCATCGTCGTAATCATCATAATCAGACGGTGCAATAACAGAAGGCTGTGTCTGCGGGATAACAGGTGCAACAGCTGCAGAGGGTTTTCTGGGAACAAATTTTGTGGGATCATTGTCTACAAAATAGTCACGCTGAAATCTGATTGTAGGATTACGTTTGAATTCTTCAATATCAAGTAGCATTTCTGCCGCAGTAAGATATCTGTCCTTGGCATTTTTCTGCATAGCATGCATAACAATCTGCTCAAGTCCGACAGGAATACTGCTGTTAAGCTCTCTGGGACGTTTGGGGTCACTCTGAAGCTGCATAAGAGCTACGGAAACAGAGTTATCGCTCTGGAAAGGAAGCTGACCCGTGAGCATTTCATAAAGAACAACACCAACAGAATAAATATCGGCTCTGTCGTCGGTTGTGTCACCTCTTGCCTGTTCAGGGCTTATATAGTGAACCGAACCGATTGCGCTGTCTGTCATTGTTTTGGTATCGCTGTAACTGAAACGGGCAATACCAAAGTCGGTAACCTTAATATTACCGTTTGAAAGAAGCATAATGTTCTGAGGCTTGATATCTCTGTGAACAATCCCTTTGTCATGAGCATGCTGAAGCGCACGGAGAATCTGCATGGTAAAATGAACGGTTTCTTTTATTCCGAGTTTACCCTGCTGTTCAATATACTCTTTCAATGTTATTCCTTCAACATGTTCCATAACGATATATTGAAGTCTGTCACCGTAACTGACGTTGAAAACCTTAACAATATTGGGATGAGAAAGAACTGCAATTGCCTTTGATTCATTCTTGAATCTGCGGCGAAATTCTTCATTTGCAAGGTATTCTTCCTTCAAGATTTTAACGGCAACGGTTCTGTCATCAATATTATCATAGGCTTTATATACAACAGCCATTCCGCCTACGCCGATTACTTCCTGAATTTCATATCGACCGTCAAGTCTTTTTCCTGTGTAATTATCCATATAAACTATCCTTTCAGAAAACAAATCAAAATGAACTTAATATGCAACGGCTACAACAGTTACGTTATCACCGCCACCGTTTTGGTTTGCAAGGTTCACAAGTCTGTCTGCATAATCATAGTAACAACCGTCATCGGTAAGATTGATTATATCTTCGGTTCTAACATAATTTGTTAATCCGTCAGAACAAAGAAGCAACAAATCATTTTCATTGAACGGCTCCTGACAAAAATCAACCTTAACAACATCATCAACACCAAGAGCACGTGTAATTATATGCTTATCAGGATGAGCAGAAGCTTCTTCTGCAGAAATCTCACCGCTTTCAATCATATGTTGAATAATTGAGTGATCTTTTGTCAGCTGATTAAGAATACCATCGGATTTCTTATACGCTCTGCTGTCACCGACATGAGCAATATAAACATAAGATTCGGATATTATTGCCGCAACGGCAGTTGTACCCATTCCATAATAATTATCATCTGTACGGGATAAATTAAAAACAAATCGATTAGCACTTTCCAATGCAGAAACAAGCAGACTTTTTATTGATATATCGCTCATATCAGCAAAATATCTTTCGGTTATGTATTCTTTAATTGCCATAACAGCCTGATTGCTTGCGAGAGCACCTTCCGCTGCACCGCCCATACCGTCACATACAACAGCAAGAACAGCATTATCAAGTTCAAATGCAGTATATGAGTCCTGATTGTTTTCACGGACCATTCCCGCATCTGTACGAGCAACTATTTTCATACATCATCCTCCTTCTGCCTGTTTTTATTTTCCTTAAGTCTTAATTGACCGCAGGAAGCATCAATGTCCGAACCGAGTTTTCTTCTGACGGTTGCATTGATACCGCTTTTTGAAAGAATATCAATGAAACGTTCTATTCTTTCCGGAGTGCTCGGTTTATAAGGGCTTTCCGCAACTTCATTAACCGGTATAAGATTGACATGACAAAGCATTCCTTTAAGCTTTGAAGCGAGAAGCCTTGCACACTCATCCGTATCATTAAAACCGGAAAGCATGGAATATTCAAAAGAAATTCTTCGTGAAGTTTCCTGAGTATATCTTCTGCATATTTTTAAAAGTCCGTCAATGGGATACCGTTTGTTAACGGGCATGATTTGACTTCTGATTTCATCACTCGGAGCATGAAGCGAAATTGAAAGAGTTAACTGCAATTTTTTATCAAGAAGCTCTTCGATTTTAGGAACAATTCCGCATGTTGAAAGAGAAATATTTCTCATTGAAATATTAACTCCGTTTTCATCAGTCACGAGTTCAAGAAATCTCATTACATTTTCATAATTATCAAGAGGTTCACCCATGCCCATGAGTACGATATGTGAAATGCGTTCGCCGATATCCTTCTGTGCAGTATACAGTTGCGAAAGAATTTCACCTGCATTAAGACTTCTTTTGAATCCGCCAAGCGTAGAAGCACAAAACGCACATCCCATTTTGCATCCGACCTGAGATGAAACGCAGATAGTATAACCGTATTTATATTTCATAACAACGCTTTCAATATAATCGCCGTCATGAAGTTTGAACAAATATTTGACAGTGCTGTCAATTTTAGAAACTTGTTTCTTTTCTATTTTACAATTTATAAGCGGGAATTTTTCATTTAGTTCTTCGCGAAGAGTTTTCGGAAGATTTGACATTTCATCATAGCTGCTTGCAAGATGTTTATGAAGCCATTCATAAACCTGTTTTGCACGGAATTTCGGATATCCGTGAAGAGAAAATTCATCCGAAAGTTCAATGAAAGTCATCGAAAGTATATCTTTATTCATTCAGCACCTCCGTTTTTTACAAACGCAGCAACAAAGAAACCGTCGGTTGAATGAATATGGGGCATTAACGTAAGATACTTTTCTTCGTTGGAGAATCTGGGTAAATAGGGCAAAATATCAACTACAGAAAATTCGGGATGTTCACTTAAAAACCTGTCACAAACCTCAGAATTTTCCTTCGGATTGAGAGTGCAGGTTGAATAAATAAGTCTTCCACCGTCTTTTAAATATCTTACAGCATTACATAATATACGATACTGCAAATCGGGTAAATTGTCAATATCTTCGGATTTTTTGAACCTTATTTCAGGTTTTCTGCGTATAATTCCGAGTCCCGAACAAGGAACATCACAAAGAACTCTGTCTGCAAGACCGTAGTTTTCATTGAATATAGATGCGTCTGAAAGATATGAGAAAACATTGGATAAACCAAGTCTTGAAGCACCGTTTTTTATCAGTTCAACCCTTGACTGATAGATATCAAATGCTCTGAGAACACCAGTATTTTCCATCATCTGTGCAATTGTAAATGCTTTACCTCCCGGTGCTGAGCACAGGTCAAAGACTGTTTCACCCGGTTTAGCATCAACAGCAAGACAACATATCTGTGAAGCCGAATCCTGAACATGAAAAAGACCTTTTTTATATGCTTCAAGCTCATCAACAGCATTCGATGTATTAATGATTAAAGCATCGGGCAATAAATCGGATTTTTCAGCAACGACGCCTTCTTCTGCAAGCTTCCAAATCAATTCATCGGAGGAAATTTTAACAGTATTGCAACGGATAACAAGTGGCGGAGCTTCAAGAGCTTTTTCGGCAAGCATAAGGGCATTTTCATAACCGTATGCATCAATCCAAAGTGTAATCAACCATTGAGGACATGAATATTTAACCGAAAGATATTCAGGGTCGTTATCTTTACATTCGGGAAGTTTTAAACCGTTATCGGAAACCCTGCGAAGTACTGCATTAACCATTGATGCCGCGAAATGAGATTTATTCACTTTTGCAAGATTTACGCTTTCATTAACAGCTGCCCTTGAAGGAACTTTGTCCATAAACAAAAGCTGATATGTACCCATTCTGAGAATGGTATGCAATTCAGGTTTAAGTTTTCTGACAGGCTGATTAAGGTAAAGACCGAGATTGTAGTCTATTAATATAAGTCTGTCAAGTGTTCCGTAAACAATATTACAGACAAAGGCCTTATCCCTCTCATCAAGTCCGGGGTTTTCTTTTAAAAGGCTGTCAATAATAAGATTTGAATACGCTCCGTCTTTATGAACTTTTAAAAGTGCCTCAAATGCAATTTGCCTTGCATTCTTCATATATCCAGCGTCCTTTCAGGGTCAATTTCTTCTTCGGTTAAATCTGAGAATAAGTCGGAGTAAGTTCGCAATTGCAACAATAAGCGAAGCGACATAAGTCATTGCCGCAGCGGTAAGAACCTTTTTGGTTCCTGTAATTTCATCATCATAAAGAAGTTTTGTCTCATCAATAACTTTAACAGCTCTTCGGCTTGCATTGAATTCAACAGGAAGAGTTACCAAATGAAAAACAGCAATCAATGCATAAAGCATCAGACCGATAACAATAAGAGGTTCAAATCCGAGAAAATAGCCGAGTAAGGCAAGAGGAACACCTAACGATGAGCCGATATTACAAACAGGCACAAGACTGTTTCTGATTTTTATCGGGGCATAATTTTCTGCATGCTGTGCAGCGTGACCGGCTTCATGACAGGCAACACCGACTGCTGCTATTGAACTGCCTGAATAAACTTCAGAGGACAGTCTGATAACCTTCGCTTTCGGGTCATAGTGGTCACTGAGTTTACCTGAAATCTGTTCTATTCTGACATCATGAATCCCATAATGCGTTAGAACAGCCTGAGCTGCATAAGCACCTGTTATATTTCTGGAATTTGAAATTTTTGAAAATTTATTATAGGTTGACTTAACCATTATCTGAGCAACCATTGCAAGTATCATTGCCGGAATAACAAGAATTATATAATAATAATCATAAAAGAAATACGGCATAATTACTCTCCTTCCGTATTATTTAAATCTGTCTCCGATTTCAACAGGATTTCCTCTCATGAAATCTGCGGCAGACATAGCTTTTTTTCCTTCAGCCTGGATATTCAGAATCTCAATACATTTTCCGTCACCACACGAAACAACAAGATTTTTTCCTGTTTGAATAATTTCACCGGCTGAACCGCCTTTGCAGTCGGAAAGTACACTCCTGTGAATTTTTACTTTTTTACCGTTAAGAACTGCTGTAGCAGAAGGCCAGGGACAAAGACCTCTGATTTTATTATGAACTTCACAAGCGGTTAAATTCCAGTCAATCGGTGAGAGTTCCTTGGAAAGCATTGGTGCGTATGTGAATTTATCATGATTCTGTTTTTTTGGTTTCAATTCATTTTTAAGAAGAAGACTGATTGTTTTTTCAAGAATTTCAGCGCCGAGAACAGAAAGTTTATCATGCATTTCTCCGGCAGTGTCATTTTCACCGATTTCAATTTCTCCCTTAATGAGCATGTCACCAGTATCAAGACCTTCATCCATCTGCATGGATGTTACACCTGTCTTTTTTAAACCGTTGATTACTGACCATTGAATGGGAGCAGCGCCTCTTAATTCGGGAAGAAGAGATGCATGGATATTAATACAACCGAATTCAGGATAACTAAGAATTTCTTTTGGAAGTATTTTACCGTAAGCAACAACTATAACAAGCTCGGGATCAGCCTCTTTGAGCATTTCAAGCGCTGTACCGTCTTTCATTTTAGTAGGCTGATAAACAGGAATACCGTATTCCAACGCAAGCTGTTTTACGGGCGGAGGAGTAAGAATCATTTTTCTTCCCTGAGGTTTATCAGGCTGAGTAAATACTCCTGTTACTTCATGACCGCAATCTATCAGTTTCTGAAGGCACGGAACAGCAAATTCGGGCGTACCCATAAAAACTACTCTCATTCTTTTTTCTCCTTAATAACACGCTGAGTAAAAACAACACCGTCAAGATGATCTGTTTCATGGCAGAAACATCTTGCCTTAAGACCTTCGCCTTTATAAATGCACCACTTACCGTTTCTGTCCTGTGCCTGAATTTTAACAACAGCAGGTCTGCAGGTAACACCGGATTCACCGGGAAGAGAAAGACAGCCTTCTTCTTCAAACTGCTCGCCCTCCGTACCGATAATTTCAGGATTTATAAGTTCAATATATCCGTCGCCGCAATCAATTACAACAACTCTTCTTAAAATGCCGACTTGTACAGCCGCAAGACCTACTCCGTTTGCGTTATACATTGTTTCCTTCATATCATCAAGAAGCTGCCAAAGTCGATCATCAAATTTTTCAACTTTACGAGATTTTTTTTCTAAAATCGGGTCACCGATTTTAACAATATTTCTTATTGCCATAAATATCAATCCTTTCGTGCATTGATATAAATAATGTAATTAAATATCAAATTGTGCTGTCAGGGTTCATATCAGCATAAACCGTTACAGACGAAAACCTTGAATCCGTGCCGGATTTAACAAGAAGCTTTGAAACAAGCTGTCTGAACCTCGGCGAATTTCTGCACTTAATTATTAATCTGTATCTGTATTTTCCATTGATTTTTGCAACTCTTGATGGCATCGGACCAAGAATTATTACTTTTTCACCTGAAAATTCTCCATTAAGAAAAATCTTAAGGTTGTCCAACATCTCATTCGCTGCCATTTTTACTGCCACTTCATTTTCGCTGACAAAACCAATAACACAAATATCGCAGTAAGGGGGATAAATCAATGCCTTACGAAGCTTTATTTCTGTTTCAAAAAATTCATCATAATCCTGTTTTGCGGCAAGTCGGATTATTTCATTTTCAGGAGTAAGAGTCTGGATAATCGCTGTACCTTTAAATTCACCTCTTCCCGAACGTCCTACAACCTGTGTAAGCAAAGAAAAGGTTTTTTCAAGACTGCGAAAATCATCATTATAGAGTTGCTGATCAACCGAAACAACTCCGACAAGGGTAACATTCGGAAAGTTAAGCCCTTTGGCAACCATCTGTGTACCAATCATTATGTCATATTCACCTTTAGAAAAGCTCTCAAGAAGTTTTTCGTGAGAATTTCTGCCGGATGTTGAATCTGTATCCATTCTGACAATTCCTGCTTCAGGAAAAAGCAAAGCAAGTTCGTCTTCAATTTTCTGAGTTCCGAAACCGGATAGTCTGACAGCTTTTTCACCGCACGACGGACAGGTTTCACACATAGGAATTGAATAGCCGCAATAATGACACATCAGTCTGCGATTCGCCATATGATATGTCATTGAAATACTGCAATGCGGACAGCAAATAACATCACCGCAGGAATTACATGACACAAAGGTATTAAAACCTCTTCTGTTAATAAGAAGAATGGATTGTTTCTTTTTATCAAGATTACCCTTAAGAAAATTATAAAGGGTCTGGCTGATCTCTTTGCTTCCATCGACTTTAGCTTCACTTCGCATATCAACAGTTATCACTTCAGGTAATACAGCATTACCGTATCTTTTGGTTAAGGTGCAAAGTTCATATTTACCGCTGAGTGCAGAGGCATAGCTTTCAATACTCGGAGTTGCCGATGCAAGCACAAGAAGACAATTATTATATGCTGCTCTGAATTTCGCAACATCAATAGCATTGTATCTCGGAGTCTGTTCAGATTTATAGGTGTGTTCCTGTTCTTCGTCAATTATTATGAGTCCTAAATTTTCTGTCGGTGCAAAAACAGCACTTCTTGTTCCTATAACAATTTTTGCTTCACCGTTTTTTACTCTCTTCCATTGTTCAAGTCTTTCACGAATAGTGAGTGCACTGTGAAAAACTGCAACATCTCCTCCGTATCTTTGTGTAAATAAAGAAAGTGTCTGCGGAGTAAGTCCGATTTCGGGAACAAGTACAAGAACGGATTTTCCGGCATCAACAACACGGTCAATAACGCTCATATAAACAGATGTCTTTCCGCTTCCGGTCACACCGTACAGCAGTGATACAGACGGTTTACCCGAAAGAGCAAGCGATGAAAGCTTATTATATGCTGAAACCTGCTCATCAGTCAAAACAATTTCATTTCTGATGCCTTTTTTATCTTTAAAATCAGGCAGTGATATTATTTCTTGTTCATAAGATTCACAAAGACCTTTTTTTACAAGTGAATATGCAACAGCAGGAGTAAGACCTGTAAAGTAACAAGCCTCTCTGACGCTTACTTCTCCCATATCACGAATAACTTTCAACATATCACTTTGTTTTGATGTAAGCTTTACAGTTTCTGTTTCAGGAAGAGCTTTTAACATTTTAACTGTTAAATCGCCAAGATTTCTGATTGCATCTGTGTTAGAAAAAAGAATTCCTCTTTTTGCCATCGAATCAAAAACTTTATGCTTTGGCTTAAAGGTTAACGCTTTGATAATATTATCTTCTTTAACAAAAACAACACGTCTTTTAAGATAATCATAAATTTCTTTTTCGGAATCTTCAAGCTTATCGATTAATTCAGACTCAACCTCAGGATTTGCAGCATACGAAATGACAATTCTGTTATTTATGCCTGACGGAAGCATTGCTTTGGCAGCTTCATAAAAGGTACAAAAAGTCCTGTCTTTTATCCAACGCGCAAGTTCAATTAATTCATCACTGAGAATAGGCTGTTCATCTGTTAAAGCGGTAATCTTTTTAAGTTTTTTCCCTTCCGAAAAATCAGTTACATCAAAAACAAAACCGATTCTTTTTTTATTACTCTGTCCGAACGGAACAGTAACACGGCATCCTTTTTTTACTGATGCCTCAAGTTCGGGAGGAATAATATAATCGAATTCTTTGTCGAATGAAAAGTTTGTTAACTCAACGGCAACCTTTGCATATTTCATCCGATTATCCTCCCTTCAAAAAGTTTTAAAAACAAATCAGATGTTTCTGATTTCTTCAGGTTCAACAATTACATATTCACCTGCAAGAATTTCTTCGAGAGCTACACTTACGGGTTTTTCGGTCATAATAACCTTATTTTCTTCAGCTTCTTCTGCAATTTCTCTTGCTCTTTTAGCTGTTGCGGTTACAAGTGAATAACGGCTGAGATGGTTTGTGAGTACGCCTCTTAAATCAGGATTAAACATTATTTATTACCTCGCTTAATATTTTTTTATTTCTTATTATTTTAAGTCTTTCCGCTTCAATTATCATTTCAATCCGGTCAACAGCATTATCAACCGTATCATTTATTACAAGATAATCGTATTCAACCGCTCTGCGAATTTCTTCACGAGCAATTACAAGACGGTGATTAACCGTTTCTTCATCCTCCGTATTTCTGCCTCTGAGTCTTTCTTCGAGAACAGCGGTTGAAGGAGGCGCAAGGAATATGCTGACAGCATCGGGATAGAGTTTTCTGATTTTTTCCGCACCCTGAACCTCAATCTCAAGGATGACTGCAAGACCAGCCTTCAACATTTCATCAACAGGGTCTTTTGGAGTACCGTAAAGATTATCGGCATATTCGGCATATTCAAGCATTTTATTATCCGCAATTTTCTTCTCAAAATAATCACGGGTAACATAATAATAATGAACTCCGTCAATCTCACCTGCTCTTTTTTCTCTTGTGGTCATGGAAACTGAAATTTTGGTGTCGTTACGCTTTTCAAGGAGCTTACTTAATACTGTTCCCTTACCCGAACCTGAAGGACCCGAGAATATGATAAGAATACCGTTATCAGTCATCTTCATCCTCCTCTTCATCGAGCTCATCCATATCGTCATTGAGTCTGTTGGCAACAGTTTCGCTCTGGAGATAGGTCAGGATAACATGGTCACTGTCGGTGATAATTACAGCTCTTGTTCTTCTGCCGTGAGTAGCATCAATAAGAGTTCCTTTTTCTTTACTTTCCTGAATGATTCTTTTTATTGGGGCGGATTCGGGACTTACAATGGCAACAAGACGACCGGCATTAACCATGTTACCGAATCCAATGTTGATTAACTTCATTGCACTTCCCTCCGTTATTCAATATTCTGAATTTGTTCACGGATTTTTTCAATTTCCGCTTTGATATCTACAACTCTGCGAGCAATTTCAACATCCTGAGCCTTCGACCCGATTGTGTTTGCTTCTCTGTTAAGTTCCTGAACAAGGAAATCCATTTTTTTACCGATTGCTTCATCAGAATCAAGAAAAAGTCGAAGTTGTGAAACATGACTGCGAAGCCTGACTGTTTCTTCGGCAACTGCAATTTTATCAGCAAATATTGCAGCTTCGGTAAGAATTCTCTGTTCATCAATATGAGCATCAGCAAGAAGTTCTCTGAGTCTGCCGAGAAGCTTTTCATTATACTCAGCAACAGTCTGAGGAGAACGTTCTTCAACAAACTCAACATTAAAAATAATATTATCAAGTCTTGAAAGAACATCCGCTTTAAGTCTTGAACCTTCACGTTCTCTCATAGAGATAAAACCATCAAGTGCAGACTGAGCAACAACACTTACAGCCGCCCAGATTTTATCTTCGTCTGCCGCCTGTTTTCTAACGGTAAAAATATCGCTTACTCTTGAAATATCAGATACTTTGATATCATTCTCAAGTCCGAAATTATCAGAAAGTTCCTTATAAGCATCCATATAACCTTTAACAAGATTTGTGTTAAGCGAAATTATTGTATCGGGTTCTTCAACAGCTTCGATCTGAACATAACACTCCATCTTACCTCTTGTAAGCTTACCATTGAAGAAACTCTTTAATTTTTCATCAAGAAAACCGTATGTTCTTGAGAGTTTGGAAGAAAATTCAAAATATCTGTGATTGACACTTTTTATTTCAACCGTAATATTCATACCGTCTACAAGCTGTTGTGATCTGCCGTATCCGGTCATACTTTTTATCATTTTTTTACATCTCCATTATTTACATTCATTAATATCCGCAGTTGCACCCCGAAGTCAAGGCATCGGGAATTTCAACCGTAAGTATTTCATCTCCCGTAAAGCCAAGCCTTAAAAATGCAGGTGAAACATTTTTCTTTTCAATTTTTGCTATATATGCATATCTGTTGGCAGCATAATTCATAGCGGCTCTTGCAAGACCTTCAACAATAATATCATCGCTGCATTCAACAGATATAAACACCATATCAAAACCGTTGATTCTGAAAGTGCAACATCCGATTTCATTTTCATTTTCAACAGCTTTCATACCGATAACATCATCATTTTCAAACGGAATAAATCTTATCATTTTGAACCACCGCCTGTTTTTAAACCAGCAGATTTGAATAAAGATTCAACCTCCTGAGGAGTAAGGTCTCTCCATTGACCCGTCTGAAGCATTCCGAGTTTAACCGGACCGACAGCAATTCTTCGAAGTCGTGCAACTTCAAGATTCAAAGCTTCGCACATACGTCGAATCTGTCTGTTTCTGCCCTCATAGAGAACTATTTCAAGAACTGCTCTACCATCATCCTTTGAAATTATGTAAACATCAGCAGGTGCAGTAAGTCTGCCGTCAATCTCAATACCTGTTGAAAGGATATCAACCTGCTCAGATGTAGGCTCAGGTCTGACGGTAACGCGGTATGTTTTGGGAACATGTTTTGAGGGGTGCATCATTGCATTTGCAAAAGCACCGTCATTAGTCAGAATAAGCGCACCTTCGGAAATTCTGTCAAGTCTTCCGACGGGATAAATACGTTCTTTGATATCTTTTACAAGCTCAAGTACACATTTTCTACCCAATTCATCATCGGTTGTTGTAACATAACCTCTCGGCTTATTCAGAAGAATATATCTTAGTTTTTTCTGTTTTGCTACTTTTTTTCCTTTAACTGTTACGGTATCCTTTTTGGGGTCAACGCTGTCACCAACCTGAGCAACGTGTCCGTTAACCTTAACAGAACCGTTTTTTATCATTTCCTCTGCCTTACGTCTGGAGGCAACTCCCGCTTCGGAAAGAAATTTTTGTAATCTTATTTTATTATCAGCCAATCCGTTCACCTCTGAACGCCGTGACAAAGGCGTTATTTAAATAATTTTTTAATTTAGAAAAAATTGAAGATAAGAAACTATATCTTTTATCATTTTTATTGTCCGGTGTTTCAGGTTTTGCACGCTCAACTGAGTCACATGCTATAATCGGTATTTCATCAATAATTCTGTTATCAGATATAAAAACAGCATTTCCGACTATCTGACCATTTTTTATCGGTGCATACTCAAAAGATTTTACAAAAATCTTATATGTACAATAATCATCTTCGGGAATTATGCAGTCCCTTGAAAGCTTTATCGGAACAGATTTTGAATTACCACCGCATATTTTAAGCGAAAATTTCTCCAAATCGCATCCGACTGTTAGCGGTTTACACTTTGAAAATCCGTATTCAAACATTGAAATATGGTCATTCCAGTCATCGCCTGCATTCAGAGTTATGGCAACAAGAATTATTCCGTTTCTTTCTGCCGCACTCACAAGACACCGACCGCTTTTTTTAGTAAATCCCGTTTTTATTCCTATACAGTCGGAGTATCTCCATAACAATCGGTTATGATTTGTCAGAGTTCGTGCATAAGGCGGATTACCGTAAGTGAGTTTTGCAGTTTTCTTTGAACAAATATTTCTGAATTCGGGGTTTTTGATGCATTCCGAAGCAAGCAAAGCCATGTCATAAGCAGTCGAATAATGATTTTTATCATCAAGACCCGAAGCGGTAACGAAATTGGAATTTTTCATTCCTATCTCCGATGCACGCTTATTCATGATTTCCGAAAAGCCATTAGGACTTTCTCCGAGTACATATGCAACCGTATTCGCTGCATCATTACCCGATTGAAGCATCATTCCATAAACAAGTTCACGAAGAGAAACACTGTCACCGGGTTTCAAACCCATTGAAGTCCCCTCAACCGAAACCATTTCAGCCGTCACAACGATTTCTCTTTCAGGCGTTGCAGCTTCAAGAGCAATGAGCGACGTCATAATTTTGGTTGTACTTGCCATGGATAGTCTTTTATTTTCATTCTTCGAAAACAGAACTTTACCGTTATTTACACACATAAGGACAGCACTCTGAGCGGAAACTCCAAGTTCAAATCCATAAGAAGATATCGGACTGATAAACAAACTTAAAAATGATAACAATAAAGAAAGTAATTTCTTTTTCACATATCTCACCCTTGCATAATTCAAATATTAAAATATATGCATAGGTAATGGATTTTAATTATCAGACTGTAGGCTCTGCGGAATTCATATAATCGTTGATTGCATCATCAACAGTCTTATCCTTGTTTTTAAGCTGACTTATAACATCTGTTGCCTTATCAACAATATCCGGAACCATACCGATAACTCTTTCAACAGAACCTTCTGCTGCGTTTATATACTTAACCGAAACGTTTCCGTTATTAATAACAAGGAATGCGACAGGTGAAATTGTTATACCTGCTCCGCCGCCACCGCCGAAAAGTTCCTGATTGCTCTTTGAAGGGAAATCTGTTCCGCCCGAAGCAAAACCGTATGTTACCTTTGAAACAGGAATAATCTGAATTGTATCGCTGATTTTAATAGGTTCACCTATTATTGTGCTGACATCTACAAGATCTTTTATTTTCTCAATTGATGTGCCGAGAATTCCTGATGCTGACTGTTCTTTCATTTTGTTGCCTTCCTTTCATGAATCCGTGATTACACGGTCTGTTGTGAATTTTGGTTTGCTGAGTTTTCTTCGGGTTTCTTTTTGCCGTTGAGAATGAATTTCACACCTGCACCGAAAATCAGCCTGAACACAAGTGCAATACCTGCATTGATGATTTTTCTCGGACAGATGTTCATTTCGGCATAAAGTTCACCTTTGTTCTTGTTTGCAAGAAAATCGGGGTCAACCGAAACGTCGTACTTTTTTACATAGTTGTGTGAACAGATATAACCGAACACGGGGTATACCTTTGCACAGGTTTCGCCGTATTCAATCGCGGTTCTCGCCGCGTCACGCTTTGCTATAACGATGTGGAGTATAAGCGTATCAAACTTAACAGAGTGGAAAAGTGCCGCGCCCATTTTACCGAGATACCTGCCGATGTTTGTGATGATATCCATAAGGCCGTCGTACCCATTTGCTTTGACCATGTCCATTATCGGATTCGGCTTTTTCTCTTTTGGCGTTTCGTCTTGCGGCTTTTCTTCTTTGGGCTTTTCTTCTTTCGGCTTCTTTTCTTTCTTTGGTTTCTTTTCCTTTTTCTCCTTTTTATCAACCGGGAGAATTCCTATTTTAAGAAAGAGCCATTTGACCTTAAGAGTAATGTATTCTTCATACTCAACACTGACTTTAAGTGGCACAGAGAGCAGTGCAACAAAAAACAGTATTATTCCACATAATATGCCTAAAAACACCATCTTCTGCACCCCCTGTGTATATTTTATACTATGTTACATTAAAAATCAGTTTTCGTCAACCTTTTGACAAAAAACTTTATACTTACTGAGTGCTTGAGCTTTCATCGGAAGCGGTCTGTATTTGTGCTTCGGCGGCCGACACCTCTGCAACTGCTGCCTCGGTTTCTTTAAAGGTCATCTGCTCACCGTCAGAAATAGGCGGAAGCTCATCAAGCGAAGAAATGCAGAAGCAACGGAGAAATTCGGGCGTCGTGCCGTAAATCAGCGGTCTGCCGGGAAGGTCAAGTCTTCCCTTTTCTTCAATCAGTGATTTCTGGCAAAGTGAAGCGATTACACCTGAGCAATCAACACCCCTCACCTGCTCAACAAAGGATTTTGTGACAGGCTGATTGTATGCCACAATAGCAAGCACCTCAAAGGCTGCCGAGCTGCTTTCCGATATAATGATGCCGACGCCTGCGGCGGTGCTTGCCGCAATGGAGCTGCTCGGACGTGGCACGAAGTCGGAGGACGGTATCGGTGAGCTTGTCGGAATTGACGTTGGCGG
>CALAQQ010000253.1 GCA_937888485.1 uncultured Clostridia bacterium
TTATCTGTGACTCATAATATTTGCTTTTGTTATGCAACACCTTCAGTTCAGCTTCACCCTTCGCTTTCATTTCACGAAGTTCGTCAATGGATTTGTTTTTCAGATTTTGACTTGACATAATTATCACCTCTTTTCTAATTTAGGGTATAAGAAAACCGCTTCACAAAAGTGAAACGGTTTGATGAAATGTATTAGATCTTTGTTGCATAGAAGTATATGCATAATTTTCGAAAAAATGATATAATTTTAAAAATCATATTATTTTTAAGACCGACAGCAATAAAAACGTACTTAATTGATGAAAGCGCTTTTAAAACATAAAACGGGGGTGAACAATATGGATGATTTAAAAATCATAGAACTTTACTTTGAAAGAAACGAACAGGCAATCAAAGAAACCGATATAAAGTACGGTAAACTCTGCCACAGTATTGCATTCAACATTCTTAAAAATCACGAAGATTCGGAAGAATGTGTGAATGATACATATTCCGGGATTTGGAACGCAATTCCACCTACCAGACCCAATAATTTTATGGCTTTTGTTTGCAGAATTGCAAGAAATCTTTCTCTTAAACGGTTGGAATTTTTGAAGCGAGAAAAGCGTTCTTCTGATGTGCTCGTGTCATTCGATGAACTTGAAGGTGTTTTATCAGACGAACGGTTTGCTCCAAATGTATCAGATGAAGATGTGGGTAAATCAATCAGCAGATTTCTTCGCAATCAAAAAGAAGATATCAGGAATGTGTTTATTCGTAAATACTATTTTTTTGATTCTGTAAAAGAAATTGCAGAACGATACGGATTTACCGAAAGTAAAGTGAAAAATATGTTGTTCTACACTCGAAACAAGTTAAAGGAACACCTTATTAAGGAGGGAATTGAAATATGAAAACTCCGAGAATTGTTAATTCAGTCGGACATATTGATGATGACCTTATAAACGATGCAGTAAAAAGCGAGAAATCATCAAAGAAAAATGTATGGATTAAATGGACTTCACTTGCAGCCTGCTTTGCAGTTGTGTTGATAGTGGCGGTGGTTGCAGGTCCGATAATGTCAGGCAACAGAAACATTGCTCCTTCTGTTGACAGCGGAAATATAAATCCTGTTATTGATAACAGTGCTACAAACACTTCTTCCAATATAGAAGAAACTTCTGCTCAAGCTAACTCAGAAGAGCCTGATATTTCTGTAAGTAACGAAGAGATTACTCCTTCTGAAAGCAATAATGAGACCAATCCGCCTGTTCCAAATGAAGAAACCCATCTCGCCGTTAATAATGAAACAACGCAGTCTGTTACCTCCAACGAATTTTCGGGTTATAAAAAAAGCTACTTTTATAAAGTTGACGATGACAATTTCTCATCATATATCGGAGGAAAAGTAATCAACAAGGATAAGCTTGGTGAAAAAATATCAGATGTTACCGTAACGGCAGGTTGGGAAACTTGGGTCGGAGAAAAACTTACTGAAACAGTCTCAACCGAAAATCTCCGAGCTGAAGTTTATTCAATAAACGGAGTCTCAAATGATGTTGCAGTTGCGTTGAAGTTTATTGACAAAGGCGAAGCAGTAACCACAACACACTACTATGTTATATTAAATCCCGATACTGATTTATCTTCTGTAAAAGAATACATTATCCCGTACTCCATTCCCGGTTATACAAGTTATAAAACCGACGGAGAAGAAACTGTTGTTAATGAGATTGCAGGAGAAGAGCTTACTGTTACGCATACAAAGCTGTCCGTAGCAGAATAAAACAACTTACCTCACACATAAATTTTTAATCCCTGTTGGTGTAAATCACTGCGCCAATGGGGATTATTTGTTTGAAGTTTTTCTTTTCACCCAAACAATATCATATCCCATAACATCCGCCATTTCGACTGCTTCGGAATATCGCAGAGAGCCACGGCTGAGTTTGCCCGAAAAGTTCGGCACACTGTCGCTCCAGTCATATTCATACGCAAGCATATCAACAAGTTCACGCATTGTCATTCCTTCTTTGACTATGTAAGATTTG
>CALAQQ010000254.1 GCA_937888485.1 uncultured Clostridia bacterium
GAAATATTATTGAGGCTGTATACAGAGGCGTTGACCTTTTTGACTGTGTTATGCCGAGCAGAAATGCAAGACACGGACATCTTTTTACCAAAAAGGGTATCATCAATCTTAATAATAAAAAGTACGAAAAAGATCCTCTGCCAATTGACCCTGAATGCAATTGTCCTGCATGCAAAAGTTTCTCAAGGTCATATATCAGACATCTTTTCAAGGCGAAAGAAATGCTCGCAATGAGACTTTGCGTAATTCATAATCTGCATTTCTATAATATGCTCATGCAGGAAATCCGTGACGCAATTGACTGCGGTACTTTTGAAGAGTACAGAGCAAAATATGTCGATTTGCTTGATACAAGAATTTAATTTTAAATATTTAAAAATTTCTCTTGCATATTTTATCTTAATAATATATAATATTTGCATTATGTTTTGGAGGTTATACCTATGAACTTTATTTCTCTTATGGCTCAGATGGCAGGCGGTGCATCAGGCGGTGCAGCAGCAGGTCAGCAGAATCCCATGTCAATGGTTATTATGATGGCTGCTCTTTTCGGCGTTATGTATTTTGTAATGATCAGACCTCAGAAGAAAAAGCAGAAGGAAGAACAGAATATGCGTGACAACATTCAGGTTGGCGATGAAATCACCACAATCGGTGGAATCGTCGGTCGTGTTGTTACCGTTAAAGAAGATTCTCTCATCATTGAAACCGGTGCAGACAGAAACAAGATGAAGATTACACGCTGGGCTGTTTCACAGAACAACACCGCTAACGAAAAGCTTGAAGCTGAAAGACAGGCTGCAAAGGAAGCTGCTGAAGCTGAGAAGCAGAAGAAGATGGAAGAAGCTGCTGAAAACAGCAAGAAGAACAGAAAGAAGTCCAAGAAAAAGGACGATACTTTCGATTCATAATCTGAATAATTACTTAATTCCTTTCATATTATTTATCAGTAATATGAGGGGAGTTTTTTTATGCCGAATAAATCAAAAACAAGTCGTTCCAAAGAAAATAACTCAATGAATTATAATAAAATTATTATCAGTTCTGTCGTTGGTACTGTGATGTTTTTTGCATTAATTTCAATTTTTGCATTATTAGCATTAAAATCAGATGCTTTTTCACAATCTGTATTTATACCGATAGGTTACATTTCCGCGGCGGTTTCGGCATGTTCGGGTGGGTATATATCGGTCAGACCTGTCAAAAAAAACGGTGCATTGCTCGGTGCATTGACGGGTTTTGTTCAGGCTTTGATTTCATCAGCGGTATTATTTTTTATTAACGATAAGAATACAGGATCAGGAATTTTCATATTTATGTTGTTAATTATTGTTTTCAGTACTTTAGGCGGAATTTCTGCTGTTAATCTTAAGGTCAGGAAAAAATATAAATGAGAAAATTTTGTGTATTATTATTTATGATGATATTTTTATGCGGCTGTTCAATTCAGGAGAAAATGAATCCGGATTTGTTTTTTGAAAGATTATCTTTGATAACCGATGATTTTGATTATGAAAATGCCGATATGATATATGATAAAAACAATTGTATTTGTTATATTAAAGATTTGAATTCAACAGAATATGTTTTTGAATTCTGTATAAATGAATTTTGTGAAATAAACAAAATAAGCTTTGCCTGTAATAACACAGACAAAGCTGAAAATTATATAAAGTATATTAAGGATATAATATCTGTTTATTCTCCGAAGGAAAATTCGAATGAAATTATGAATGAAATAACAGAGAACGGTAAAATCAAACCGTCATATACATATTATGAATCTCAATGGTATTATTGGTCATCATATAACGATAAAAACGGATTATATTTTTCTGTTACAAACAAAAAACTTTCCGAACCGCAAACCGTTGAACACAGCTTGAAGCCAAACGATAAATCAGGTTTTTAATCAGTTTTTTTCATTTTCTTTTCGCTGAAAAAACCGACACTGCAGACCAATGCCGCAACAACAGATACACAAAGCATAATGATGAAAACTGCATTCCAACCGAAGCTCTGTGAAACTGCTCCGAGGGTGTATGAAGTCACTGTGCTGCCGACATAGCAGAATGTATTGAGCAAACCTGCTGCAAAGCCTGCATTAAGCATTTTACGATGGTCAAGTGCAAACATACTTGTTATTACATTGTTTATCATAGCCATTCCGCAAGCGACTCCGATAAAGCAAAGCATGATTGTAACAATACTGTGGATTCTGAGTGATAAAAGTATACCGGTACAAAGGAGTGCGGAAATGAGATAGAAAATAAGATTCATTGCAGAGTGTGATGAAATTTTTTCGTGAACTTTTTTTGCAATAGCCGCACCCATGGTTGAAACCAGAGGAAGGCAAAGTGTCAGAAGAATTGAGAATGATTGAGAAACGCCGAATTCTTCATATAGAACAGAAGGAACCCATGTTGTCATACCGTCCTTGATAAATCCGTTTGCAACGCCTGCAAAAGCGGCAAGACATAATGAAAGAAGAACGATTCTTTTGGTTTTGACTTTTTCTGTTTTGTCTGATGATACAACAGCAACAGGTTTTCTCGAAGGCCCAAATAAGAATAACCATACAAATGCGCTGATGAAAACAATAACGGATGCGATATAAAATACAGCCTGCCAATTTCCGTTTTTAACTGAAAGAGATGAAATTCCGTATGCAAAGAATGTTCCTATCGCAACAGTAGTGCTCATTGCAAGGATAGCTTTAGGCAGTTTTTTATCGGAAACAAAATCCGATAATGTTTTGATAAGTGTACTCCATAAAACCGACTGAACAATTCCGTTGCCGAGCCATATGTATTTCATAAGAGATATATCGTTGCTTAAAGGCATAAGAAGATTGAATACGGAAGAAAAGACAAGGGATAAAAAAATCATTATCTTCGCATTGTATTTCTTTGACAGTATTCCGTTGATAAGCTGTCCCGCACCGTATGCGAAGAAAAAGAATGAGCTGACAAGTCCCGCATCTGTCTTTGTAACACCGAGTTCGGATATGATTGCAACAATGGATGCATTGAAATTCAGTCTGCCGATATAAGCGGCTGTATAAGCGAGCCAACAGATGAATATAATTGTGTTTTCTCTTTTGTTGTCTGTTTTTATTGCTGTTTTCATAATATTACCTTCTTCCAAACCGATAGTTTATCACTTTTGAAGCGTAAGGTCAACAGCGTTGTTGACAAAATATAATAAATTGTATATAATATTTATATCCTGACATGAGGAATGGATTTGTTCCTTCCGGATGAAAGGTGCAAATATTATAAATATGATAAATGGTTTATAGTATAACTGCGCCTTGTCGGGTGCGGTTATTTTTATTTTCCGGAGGAATTATATTATGGAAAAGAGAATCGCTGTTGTCGGAATTATCATTGAAAATACCGACTCGGTAGAAAAATTAAACACTATTCTCCACGAATTCGGAGAATATATTGTCGGAAGAATGGGTTTGCCTTACAGAGAAAGAAATATTAATATTGTCAGCCTTGCTGTTGATGCACCTCAGGATGTTATTTCAACTCTGACAGGCAGAATCGGTAACATTGACGGAATAAGCGTTAAAGCTGCTTATTCGAATAAGATTTATGATGATTGATTTAATAAATAAACTTGAAAAAGAACGCAGTCTTACTGTTTCGGAATATCAGTATCTTATCGATAACCGAAACGAAGAAAACGCTTTGTTTCTTTCGGAAAAAGCAGTGAAAATCAGAAAAGAGATTTACGGAAACGATATTTATATCCGCGGTCTTATTGAGATAAGCAACATCTGTAAAAACGACTGTCATTACTGCGGAATAAGGGGCGGTAACCGAAATTGTGAGAGATTCCGTTTGTCGAAAGAACAGATTTTATCTTGCTGTGAAAACGGCTATTCTCTCGGATTCCGCACCTTCGTTTTGCAGGGCGGCGAGGATATGTTTTTCACGGACGAAGTTATGTGTGATATTGTTTCGGAGATTAAGAAAAGATATCACGATTGTGCCGTAACTCTTTCACTCGGAGAGAGAAGCTATGAAAGTTATAAGAGGCTTTATGATGCAGGTGCAGACCGTTATCTTCTGCGCCATGAAACGGCTGATAAGATTCATTATGAAAAGTTACATCCCAAAGAATTATCGTTTGAAAACAGAATGAATTGTCTTTATAATCTCAAGAAAATTGGATTTCAGACGGGTTGTGGATTTATGGTTGGTTCACCGTTTCAGACGAGTGGGCATATCGCCAAGGACCTCAAATTTATCGAAAAATTCAAACCGGAAATGTGCGGTATCGGACCGTTTATTCCTCATAAAGATACTGTTTTTCATGATAAACCTGCCGGAAGTCTTGAACTTACCTGCTATCTTCTTTCTATTGTCAGAATCATATCTCCGTCAATTCTTTTACCTGCTACAACAGCACTCGGAAGTATTGACCCAATCGGCAGAGAGAAGGGTATTCTTGCAGGTGCAAATGTTGTTATGCCAAACCTTTCTCCACTTGACACCAGAAAAAAATATTCGCTCTATAACAATAAGCTTTCAACGGGTGCTGAGTCGGCACAGGGTAAGGCAGAACTCGAAGAAAAAATGAACGCTATCGGTTATCAGATTGTAACCGACAGAGGTGACTATATTACAAAATATTGAAAGGATGAATGAATAATGGCAGTTTATAACTCAAAATCATTGAAAGCGGAAGAATTTATTAATAATGAAGAAATTCTTGCAACACTTGAATATGCGGAACAAAATAAAAATAACGTTGAACTTATTGACAGTTTACTTGAAAAAGCAAAACCCCGTGTAACCGCTGACGGAACGGTATGCAGCGGTCTTTCACACAGAGAAGCTGCTGTTCTTCTTGCATGTGAAATTCCCGAAAAGGTTGAACAGATGTATAAGCTTGCCGAGGAAATCAAGCTCAGATTTTACGGCAACAGAATTGTTATGTTTGCACCTCTCTATCTTTCCAACTACTGTGTTAACGGTTGTGTTTATTGTCCTTATCACCTCAAGAACAAAAAAATTGCACGCAAAAAGCTGACTCAGGAAGAAATTAAGAAAGAGGTTATTGCTCTTCAGGATATGGGACATAAGCGTCTTGCAATCGAAGCAGGTGAAGACCCTGTAAATAATCCGATTGAATATATTCTTGAAAGTATTAAAACCATTTATTCGATTAATCATAAAAACGGTTCGATAAGACGAGTTAATGTTAATATTGCGGCAACGACAGTCGAAAACTATCGCAAGCTTAAGGATGCAGGAATCGGGACATATATCCTTTTCCAGGAAACATATCATAAGGAAAGCTATCTCAAGCTTCATCCCACAGGTCCGAAGCATGACTATGACTATCATACAGAGGCTATGGACAGAGCGATGGAAGGCGGTATTGACGACGTCGGTCTCGGAGTCCTTTTCGGACTTGAGCTCTATAAATATGAATTTGTCGGACTTCTTATGCACGCGGAGCATCTTGAAGCAGTTCACGGCGTAGGTCCTCACACTATAAGTGTTCCTCGACTTAAGAGAGCAGACGATATTAACCCTGATGAATTTGATAACGGTATTTCCGATGAACTTTTTGAAAAGCTTATTGCCTGCATAAGAATATCTGTTCCTTATACAGGAATGATTATTTCAACAAGAGAGTCCGAAGAAGTCAGAGGCAGAGCACTCAATCTCGGAATTTCGCAGATAAGCGGTGCTTCAAGAACATCTGTCGGCGGATATACCGAAGAAGAAAGACCCCACGATTCGGAGCAGTTTGACGTTTCCGACCAGAGAACGCTCGATGAAGTTGTACGCTGGCTTATGGAACTCAAACATATTCCTTCATTCTGCACAGCTTGTTACAGAGAAGGCAGAACGGGTGACAGGTTTATGATGCTCTGCAAAAACGGTCAGATTCTCAATTGTTGCCATCCCAATGCACTTATGACGTTAACCGAGTATCTTGTTGACTATGCAAGTCCGTTAACGAAGAAAATCGGATTTGAAATGATTGAAAATGAGCTTAAGAAGATACCCGGTGAAAAGGTAAGAGCCATTGCAGAAAAGAATATTGAGGATATTAAAAATTCAAACCGCCGTGATTTCAGATTCTAAGGTGATTATATGAGTCTTAATAATACTGTTTCAGCTGAAAGAATTCATATAGGTTTTTTCGGACTCAGGAATGCAGGTAAATCAAGCGTTGTCAATGCAGTTACAGGACAGAGTTTGTCGTTGGTATCGGATATCAAAGGTACAACAACCGATCCTGTTAAAAAAGCAATGGAGCTTCTTCCTCTCGGTCCGGTTGTTATTATTGATACACCCGGAATTGACGATGAGGGTGAACTTGGTAAGATGCGTGTAAGACGAGCAAAACAAACTCTTAATATTGTTGATATTGCAGTTCTTGTTGTTGATGCTGTAAAGGGAATTCAGCCTCTTGATGACGAATTGATTTTACTGTTCAAAAGTAAAAATATTCCTTATATTATTGCTTATAATAAATCTGATTTGATTGACAGTATCCCTGCAATCAAAGATAATGAAATCTTTGTCAGTGCAGTTAATGGTAAGAATATTAACCAATTAAAAGATAAAATTGCTTCACTTTCAAAGCAAAAAGAAAATAACAGAAAAATCGTTGCAGATTTGATTGATAAGGGTGAATTTGCAGTTCTTGTTGTACCTATAGACGAATCAGCACCGAAAGGCAGACTTATTTTGCCGCAGCAACAAGTGATAAGAGAACTCCTTGAAAACGGCTCTGCGGCTGTTGTCTGCCGAGATACAGAGCTTTCTCGGACACTTGATTCTCTCGGCGTCAGACCCAAGCTTGTTATAACTGATTCTCAGGTTTTCGGCAAGGTATCAAAGGTTACTCCCGACGATATAAAATTGACTTCGTTCTCTATTCTGTTCGCGAGATATAAAGGGGATTTGATTTCTGCTGTCAAAGGTGCGGCGATGATTGATAAACTTAAAGACGGTGATACTGTTCTTATTTCCGAAGGTTGCACTCATCACAGACAGTGCAATGATATAGGAACTGTTAAATTACCTTACTGGATAAGAAATCATACTAATAAAAATATTGAGTTTGAGTTTACTTCCGGCGGAGAGTTCCCTGATGATTTGTCGAAATATTCGCTGATTATTCATTGCGGCGCATGTATGCTTAATGCGCGTGAAATGCAGTCGAGAATGGGTTATGCCGCTGATTGCGGTATACCGATGACTAATTACGGAACAGCAATTGCACACATGAACGGGATATTAAAAAGAAGTGTTGAAGTTTTTCCCGAAGCATTAAAAGAGCTTTAATAATGTAATTTGAGGTAAATGCCATGAATTTTGAAAATGCGCAGTCAAGAGCAAAAGAACTTCGTGATTTGCTCAATTACCACAGTCATAAATATTATGTTGAAGATAATCCTGAAATAGGGGATTATGAATATGATATGCTCCAACGTGAACTTTCGGAGATTGAAAAAGAGTTTCCCGAGCTTATTACCGCTGATTCTCCAACGCAGAGAGTCGGAGGAAGCGCCGCCGACCTTTTTGAGCCCGTTGTTCATGCTGTTCCTCTTGAAAGTCTCCAGGATGCTTTTAATCTTGATGAAGTCAGGGCGTTTGATGAAAGAGTAAAAACAATTTTTCCTGATGCGGAATATGTTGTTGAACCGAAAATAGACGGTCTTTCTGTTGCTCTTGAATATGTAGACGGAGTATTTGTCAGAGGTTCAACCAGAGGAGACGGATTGACAGGCGAAAATGTAACCGCTAACCTCAGAACTGTAAATTCCATACCTCTCCGACTTAAGGAAGATGTAACAATCGAGGTAAGAGGCGAGGTATATATGCCGAAGAATGTTTTTGCTACGCTTGTTGAAGAACAGGAACAGAACGGCGAAAAAACCTTTAAAAATCCGAGAAATGCTGCTGCAGGTTCACTCCGTCAGAAAAATCCGAAGATTACTGCATCAAGAAATCTTGATGTTTTCGTTTTCAATATTCAGCAATATTATGGTGACGGTATTACAGGACACAAACAGTCAATTGATTATCTGAAAACTCTTGGTTTCAAGACTGTACCTTTTTACAATAAATTTAATAATATTGATGATGTAATTTCTGAACTTCAAAGAATCGGTGAAATCCGTTCATCATTGCCGTTCGACATTGACGGTGCTGTTATAAAAACGGATTCTTTTTCACAGCGTGCTGAAATTGGCAGCACATCAAAATTCCCAAGATGGGCTCTTGCATTCAAATATCCGCCCGAAGAAAAAGAAACTACTCTTATAGATATTGAAGTTGCAGTCGGAAGAACGGGAGTTTTAACTCCGACAGCTGTTTTTGAACCCGTTCTTGTTGCCGGTTCAACAGTTTCAAGAGCAACTCTCCATAATCAGGATTTTATTAACGAAAAGGATATAAGAATCGGTGACAGAGTTGTTATACGTAAAGCAGGGGATATTATTCCGGAGGTTATCAGAGTTGTTTCTCACACAGAAAACAGTGAAAAATATCTTCTTCCGTGTGTCTGTCCTTCATGCGGTGCATCTGTTATCCGTGAAGAGGATGAAGCGGCTGTTAGATGTGTTAACCCCGAATGTCCCGCACAGCTTCTTCGTAATCTTATTCATTTCTGCTCAAGAGATGCGATGGATATCGAAGGAATGGGAGATGCTGTTCTTGAAAAGCTTGTTTCAAACGGTATGCTTACCAAAGCGAGTGATATATATACACTGAAAAAAGAGGATTTCATGACTCTCGAAGGCTTCAAGGATAAATCATCACAGAATCTTGTTGATGCAATTGATAAATCAAAGAGCAATGATCTTGCAAAGCTTGTTTTTGCACTTGGAATCCGTCATGTCGGTCAGAAAGCTGGAAAAGTTCTTGCCGAACATTTCGAATCAATGGAAAACCTCATGAATGCCGATATTGAAACAATCGCTTCAATTGAAGGTTTTGGCGGTGTTATGGCGCAGAGTGTTTCTGATTTCTTTTCTCTTGAACAGTCAAAACATGAAATAGAAGCGCTTGCTGCATTTGGCGTCAACATGTTCTCTCAAAAGGAGAAAATTGATAACCGTTTTGAGGGTAAAACCTTTGTCCTGACCGGTACTTTACCTACCTATTCACGCAATGAGGCGAGTGAGATAATTGAAAAATTCGGAGGAAAAACGGCATCGTCTGTTTCAAAGAAAACAAGCTATGTTCTTGCAGGTGAAGAAGCCGGAAGCAAGCTTGTTAAAGCACAGAGCCTGGGCGTTACAATTATCAGTGAAGAAGATTTTAATGAGATGATAAAATAATGCTTGCAAAATAAAAATATGTATGTTATATTATTTAAGATATTTAAACGCAGTGATCGGGAGAGTAAGTAAAAACCACTCACCACAGAGAAAATCCGTCAGCGGCTGGAAGCGGATTGTGCAGTGATTTACCGAAGTTCACCCGTTAGCGGTGAAGCTGAAATAAGAGTAGGTTTCAACGGCTGTCTCCGTTACGGACATTGAGTGCATGGCTTATGTCATGAATCAGGGTGGTACCACGGATTTAATTCGTCCCTCGTCTTTTGACGGGGGATTTTTTATTGTAAATTATGAAAGGATTGATATAAAATGTTTGAAAAACCCGCAGAATTAAAAGCGTTGTTTGAACAGAAAATTGCTTCAGTAACAGCAACTGCCGAAATTGAACAGCTCAGAATTGAGTTCCTCGGAAAAAAAGGTTCTGTTTCTGCTCTTATGCAGGAACTCCGTAATGTTCCCAACGAACAGAAAAAGGAAGCAGGTCAGAAGATCAACGAAACAAAGCAGTTCATCGAATCGGCAATTGCCGCAAAGCTTGAAGAAATCAAGGCTCTTGAAGAACAGAAACTTATCGACAGTGCGGAAAGCTACGATGAATCCATGCCCACTGATGCCGATCTCGGTTCATATCATCCCATCACTCTTACCAAGAGAAGAGTTGAGAATATTTTCCTCAGTATGGGTTTCTCGATTGAAGACTATTCTGAAATCACAGACGACTATAATTGCTTCGAAGCTCTTAATATTCCGAAGCATCACCCTGCAAGAGATATGCAGGATACCTACTATCTCAGTTCAGGTCAGCTTCTTAAAACACACACATCTGCCGCTCAGAATACAATTCTCCGTAAGTATGCCGCAAATCTTGAAAACGGCAATCCCATCAGAGCTATTTTCCCCGGCAGATGCTTCAGAAATGAAAAGATTGATGCTTGCCATGAAAACACCTTCTTCCAGATGGAAGGAATCATGGTTGACAAGGATATTTCAATCTCTAACCTTATTTATTTCATGAAAACTATGCTTTCCGAAGTTTTCCAGAAGGATATAACTGTCAGACTTCGTCCCGGTTTCTTCCCCTTCGTTGAACCCGGATTTGAGCTTGATATTCAGTGTACAATCTGTAAGGGTAAGGGCTGTCCTTCATGTAAGGATTCAGGCTGGCTTGAACTCTGCCCCTGCGGTATGATTCATCCCAATGTTCTTACAGCTGCCGGAATTGATCCTGAAAAATATATCGGTTTCGCATTCGGTCTTGGTATGACAAGACTTGCAATGATGACTTACGGCGTTAAGGATATCCGTGTTTTCAACAGCGGCAACCTTAAGTCACTTTCACAGTTTACCGCAAATTCATTCACCAGACCCGAAGAAAGCAAGGAGGCATAAGAAATGTTTGTATCAATTAACTGGATTAAAGATTATGTTGACCTTGAAGGTCTGGATATTAAAAAGCTTATAGAAAGCTTTACACTTGCAACTGCAGAAGTTGAAGATATAATCGTTAAGGGTGAAGATGTTCAGAACGTTGTTGTCGGTGAAATCCTCTCCGTTGAAAACCATCCCAATTCAAAGAAACTTCATCTTCTTAAGGTTGATGCAGGTGAAAAGGTCTGCAATATTGTTTGCGGTGCACCCAATGTTGCTGTAGGTCAGAAAGTTGCGCTTGCACTTGCAGGCGGCAGAGTATGCGGCGGCGAAATCAAGGTTGCAACAGTCGCAGGCTTTGAATCCGAAGGTATGTGCTGTTCCGAAAAAGAACTCGGTCTCAGCGATGAACATTCGGGAATTATGGAACTTGATTCCTCACTCAAAAACGGTACAAATATCAAGGATATTTTCCCCATTGACGATATAATTTTTGAAGTTGATAATAAGTCACTTACAAACCGTCCTGACCTCTGGGGTCACTACGGAATTGCAAGAGAACTCGCTGCCCTTGCAGGCAGAGAACTCAAACCTCTTGAAATGGGCGATCTTTCATATGACGGTAATGAAAAAATCGATGTTACAATCGGCAGAGAAGATCTTGTTTACAGATATTCATGCGTTAAGATGGATAATATCACAAAGAACAAGAGCCCTCTTGATATGAGAATCCGCCTTTATTATTGCGGTATGAGAGGCATCAACCTTCTTGCTGACGTAACTAACTACATCATGCTTGAAATCGGTCAGCCTACTCATGCTTTTGCAGGAAATTCAATTGATAACATTGTTGTAACAACTCCTAAAGAGAAGATGAATTTCAAAACTCTTGACGGTGTTGAAAGACTTATAGATGAAGAAACTCTCATGATTTGCAACGGTGATACTCCCGTGGGTATTGCGGGTATCATGGGCGGTCTTGAATCTGAAATCGAAGATGACACAGGCTCTGTTGTTCTTGAAAGTGCAAACTTTGACGGTGTAAGCATCCGTAAATCATCTTCAAGACTCGGACACAGAACAGATGCCAGCGCAAGATATGAAAAGATGCTCGACCCCGAACTCACAATGAGTGCAGTCGGCAGATTTGTAAAACTTGTAAAGGATATCGATTCAGGTGCAAAAGTTGCTTCTAAAGTTACCGACGCATATGTAAGAAAGTATCCCGAAATTTCTCTTTCGTTTGATAAGAAATATGTTGACCGTTACACAGGTATTGATATCAGTGATGAGCAGATTATGAAAACACTTACAGCTCTCGGATTTGCTGTTGATTTCAATAACGGTGAATATACCGTTAAAGTTCCTTCATGGAGAGCAACAAAGGATGTTACAATAAAGGCAGATATCATTGAAGAAATTACCCGTATTTACGGTTATGATAACTTTAACATCTCAACTACAAACAGTCCTCTCAAGCCTGTTCCCAATGATTATGCAAGAATGGAAGACGATGAAATCAAGGATATCCTTGTCAAGAAATACGGTTTCCACGAAGTTCACTCTTATGTATGGTGTGACGGCAGAAAGTTCAAGAAGCTCGGTATTGAAGTTGAAGACAATGTAAAGGTTCTTAATATCGAAAATTCCGATAACGGTGTTCTTCGTAATTCAACGCTTCCAACTCTTCTTGTTATGGCTCAGGAAAATAAGGATTTTGCTGATAAATACAGTATCTTTGAAGTTGGCAGAGTTGTTGACGGAACAAATGAAAACGGTCTTTGCAATGAAAGAAAGCATCTTGGTGCTGTTATTTATGATAAGAGCGGTAATGAAAAGGCTGCATATCTCAAGGCAGTTGAAATAATTAATTGCATCATCGGAACAGTTAAGCAGAAAAATGCAGGCTATAATAAGATTGAACCCGTTCATGCATGGCAACATCCGAAGAATACTGCTGAAATTCTTATTGACGGTGTTAAGGTTGGTACACTTTGTGCACTTCATCCTTCAAACAAAGCAAAGCTTGACAAGACAGCTTGTGCTGTTTGTTTTGAAATTGATATGGATATTTTCAGTGCTCTTGATGCGGCTTCAATTCATTTTACAGAGCCCAGCACACAGCAGTCAACTTATTATGACCTTTCGCTTGTTCTCGGTGAAAACACCAAGTATTCTGAACTGGCTGAATGCTGGAATTCATTAAATCTTGCAGAACTTGAAAGCTCAAAGGTTATTGATACTTATGAAAAAGACGGTATAAAGAGTATAACTGTCAGACTTAATTTCGCTGCTATGGACAGAACACTCGAAATGGAAGAAGTTCAGGGCTGGATTAACACAGTTCTTGAAAATCTCGGTAAAATCGGAGTTGCTCTCAGAGCATAATTAAAACAATTTACAAAAAACACTTGTTTTATTTAAAAACATGTTATATAATAATTGGTAACGGAGGTGACCGAAATGACTGATAAAACAATAAAATTTTCAATCAAGGATGAAAACGAGATCGAGATGAAGAAAAATCTTCTTGCCGTTTATGAAGCTTTGAACGAAAAGGGTTATAATTCAATCAGCCAGATTGTCGGCTATATCCTTTCCGAGGACCCGACCTATATAACTACTCATAATAATGCACGCAGTCTTGTCAGAAGGCTCGACAGAGATGAACTTCTTCAGGCGATGGTTAAGTGCTATCTTGGAATCAAATAACTTGAAGGAGTGAAATTATGGCAAAGAAAAAGTTTCTTATGTATAAGGGCAGACCTCTTGTCAGAAGTGGTAAAACGATATATTACGGCTATATGTCCGACCCTTATGTTGTTATAATGCAGATAACAAGCACCAGAGAAATCAAGGGCGTTGAGGTTGCTGACAGAGTTGTTGTTCAGCTTGTCAATACAGACCCCGATGTCAGAATGAAAGACAAGATTGTCAAGAAAGCAGAGCGCAGAGGTATCTATAACGCAATGGATATCGGTTGCATCTGGCTTGAAAGAGAACTCAAAGAACCCGCATAAAAAATACGGTCAGCACTAAAGTGCTGACCGCTTTTTTATTTATTGTATTTATGATTTTTGATAACTTCCTTTGCTATATATATCGGTCTGTTTTTTGTCTGAATATAGGTTCTGGCGATATATTCACCAATAATACCTATACAGCAAAGCTGAATGCCGCCGAGAAGAAGAATAAGAACAACAATCGTAGCATATCCCTCAACATCAATTCCGAATGCGAGCTTCTGAATAACAACAATAAAAAGATATATAATTGACAGAAGAGCGGTTATTAATCCGATTAATGTTGAAATACGCAGGGGAGTAGTGCTGAAAGCAAATATACCGTCCATTGCATATTTAAAAAGCTTTGTAAATGACCACTTTGATTCGCCTGTTGCTCTTTCTTCTGCAATATAGGGAATGAACTTAGTTTTAAAGCCGACCCATGAAAACAGTCCTTTTGAAAAACGGAAATATTCATCCATTGAAAGTATCGCATCAACCATTGGTCTGCGGAAGGTTCTGAAATCGCTTGCACCCTGAATGAATTCTGTATCGGAAAACTTATTGATGAGTTTATAAAAACAATTCTTAAAGAAAACAAGAGCTTTGCTTTCATTTCGTGTGTCCTGATATGCTGCAACACAGTCAAATTCGTTGTCGTTGTCAAGAATATTAACCATGTCGAGAGCAATGGAAGGACGCTGCTGTAAATCAGCATCAATAATAGTCACATAATCGCCCTCGGCTTCACGAAGTCCGGCATACATAGCAGACTCTTTTCCGAAATTGCGTGAGAAGTTGACAATTTTGACTGGTAAATCACCGTCGCAAAGTTTTTTAAGCTCTTTAAAAGTGCCGTCACGGCTTCCGTCGTTAACGAATACAAGCTCGTATTCAAAGTTAACGGCGGAAAAGTCTTTTTTAACGGCATTGTAAAAAAGAGCTACATTTTTTTCTTCATTATAGCAAGGAATAACAAGAGATAATTTCATGATATTATCATCCTAAAATCAGATTTTAGCCGCCTTTTTGATATCCTCAACTCTGTCTGTCTTTTCCCAAGGAAGGTCAATATCAGTTCTGCCGATGTGACCGAGAGCTGCAACCTGTCTGTAGATAGGTCTTCTGAGGTCGAGTGCTTTAATGATTCCTGCAGGAGAAAGGTCGAAGAGCTCATTTACGATTGCAGAAATTTCTGCGTCAGAAATCTTTCCTGTGCCGAAAGTATCAACAAAAACAGAAACAGGCTGTTCAACACCGATTGCATATGCAAGTTCAACTTCACATTTTTTTGCAAGTCCTGCAGCAACAATATTTTTGGCAACATAGCGGGCAGCATATGCTGCAGAACGGTCGACTTTTGTGGGGTCTTTGCCGCTGAATGCACCGCCACCGTGACGAGCATAACCGCCATAAGTATCAACAATAATCTTTCTACCGGTAAGACCTGTATCACCCTGAGGACCGCCGATAACGAATCTGCCGGTGGGGTTAACGAAGATTTCAGTATTTTCGTCAATGAAGTGCGCGGGAACGATGGGCTTGATAACGTTTTCAATGATGTCCGCGCGGATCTGTTCAAGAGAAACGTCTTCATCGTGCTGGGTGGAAACGACGATGTTTTCGAGGCGGACGGGGGTATCGCCGTCATATTCAAGGGTAACCTGCGTTTTGCCGTCGGGACGGAGGTAAGAAAGCGTACCGTCCTTGCGAACCTTGGTAAGCTGCTTTGCCATATTGGTTGCGAGTGCGTAGCCGAGGGGCATAAGATTTTCGGTTTCGTCGGTAGCGTAGCCGAACATCATACCCTGGTCGCCTGCGCCGGTGTCAAATGCGTCGGTATCGGTACCTTCCTTGGCTTCCTGAGACTTGTCCACACCCATAGCGATGTCGGGAGACTGCTTGTGGATAGAGTTGATCACAGCACAGGTGTGACCGTCAAAGCCGTACTTGTAAAGAATTGCCATGAATCCTCTCCAGTCAATTGCATCAAGACCTGCAGGAGGATTATCATAATTCCTATGGTTAAAACCGTGACCAATGATCTCATCGTTAAGCTTTGCGAAAAGCCGCGAGTTGCCCTTGATCCGCTCGCTCTCCATCGAGGAGAGCAAGTCGTGCGCGCCAATGGCAAAGCTCTCGGCCTCCTTGACCGCGGAGAGCGCCTTTTTTACGACACCTGCGCCTATCTCGCGGCGCTTTGAGGTAAGCTCAAGCATAGGCGAGAGCTCGGTAAGCGTGCGCCACATGATAAGGCTCTCGCGCACCGAGTCGCAATACTCACCGAAGAGACCGCCGAGCGAGCGGAAAACGGTGTTTGCAAGTCGGGTAAAGTTCGTTACCTCAAAGTTCAGTACAGACGATGGCGGCAGTCTCTTCGCCATCTCGGTTTCGCTTATGACCGTCTGCTGCTCGGGCACGAGGAGGACGGTGCGTGTGCCGCTTT
>CALAQQ010000255.1 GCA_937888485.1 uncultured Clostridia bacterium
CTTCGCGACCGGGGTCGGCTGATATATGCTCTCGACTTCATCGCTCCGCTGAATCGGGATCGCTTTGACGATGTCCGTATCAGTCACCCGGAGAATGCCCTTGAGATTGTCAAAGTCCTTGCGCTGCATGAAGCAGCCGTTGCGGAACACTTGCGACAGATAAGTGCTTGCGTGTCCAAGCCTCTGTGATAATGCGGCGGCGTTCGTTTCGTTCGCCAACATTGCGTTCTCTACTGCGTATCGGTCAACACAGACCGACCCCGCATTTCTCCCCCTTTTTCCCATTTCACACCATCCTTCTTTCTATTGCCTCACCAAGCCCGTTGAAGAAAAGCAGAACTCCAAGCCCTACCACTAACGGAATGCTTGCGTAAAGGTTTCCATTCCCCAACGCCACGAAACTGACCGCGATGTCTGCTCCGGCAATAACTTCGAACGCGATTGCGATCCCAAGCAGCAGCCGACAAACTCGGCGCGTTCTCTTTCTGTCCATCCAAATATTCCCCCTAATCTGTTTATCTCCCCGACCGTCCAAGATGCCGGGTCTGCCATTCTCCGCTGAAGAGTGCGGACTGAAAACCGCATCATCTCTGCCAAGTTTTTCCGGCTGATGCCGTAATACTTCAACACCTCATCAAGCATTGCTTTGTGTATCTGTAATCGCGCAACATTCGGGGAAAAAATAATCACCGATATCACACGGAGCAATCGACAGGATTTCAGCGATCTTGCTGATTGTCGATTTTTTGATGTCAACCTTGCCATTCAGCACACGGCTGATGTATCCGTAATTGAGATTGTTCTCATCGCAGAACGCCGTGACTGTCCCATAGACTTCGTAAATCTCGCCGATTAATTTCGCAAGCCTCATCCGTTTCTCCTTTCTTGTTTCGTGATTTTCTTGTGGGATGTCATCTGTTCTGCACCTCACGCATCTCATAATAGCATATAGTTTTTCCCCTGTCAACAACTTTTTTAGCCCAAAATAAAAAAATTTTCTGTTGTGGAAAACGCAAAACTATGTTACATTAATTATGCAAGTAACAATGGGGGTGAGAATAATGGGAGCGTTTAAGGAGAGACTTAGAGAAATGATGGAAAAAAGAGGTATGCGACAAGCAGACTTAGTCATCGCGACCGGGATCGAGAGAAGCATTATTTCGTCTTATGTGACAGGAAGATATGAGCCGAAAGACGAAAAATTGCAATTGCTTGCTAAAGCACTTAATTGTGATGCAATGTGGCTTGCCGGATATGACGGAGTCGAGGAAGACGATGATATGGCGTTCCTGGAACGATTCCGCAAACTGAACGTAGAGGACAAGCGCACTATACTTACATTGCTCAACTTTATGAATGACCACGAAAGAAGAAACAATGAAGGTGTATGAGAATATACCTCTGTGGCTTTATAATATCGCCGTTGTTGGGTTTTGTTGCGTTTAGCGAACAACTACGCACCACGGGGATAAAATTCGATTTACGGGCGTTTTAGGGGGTTGGGCATGAAAGCGAGGAAACTGCCAAGCGGAAAGTGGAACGTGCAAGTCCTCGACTATGTGGATGAGAACGGCAAGATGCACAAGCGATCATTCACGGCGGCAACGAGGATAGAAGCGGAAAGCAGGGCGGCGGCATTCAAGGCAGAGCGCACGGAAGGTGGGCAAGACGGAGCCGTTGCCGATATGGTGGAGCGGGCGATACGGCAGAAGGAAGCCGCTCTCTCCCCTTCCACTTTGCGCGGATACAAGAAAATATATGAGCAGCAGATAAAGCCGTCACCGATTGCCACATCGATAGGAACAACCTTTGATCTGTCAATAAGAGGATGTCTTGCAGCACGAAGATTGATAATTCCCTTATCGTTGATAATCGGCGGACAGCCTTTAATTTTGTATGCATACTGTGCTTTTGCAAAAATAAGATTGAGTTCAAGAGCGCATTCGTAACTGTTTTTTATGCTCTGTTCAAATTCACCTGCAATTGATGAAAGCTCTGCAAGGATTCTTTCGATTTCTTCACGTTCTTTTGTCTGAAGAACACGGATTTCATTGTTGGCTTCAACAACAGCCATAGGTTCAATGAATACCGTTGCACCGCTTGAAGATGTATCGTGAACAAGACCTGCAATTTCGCTTCTGTGTTCACTTTTTACAGGCACAACATATCTTCCGTTACGCTGTGTGATAATATTTTCCTGCAGATATTTTGAGTGGCTCTGTGAACGGGAAAATTTTTCAAGCTGTTCTCTTATTTTTGATTCCTGAACTCTTATTTTGCGTCTTATTGCGGCAAGAGTGGGGGAGGCGTTGTCTGAAATTTCTTCTTCCGAAATAATCGCGTTGAAAATTGCCGTTTCAAGGTATTTGTTCGGAATAAGTGCATTGAAAAGAGTATCAAGAACGCTCTGGACACCTGCGTTAGATGCTCTCCACTGCGAAAGCGTGCGTATAACACGAAGAACGCCGCCGATATCGAGAAGTTCTTTTGTGTTGAGAACACTGCCTGCATTTGCTCTGCTCAATGCATTGTTGACATTCTTCAGACCGCCGAAAGACGGACCGCCAAAACGGGCAAGGAGCATATGAGCATCAACCGTCTGATTAAGCAAGGCTCTTGCAAGGTCGGGGTTTGTTTCCGGTCTGAGATGGAGAGCGTTATATCTTGCATCATCACAGCTTGTAAATTCTGCAAGACGTTCAAGCACTTTGTCAAATTCAAGTGCTTTTGAATGTTTATCAAATGAATTCATTATATTTCTCCTGTTTATTCTTCGGAGTTTTCGTCTGTCGTTGCTTCTTCAACGATATCACCGTTTTCATCGGTTGCAGGTTCTGTTGTGACTATATCACCGTTTTCGTCAGTTACGGGTTCTGTTGTTACAACTTCACCGTTTTCATCCGTCATAACCTCGGTCTGAGTTGCATCGGTTGTTTCGGGAACGGTTGTTGTTTCCTCAACGGGTTCTGTTTCCGGTTCACGGACGGGTTCTGTTGTACCGATAACCTCCTGACCGGCAACTGATTGGATTGAGGAAACATATAAATTTCCGCCGCTGCGTTCACGAAGAGTTATTTTCATAAACTTATCAGGTTCCGGAACAGTGTGTTCGCCGTTTTCTATCTGTGCCCATGCAAGGTTGCTGATATATCCTACGCTGAGGATTTTTGAACTGCCCTGCTTTTCTATTTCATAAACCTTGGGTGTATATGCCGATTCAACGCCTGTAACGGGAAGAATATAGCTTTTAAGGGCAGCGTCATAGGTTATTTCGTATTCACTCATGTCGATTGAAGAATGAAGTGATGCAATGTCAATTTCCGTTCCGAATAGATTGATGAATTGTATTTCTATATCCGCCTGAGGAACAACCAAACCAAAGGTCTCACCCTCTGAATAAGAAAATCTGTCGGCTCCTTCATCGCTCATAAGGAGAGCCCAGATTGCGCTGTTGAGAAGCTGAGAAACATCAGCCTGAGTAAGGTCGTCGAACGGGTCGGGGTCAAACATGACAACAGGTTCAAGCATTTCTTCGTATTTTGCTTTTTCAGCAGTTTTATCGGTGAAATTCTTAACTGTATCAACAGTGAAATTTATAACTGTAATAAGACCGATAACAGCAAGAATGCCTGCGATTATTCCGACGGGAAAAGCAAGCTTGTTCTTTTTTCTATTGTTTTTAGCCACTTTAATACCTCCGTTATCTTATCTGTCCGTTGCCGCTGATAACATACTTCGAGCTTACCATATGGGCAACGCCGAGAGGACCTCTTGCGTGAAGTTTCTGTGTTGAAATTCCGATTTCTGCGCCGAAACCGAATTCACCGCCATCGGTAAATCTTGTTGAAGCGTTAACATAAACCGCCGCAGCATCAACCTCTGACTTGAATTTTTCGGAAGCCTCATAGCTGTCGGTGATGATTGCTTCACTGTGTCCCGTACCGTATTTTGCAATGTGAGAAATTGCTTCATCGATATTCTCGACAACCTTCACGCTGATTTTGTAGTCAAGATATTCGGTAGCATAATCTTCTTCGGTTGCGGGGATTGCATAGGGGAGGATTTCACAGACTAATTCATCGCCCCTGATTTCAACATTCTTTTCTTTGAGCTTTTCGCCGATTGTGATAAGTGCAAGCTCTGAGATATCCTTATGGATAAGCAGACCCTCGCAGGCATTGCAAACAGAAACTCTCGAAGCCTTTGCGTTGGCAACGATATCAGCAGCCATGTTGATATCTGCATCGCTGTCAACGTATATATGGCAGTTGCCGACACCTGTTTCGATAACGGGAACTGTTGCGTTTTCAACAACGGAACGAATAAGACCGGCGCCGCCTCTGGGAATAAGCAAATCGACATAACCGTTGAGCTTCATAAGTTCGGTTGCGGCTTGTCTTGAAATGTTTTCAATAAGAATTATACAATCCTCGGGAAGTCCCGATTCAGCCGCCGCATTGCGCATAACGGTTGCAATGGCTTTGTTTGAATTGATGGCTTCCTTTCCGCCTTTGAGAATAACGGAATTGCCTGCCTTGAGGCAGATAGCCGCCGCATCTGCGGTAACATTCGGTCTTGCTTCAAAAATAACCGCAATAACGCCGATGGGCACTGAAACTTTCTCAATTTTAAGTCCGTTTGGTCTTGTTTCACCCCATAAAACTCTGCCGACGGGATTTTCTGACGATGCAACTTGTCTGAGACCTTGTGCCATGCCCGAAATTCTGTCATGGGTAAGAGTCAAACGGTCAATCATCGCCTGTGAAATACCCGAATCCTGTGCGTTTCTTATATCTTTCGAATTTTCTTCAAGAATGAACTGCGAATTCTTTTCGAGTGCGTCAGCGATTGCATTGAGAGCCTTATCAATTGCCGCACCGCCCGCTTTTGCAAGAATTCTCTGCGCTTCTTTTGAACGCGCACCAATATTAATCATATCACTCATTTTTATCCCTCCGTTTTTGCTCTGAACAGAGTGCCGATCTGTCTGCCGTCGATAAGCTTGTAGATATCTTCGGGGTCGGAACCGTTCATAACAACCGTGTCAATTCCTGCTGCGGTTGCAATCTGCGCCGCATGGAGCTTTGTTATCATTCCGCCCGTTCCTCTGTTTGTTCCGCTTCCGCCTGCAAGCGCAAGAACATCGTCGTTGATTTCGTCAACAATATGAATGAGAACGGCATTTTCATCTTCTCTCGGATTTGCGCTGAAAAGTCCGTCAATATCGGTAAGAATGATAAGTGCGTCGGCATCGACAATCTCCGCAACATGAGCCGAAAGACTGTCGTTATCACCGTAAACTATTTCTTCAACCGCAACGCTGTCGTTTTCGTTGACAACGGGAATTGCGCCGTATTCGAAAAGCTTCATGAAGGAGTTATGAAGATTGCGGTGTCTTTCTTCATTGTCAAAGTCATCTTTTGTGACAAGAAGCTGACCCGTTATGTTACCGTATTCACCGAAAAATTTGTCATAAAGGAACATAAGCTCGCATTGACCTACGGTTGCTGCCGCCTGTCTGCCCGGAGTATCCTTCGGTCTTTCTTTAAGACCGAGCTTACCGACTCCGACACCGATTGCGCCTGAGGTAACAAGCACTATTTCCATTCCTGCGTTTTTGAGATCGCTGAGTACTCTTGCAAGCATGGACATTCTGCGCAGGTTTATTTTTCCTGTATCATAGGTCAGTGTTGATGTACCGACCTTGACAACTATTCTTTTGATGTTCTTTTTGTTTATCATTTTGTATTACTTCTTTCAATTGCGGTTTTGATTATTTCTTCATATGCCTTTTTTGATTTGACCTTACCTGCAACGCAAAGGCAGATTTTATTCATATCAAAAATTTCGCGGGCAGTTTCTTTTATTTCATCGAGAGTGACAGAACGGATATTTTTTATAATTTCATCTTCGGTGATTTCTTTGTTATAAAGCAGAAGATTTCTGCCGTTTCGTGAAGCGTGAGACGAAAGATTTTCGAGGCTCATAACAAATTCCGTAACAGCCTGCTCCTTTGCTCTTGCAAGCTCTTTTTCCGTAACGGTATCAGCGAAATCCGAAATAATCTTTATTGTTTCCGATATTGCTTTTTCCTCGGATTTTTCGTTGAGACCCATAAAGACATTAAAAACACCTGCTCTGAGATATGAGATACAGTTTGTTCCGACGGAATAAACCAATCCGAGCTTTTCTCTTATCTGCTGAAAAAGTCTTGAAGAGGGTGTGTCACCGAGAATTGATGAAATAAGGAGTGCAATCTCACGTTTTTTTGTTCCTGCAGGAACACCCTTGAAACCGAGAATGAGCTGATTCTGGGTGAAATTCTTTTTAACGGTAACGATTCCCGGACGGAATTCTGCCAACGTCGGGTTGAGCGTGAAACCCGTGTTTACGGCATCTGAAAAATATTCCTTGATAATTTCAATTGCCGCATCCTTATCAAAATTACCGCTCAGACTGATTACCGTTCTTTCGGGAACAAAGAATCTGTTCATGTGAGATGTGAGGCTTTCTTTTGTAACTGCATCAACGGTTTCAACCGTTCCGAGAATGTTTGAACCGAGCATACTGTTTTTCCATGCATTTTCGTAATACAAATCCGAACAGATGTCTTCGGGTTCATCCTCATACATTGCAATTTCTTCCTTGATTATGCCTTTTTCAAGTTCGATATCTTCTGCATCAAGTCTTGGATTTTTCACCATGTCGCAAAGGATATCGAGAGCTTTCGGCATATGTTCGGAAAGCGTTCTTGCATAAAAACAGGTAGCTTCTCTTGCTGTATATGCATTGAGATGACCGCCGATTTCGTCCATATCAACGGCAATATCAAGGGCGGAACGTTTTTCCGAACCTTTGAAAATCATATGTTCTATAAAGTGTGATGTACCTGCCGTTTCGGGGGATTCATAGCTTGAACCGCTTGCAATCCATATTTCCGCACCGCAGGTTTTGGAGTTTTTGCCTTTTTCGAGGATGATGCGAAGTCCGTTTTGGAGTGTAATAATTTTCGTCATTTATTTACCTACTTGTTTTCAAAAATCAGAGTTATGTTTCCGAGAGTTATTTTATCTCCCGTTTTGAGCAATTCTTTTTTATCGATTTGTTTACCGTTTACAAAAACTTCGGCACTGTTTTTTATGCTTGTTATATACCAACCGCCCTTTGAGCAAACTATAACAGCGTGAGTTCTCGAAACGGTTGAATAGTTGAGAATGACATCGCAGTTTTTGTGGCGTCCGATTGATGTTTCACGGCAGATAAGAGGGGAAACATCTCCGTTCACCGTGTTAATCAGTTTTGCGCTTCCGAGCGACGGTGCACGGCGTTTGAGAAGAGCAAATATGCACAGCGCAAGCACCGCCAATGCGAGCACAGGCAGTGAAAAATGGGATGTCTGCAAAACAAATTCGAGCATATTCTCCTCCATTATAGATTATGGTTATATTTAATTAATAATATCACCGCAGAATTGAATTGTCAATCAATATAATGTAAATATCATATGATAAATATATAAAAAAATAGTGACTTTTATAGATATATGTGTTATAATAAACCCTAATTGAGGTGAATTTATGTTTGAACAGATAATCAATGTTGACAGAATGGAGCAGGCGGTAAGCCTTTTCGGCTCGTTTGATGAAAATATAAAACAAATTGAAAAGGAATTTTCCGTTTCCGTTATCAGCAGAGGCTCGGAGCTTAAGGTTACGGGTGAAGCTGAAAATGTTCAGAAAGGCGTGCGTGCAATCAACGGTCTGCTTACCCTTATCAATCGGGGAGAGTCTCTCAGCGACCAGAATGTGCGTTATGTTATGTCGCTTGTCAACGAAGGAAACGAAGACAAGCTTGTGCAGATGGCAGCGGACTGCGTTTGTATCACCTCAAAAGGCAAACCCGTAAAGCCCAAAACTCTTGGTCAGAAAAAATATATCGAAACAATCAGAAACAGCACGATAACCTTCGGCATAGGTCCTGCCGGTACGGGTAAAACCTACCTCGCTGTTGCAATGGCGGTAACTGCTTTCCGTGCCAAGGAAATAAACAGAATAATCTTAACAAGACCTGCTGTTGAAGCAGGTGAAAAGCTCGGATTTTTGCCCGGCGACCTTCAGAGTAAGGTAGACCCCTATTTAAGACCGCTTTATGATGCACTTTTTGATATGCTCGGTGCTGAAAATTTTCAGAAGCATCAGGAAAGAGGCGATATAGAGGTTGCCCCTCTTGCTTATATGAGAGGACGTACTCTTGATGACAGCTTCATTATTCTCGACGAAGCGCAGAATACAACTGCAGAGCAGATGAAAATGTTCCTCACACGTCTCGGATTCAACTCGAAAATGGTTGTTACGGGTGATATAACTCAGATTGACCTGCCTGACGGAAAACGTTCGGGACTTAAGGAAGCGGTTAAAATCCTTAAGAATGTTGAGGATATCGGTACAGTCAGATTCAACGAAAAAGATGTTGTGCGCCACAGATTGGTGCAGGATATCATAAAGGCATATGAAAAACAGGAAGAGGAGCGAAGAAGGAATGACAGGAAAGGTTAAAGTTATCATTTCCAACGAACAGGGCGAGTTCAAGATACCTTCGGGAGTACGTCTGCTTGTTCGCCGTTGCTGTACAGCTGTTCTTGCCATGGAGGAATTTGAAGGCAAATCTGAAGTGAGTGTTACTTTTGTTGACGATGAAACCATTCACAGACTCAATAAGCAGTACAGAAATATTGACAGAGCAACCGATGTTCTTTCCTTCCCCCTCGGCGAAAACGGGGTTTACGATGTCAATAACGACACGGGCGCAAAGCTTCTCGGAGATATCGTTATATCAATACCCCATGCCCTTGACCAGGCAGACAGATACGGTCATACTCTTCAGAGAGAAATCGGTTTCCTGACAGTTCATTCGATGCTTCATTTACTCGGATATGACCATGTGAACGGCGGTATCGAGAGCGTGAGAATGCGCGAAAAAGAAGAAACCGTTTTAACCAAACTCGGTCTTAAGAGAAATTCAAGCTACTATATGGAAGATGAAAACGTATGAAAAATCTTGCCCAAAGCTTCGTATATGCATTCAAGGGAATTACATATTGCCTGGCACATGAACGCAACATGAGAATTCATCTGTGTTTTACTCTTTTTATGTTCGGTTTTCTGACTGTTCATGATTTCTTTGAGGTGACGAAAACACAGTTTGCACTTCTTTTTGCAGTTTGTTCGTCTGTGCTTGCACTTGAATGTGTCAATACAGCAATAGAAAAATCGGTTGACCTTTCAACCAAAGAAATTAATCCCGTTGCGGCAATTGCAAAGGATACGGCGGCAGGTGCCGTACTTATTATGGCAATCGGCTCGGTGGCTGTCGGTCTGGCAATTCTTTATCAGCCCGATGCATTCGCAAAAATGGCTGAATATTACAGAGAAAACATTCCCGTTCTTATTGCTCTTATCGTGAGCATTGCGGCGGCATTTGTTTTTGTTTTTGCAGGACCGCACGGAATAAAAAACTTTTTTAAAAAGAATATAAAATGAGGAAAAAACAATGACGAAAACCGCTTTTATAGCAATAGTCGGATGCCCCAATGTCGGGAAATCCTCGCTTCTCAACAAAATGCTCGGTCAGAAGGTTGCGATAGTAACCCAGAAACCGCAGACAACGAGAACAAGGATTATGGGTGTTTTAACAATGGGTGAAACCCAGCTTGTTTTTACCGATACACCGGGTTATCACCGACCCAAAACAAAGCTCGGCGAAAAAATGATAAAATCCGTCGGCGAAGGTATCGCAGGCATGGATGCTTGCTTGTTCGTAGTTGAACCCGAGGGAGAAATCAGAGATACCGAAATCGAGCTTCTCAACCGTCTTAAGAAAGAAAAAGCTCCCGTAGTGCTCGTTATTAACAAAATCGACACCGTAAAACAGAAAGAAAAACTTATGGAAAGAATAGTTCAGTTTACGGGAATTTATGATTTTGAGGCAGTTGTACCTGTCAGCGCGCTCAAGAACGAAAATGTTGACCTTGTTATCGAAGAACTCAAAAAGCTGACGTATGAATCTGTGCATTTCTTCCCCGATGATACTCTTACAGACCAGCCCGAAAGAGTGCTTGCAGGTGAAATTATCAGAGAAAAAATGCTTCTTCTTCTTGATAAGGAAGTGCCCCACGGTGTTGCGGTAAGCATTGAAAAAATGCGTGAAAGACCCACGGGCGGAATCATGGATGTTGAAGCGATAATCTATTGTGAAAAAGACACCCATAAGGGCATTATTATCGGCAAAAAAGGCGATATGCTCAAGCGTATTTCAACAAAAGCAAGATGTGATATGGAAAATTTCTTTCAGTGCAAAATCAACCTTCAGTGCTGGGTAAAAGTCAAAGAAGGCTGGCGCAACCGAGAGGGAATTATTCATAACTTTGGATTGGATTAATTTTCATTATTTTTCCGTTGTTAACTTTCTGTAAAAAGGATAAATTAATAACGGGAGATGATGAAATGGACAAAGAAAAAGCATGGCGAAAATTTTCAGAATCCGGTGCTGTCGGTGATTATCTTGAATTCAGAAATTGCGTTGGCGGTGCTTCGGAGGTAAAACAAATTGAGAATGAATACCGACGCTCTGGTGCTCAAGGTAACGGACACGGGGGAAAGTGACCGCCTTGTGACTTTGTTGACTTCGGAATACGGAGTTGTCAGAGCTTTTGCGAACAGAGCAAAAAAAATAAACAGCCGTATGCACGGTGCAACGCAGTCTTTCTGCTACGGAGATTTTTCAATCTACAAAAGCAGAGACAGCTACATAATTGATGATGCCGTTGCGAAAGAGGTTTTTTTCGGGTTGCGTGAAGATATCGAAAAGCTCTCTCTTGCGCAGTATTTTTGTGCTCTTGCCATGGAGCTTGCGCCCGAAATTGAGCCTGCACGAGATTATCTGAGAGTGACTCTCAACTCACTGCATCTGCTTGAAACGGGCAGACGGTCAAACAACTTTTTAAAAGCTGTAACAGAGCTTAAGTTTATGGTTTTTTCGGGATTTATGCCTGATTTGACCGCTTGTGCAGGTTGCGGTTGTGAACCCGAAGGAGAGATATATTTCAATCTTTCAGACGGCTGTGTTTACTGCAAAAAATGCGGAAACGGCGAAAAAATAAATGCAACCGTTTTTGCTGCGATGCGCCACGTGTGCGCCAATCCCATCGAGAGAATGTATTCTTTTTCTCTCCCTGCTGAGGATGAAAAGCGTTTTGCCGAAGTGTGTGAAAGATTTTTGCTTTTGCAGACGGGTAAAAGGTTCAAAGCGCTTGAGTTTTATAAATCATTATTCTAAACACGAAAGGAATTGTGAAAATGAAAAACGACGGATTTCTTCACAAACTGTTCGGAACAACTCCGGGCGAGGGCGTTCAGCCCAAAGAGGCTATTGCCTACAGCGTAGCCGGCTTCGGTCAGAACTTTATCTGCACCATTATCGGCTCCTACATCACGGTATTTATGACCGATGCTCTTCTTTTCGGTGCTGACGGTGTTATGATCGGAAGCCTCAAAGGTGCAACAGCTGTTGCCATTCTTATGCTCGGTGCCCGTATTTTTGACGCATTCAACGACCCTATCATGGGCTCTGTTGTTGACAAAACCCGCACAAAGTGGGGCAAATGCCGTCCTTATCTTAAATGGATGGCAATTCCCATCGGTATTATGACAATTCTCTGCTTCCTTCCCGTTTTCAGCGCAGAAAATATATATAACGGAACACAGACTTCACTTGCATTTGCTGTAATCGGTGTTATCTATGTTCTTTGGAGTGTTTTCTACACAGTTGCAGACGTTCCCTACTGGGGTCTTTCAACCTGCCTTACCAACAATACCGTAACAAGAGGCAATATTCTTACGGTTGCCCGTATGTTCTGCACAGTAGGCGCAGGTATTGTTACCGTTTTCCTTCCCATGATTACAGGTGCACTCACATCAAAGTTTAAGTATACTGCTGACGATATCGCTCTTATCCTTACAGATAAGGCTGAGGCAGTTGCAAACATGGTTGCCAATCAGGGTGTTACCGCAGAAGAAGCTGCCATGACTTTTGTCGGAACAGTTAGAAACGGCATGGAAATCGCTAACGCTGACACACTTAAGTGGTCTTATTTTGTAGCGGCTGTTGTTCTTGTTGTTGCCGCTATCCCCATGTTCTTCTATGGCTTCAAGAATACACAGGAACGCTTCACATCTGACGAAAATCCTCCCTCATTCGGACATAACCTCAAGCTCCTTTTCAAGAATAAAGAGCTTCTTCTTATTGTTCTTTCGGGTGTTCTCGGCGGTGCAAGAATGGTTTATTCCTATACCGGCGGTCTTTACTTTGCAAAGTATATCCTTCAGAACGAAGGTCTTTACGGCATCATAACTCTTCTTGTTGTTCCCGGCGGACTTGTTGCATCGGTTCTTGTTCCCTGGATGTCAAAGAAATTCACAAAGAAGTGGTCATATATCGTTGTTCACCTCTTCGGCGGTGTAGTAATGGCAGTTATGTATTTCGTTGGCTACGATGCACCCTGGAAGATGATAATCTGCGCAATCGGTCTTGTTCTTCTCGGTATTCCTCAGGGTGTTAACAACATCATCACTTATGCTATGATCGGTGACACAGTTGACTATCTTGAATGGAAAACGGGCGAAAGAGGCGAAGGAATCTGCTTTGCAATGCAGACTCTTATCAACAAAATCGGTATGGCAGTCGGCGCATTCATCGGCGTTCTTTCAATGAGTATTGCAGGTATCAACGCAAGAACATATGAAGTTGCAAATCCCGATGCACTCTGGGACGTTCTTATCATTTCGGGTGTTGTAAGTATGTTTGCCTGTGCAGTTCCCATGTTCTTCTATACAATTACAGAGAAGAGACAGGCAGAAATGG
>CALAQQ010000256.1 GCA_937888485.1 uncultured Clostridia bacterium
ATGCGATGTAACTGCGGTGTCCGCTGCGGCATATAACATAGTATGTCTTCCCGGGATCCAATTCGGATATGCGGTCACGGAGTTCATCGACCGGTATATGCAGTGAACCAGGGACGTGTCCCGATGCATATTCCCTATCGGTGCGTGTGTCCAGGATCTCACAACCGGGCATGTCCGCAACACCGTCAACCTCATCCCAGAAGAACTGTCTGAACAACCCCGCCCTGACGTTTCCGATGACGAAACCGACCATGTTCACTGGATCCTTGGCAGATGAATACGGTGGTGCGTAGGACAGGTCCAGCTCCGCCAAGTCATCCGCGGTCATGCCTGCACGTATCGCAGTGGCCAGGACATCCATGCGCTTATCCACACCATCGAAACCCACGATCTGTGCTCCGAGTATCCTTCCCGTGTCTGGATCGAACAACGTCTTGATGGACATGAATGTGGCACCGGGGTAGTATGTAGCATGTGATGCGGAATATGTGTAGGTCTTGTCGTACCGAATACCTGATGCCTTGGCAGTCTTCTCGTTGATTCCCGTCATGGCCACGGTCATATCGAATACCTTGATCACGGAGCTTCCCTGGCTGCCCAAGTACCGGCTGTCACCGCCGCAAATATTGTCCGCTGCGATCCGTCCCTGCTTGTTGGCAGGGCCTGCCAGCGCGATCAGAGCATCACGGCCTGTGACATAGTGCTTTACCTGCACTGCATCCCCTACGGCGTAGATGTCGGGGTTTGATGTTTCCATCCGGTCATTGACCAGGATGCTGCCCTTGATACCAAGCGCCAGGCCGGCATCCTTTGCAAGCTGGGATTCCGGGGTAACACCGATGGCTAGTACCACCATATCCGCATGGATAGCTGGCTGATCTTTCAGCAGCACATTGATACCATCGTCCTTTTCTTCAAAACCTTCCACACTGTAGCCCAGCGCCAGCTTCACGCCGTGCTTACGGACTTCGCTGTGGATAAAGGAAGCCATATCTGCATCAAAGGGATTCATCAGCTGTTTAGGCCGCTGAACGATGGTCACATCTATGCCAAGCTCCCTTAAGTTTTCTGCTACTTCCAAACCGATAAAGCCACCGCCCACCATCACAGCGGATTTCGGCTTATGCTCATCCACAAATTCCTTGATCCGGAAGGTATCCTCTACGGTGCGCAAAGTGAACAGCTTGTCGCTGTCCATCCCCGGGAGGCCCGGCCATACAGGCTTTGCGCCGGGAGAAAGCAGCAGCTTGTCATAGCTCTCTTCAAATTCTTCACCAGATTTCAGATCCTTTACGGAAACGGTCTTTCTGTCGGGATGAATTGCGGTAACTTCGTGGTGTACTTTCATGTGAATACGGAACCGGGAGAAGAAGCTCTCCGGGGTTTGGAGGGTTAGATCCTCAGGATCTTCAATAACACCGCCGATATAATAAGGCAGACCGCAGTTGGCATAGGAAATGTAGCCCGAGCGCTCGAAAACCACGATTTCAGCCTGCTCGTCCAATCTGCGGATTCTTGCTGCGGCAGTAGCTCCGCCTGCCACGCCACCTACGATCACAACTTTCATATTACCTTTCCACCTTTCCCTGATAGGCGGCTATGCCGCCAATGTTCCGAACATTGGTATAGCCCATCTGTCCGAGTGCCGCCGCAGCCTGACGGCTTCTCGCACCGGAATAACAATAAACAAACAACTCGGTATCTTTATTTTCCGCGACAGCCCTTACTTTGTCAAGGGTCTGCAGCGGAACGTTTTTACTTTCCGGAATGTGTCCTTCGCTGTATTCTTGCGGGGTACGTACATCTAGCAGCACTGCACCGGGGGTATTGTGATAATCTGCTACGCCCTGATTCACATCGGGTTGTTTCAAAAAATCAAAGAATCCCATAATTGCACCTCCTTAAAGCATCGCAAGAATTGCGTCTTTGGGTCTTGCTCCCATGACCTGGCTGACAATTTTGCCATTTTCCATAACAACCAGGGTGGGAATGCTCATAATGCCGAACTGGCTGGCCAGCTCTGGGTTCTCATCCACATTGATCTTTCCGACCTTAATGTCGGGGCGTTCCTTTGCGATTTCCTCTACCATAGGAACCACCATACGGCAGGGGCCGCACCAGGGAGCCCAAAAGTCCAGAAGGACTTTCTTTTCAGAATTCAACACTTCACTTTGAAAATTGTTTTTATTGATGTTAATAGCAGACATATTTACGTCCTCCTTTTTTCTTTGTGGCCTCATTATATCACAGCTTTTGTTGCTGTTCTGTGATAACATCACATTTCTGCTTTTACTTCAATGTAGCCAATATCACAAGTCAATATGCACTTTCGAGAATTTTGCGTATTTCTACACTTTGCAAAATTGCTACCGTGTTTTGCTTGCTGTCTACGTACAGGTTGCGATGAAAAAACATTTCTTCTTTGTCTACTGCGGATCAATTTTTGATATAGAAAGAAAAAACAACCACCAGTGTTGAGAAAATTCAACGACTGCGAGGTTGTTTTTTGACCACAGTTTATCCCACATCTGCAACCGGAACATACGGACACAACGGAAATAAAAGCACCAAAGAGGATGTGATTTTGAGCAGAAAGGGTTAGGAATAACAGGAAATGTCTATAAAGTAGGGTTTTCCTATCATTTGGGATCGTGAAATAGAAGGTATTGTCGAAAACCTGAATTATTACAATATAAACGAGTTTTCAATTTCAAGCAATTTCAGCGGACTCATCACAATTCTTGCAGCATTTGATAAGTACGGCTTTACAATGGTAGGTATAACGGATGCAAAGGAAACATACATCGATTTGAAAACAAACGAGAGGACTGTTTCAAAAGCAATAAGGATGGTGAGAAAATGAAAACAATACCAAAAGAAACGCTCGCAATGCTGCGTGAGAAGTATCCGTCTGGAACAAGAGTCGAGCTTGTGAATATGGATGACCCATACACAAAACTAACAACAGGCGACAAAGGAACGGTCAAACACGTTGACGATGTGGGCACCATCCACATAAGCTGGGATTGCGGTTCGTCCCTCGGTGCGGTGTACGGGGTGGATATAATAACGAAAATCATATAAATCAACGGTTATATATTGTATAACGATGGTTGTATAGGGTTTCGGAAACAGCCGAAGAAAACAACATAAAAAAGCGTTGCATGGTGGGCGGAATATGCCACGAATGCAACGCTTTATTTTTGAAACTATTGATATGTAAGGCTTTGAGATAGCTGAATAACGGATTTAATGAATAAATTGTTAACTGCGGTTAAACACACATTGTTTCAAGCTATCATTAATAACCGAAAGAAATTGCAAATTATGAAAAGCAACATTTTATCTTGCAAATTTAACATTGATACTGCTTGTGTTGAAATAAAACTTACTGACGGCTCAATGGTATCAATCAATTGTATCGCAGTGGAAAACGAATATGCAAACAATATGTATGAAACATCGGAACTTGATTATCTCATCTACAATGAGCCGATGAGCTATGTAAGATTGTTGCTCAGCGGCGAGATGGAAGAATATTTACGAAACAACACAGATTATACTCCATTGTCAGATATGAGATAAGATTTCAGCAGACAACATCATTTGTGGTGTTGTCTGCTTTTTCTTTTTATCAGTATATAAAAATTTCTATATCTCAAAATATCGCTTTTGTAACGCATAAAACGCAAAAACAGGGGTGCATGTCAAACTATACGCACCTCTCATTTATCGCAGTTCATAGCCTTTATGTATCAACGGTTTCAGAGCCTCTATTTTTCTACTTTTCACATTTTTTGAAAATTCATAAAAGGAGTTTTATAATCAGTTGAAATGAATTTTTTATTATGCTATTATAATGTTTAAAGTAATAAAAAAAGAAGGTATATGTATGAAAAAAAGTAGATATTATGTTTTATTAATTTTACTTATAGCACTTTTTCTAATTTTATTGCCTTATATTATTAGTTATGTATATTCAATGGGAGCACCGATTAAGTTTTTTGAAGTGGATCTTGAAGTTTCTGATTTCCTTACATATTATGCTAGTGTATTGACTTTTATAGGCACTCTCATTTTGGGTATACTGACTCTTATTCAAAATAAAAGAGCACAAGATAAAACCGATGAAATCAACCAATTACAACTTGAATTACAAAAACGAAGTATGGAGATAGCTGAAGAAAAGTATGAATCAGATAAAGAGGCAATAATACCCAAATTTGATATTGCAATTTCAGGATATTCTGGACATTATTTAAACCCAAGATTAAAAATTGAAAATGTTTCAAAAGTATCAGTTTCTAATTTTTCTTTTATTTCAGCTTATGTGAAAGATAACTGTGGTGATATTATAAGAAGGGTTACCGACGCTAAATCTAAAAGTAGAACACTCTCGCCTAATACAGATATGATTTTAGATCTAAAAATGCTTAATTTGGCTGAACGTATATCTGATAGAGAGAATAAGTATTATGAGGATGTTGATTTTGTTTTAGAGTTTTCTTGCGAGGATGAAAAATACAATAAACATTATTTCCGAGCCACTTTGAATATTCCCTCTTCAAAAGATTTCGTCGGAGATTCTTGGAAAGTAGAAAAGGTTGGATAATATGAAAAAAGACATTGAATGTATTTTTTATAAGCGTTTCAGCACAGACTCTCTTGTTTCTGTTGCAACTGTTGACGAAAAGGGAATGCCGTGGGTCAGAATTGTTGATGCGATTTATGTTGACGGAGCTTTCTATACAATTACAAATACTGCAACCAATAAGATGAAACATATTAACGCAAATCCTGTTGTTGGTATTTGCGGCGAATGGTTTTCAGGACACGGCAAGGCTGAAACCTTAGGTTATATCTGCAATGAAGAAAACAAGGATATGGCTGATAAATTAAGAGAAGCCTTTGCTTCTTGGTATGATAACGGTCATACTGATGAAAGCGATGTTAATACAATTATTCTAAAAATAACCGTTACAGACGGCATCCTTTACAAAGACGGAAAAAGAATTGAGTTTTAAAACGGAGATTTATTTATGAATCTTTATAAAGAAAGTGAAATGTTCAACCAAGCTGCTGAATATTACGATAAATACAGACCCGGCTATCCTGAGGAAATTATAGATTCATTAATATCTGTTACAGGAATATCCAAAGGCTCTGATTTGTTGGAGATTGGTTGCGGAAGCGGTAAGGCAACCGCACAGTTTGTTGGAAACGGTTTTAATATCATGGGTATTGACCCCGGTGAAGATTTGGTTCGTATCGGCAACGAACGATTCAAAAACGAAAATATCAGTTTTGCTAAAGGCAGATTTGAAGAACACAATTTCGGGCAGAAAAAATTTGATGTTATATATGCTGCTCAATCTTTCCATTGGGTGCCTCAGCCAATCGGATATAAAAAGTGTGCTGATATTCTGAAGGATAACGGTTACATAGCTTTGTTCTGGAATATGTATGTCCTTTATGACAACGATTTAGATAACGAGTTACTCGAAATATCAAAACGGTATGGCGGCATAGCAGATTTTGTTACGGAATCCGAATGTGAAAACAGAATTGTCGCTATTGTTTCACAAATAGTTGATTCAGAACTTTTTGAAAAGCCTACCGTAATCAGAAAACTGTGGAAACAAAACTATACTGCCGATAATTTTTACGGTTTTGCATTAACTGGCAACAGATTTATGCAGAATTCAGACGCAGATAAGAAAAAAGCATATAACAATATTGTTGCATTAGCAGAAAAGAACGGCGGAATAATAGAACGCCCGTATTTGTGTGTACTTTATATAGCAAAGAAAAAAGATAATTTGTCCACATAAATCAAGAAACGAGATTGATTTATTGCTATCATATTTCAAGGGTGCAATATGAACGATTTAGAAATAGTTGTAGCTACACAAGAATACATAAAAACACACCATAATATTGTTGATTTCAGTATTGAAAATGTCTGCGATGCTATCGGATATTCACGCCGTCAGATTGACAGATTGTTTCGGAAATTCTTGCAGACAACTCTTTATGAGTATATAAATGCTGTTGTTTTGAGCGAGAGTGCCGTGAAACTGATAAACACAGATGATAAAATTCTTGATATAGCTTTGGACAGCCATTACAACTCTCACGAGGGATATTCTCGGTCATTCGCAAAAAGGTTTTCCGTAACTCCCGACGAGTATCGAAAAAGCAAAATCGCCATTCCGATGTTTATACAGTACCCTGCAAATCATTATCGGATTATGAAAGAAGGGCAACCAATGGAAAACACATCAATCTGTACCGTTATACCCGTAAACAGACCGAAAAGAAAACTGATTTATCTGCCGTCGAAATCTGCAAACGGTTATTTGTCATATTGCGAAGAAGTCGGCTGTGATTGGGAAGGTTTGCTTAACAGTATACCCGAAAAACTTGATACGGCGGCACTTCTTGATTTACCCGAATTTTTACAAGAAGAAGGGTTCAGCGAAACGGCTTCGGGTGTTGAAGTTCCGTATGATTATGATAAACCTTTACCCGAAGGATATAAAATCGCAGAGCTTCCCGAGTGCATAATGCTTTATTTTCAGAGTGAACCTTTTGAAAATCCCGATGATTTTGGTGTTTACATTGGTCAAGTTTTTAAAGCAAAAGACAACTATAACTTTGAACGCTACGGCTACAAAGTAGCGGACAATATTGCTCCATTCTTTAATTTTGGAGCACAAACCGAAGTAGGAGCAAGAATCGCCGTTCCTGTAATAAAAATGTAAAAAGCAAAGGATAGCTCCGATTAATGAGCTATCCTTTTTTTACGGATTAATTATTTAAAAATTCAATCAAAGATTTAAGATTTTCGTTCACCTGTATATCGTTGGATACCGCAATTTTATTGGTACTAAAACTACCGACCAAAGTGTAAATATGTGTAGTATTTATATGATTCAATACACTGCATATTGTTTCGTAGGCTTTTTGTGGATTACCGTCACCACCGCCGACAAGAATTACTGCACCTTTCTTTGGCATAATTATCGGTGTTTGGTTGCGGAAATACTTTGCTGCAAAATATGTTTGAAATCTGCTGCAAACATCAAGCAGTTTTCCTGTGGGTTGTGAGAAATAAATTGGCGAGGCAATTACAACATTATCACACTCGACGATATAATCGTATATTTCGGTCATTTCATCGTTGATTGAACAACCGTTGTTGCTCCAACAATAACGGCAATCGACACAAGCGGAAATATCCGAATAATAAGTATCGACTATTTTATATTCGCCATTTAATTGCTCTGTTAGTTTGTTAATTAAACTGACAGTATCTCCGTTCTTTCGAGGAGAGCCGTTCAAGATAAGTGTTTTCATATAATCACCATTTTGCTATATCTTCTTTATAAACCCATAACTCTTTTTGAAATAGCCTTGTGATTCGTAAAATGCATGGGCATCTTCTCTCGGCAAACCACTGTTGAGAAGAATAACTTCAATATTATTTTCTTTTGCCCATTGCTCTGCAGTTTTGAGCAATGAAGTGCCGATACCCTTTCTTCTGTGCTCCTTTGAAACTGCAAGCGCAATTATCTTCACACCTTCGTTTTCAAGTTCAAACGCAAGATAATTGACGCAACCTATGTAGCCAACAACCTTATCACCGTCGCAAGCAACAAAAATCTGATAATTGCCTCGTTTCATCATTTCTTTAACACGGCTATTCAACTTTTCAAGCTCACAGTTATAGCCTAAATCATTTTCGAGAATATCCCGTATTGCAGAAATATCTCTGCTTTCATATTTCCTGTAAATCATAATCAAGCCTCATATATCATTTCAATTACGCTCAAAGTGTCTTTTTTGTATCTTCGGTTTTCTTTAAATCCAACCGATTTATAACATTTGATTGCTCTTTCGTTTTCTTCACGGACACGAAGGAGTATTTTGTTTGTGTTCATATACTGCAAATCATTTTTGATTATTTGTTCAATTGCCGATTTACCAATACCTTTATTTCTGTAAAACTCATCCGCTATGAAAATGCCGAGAACGGAAAAATCTTCACCCATATTGTTCTCTAGCCAAATTGCACCGATATATTTTCCGTCTGCCTTTATGTGATACCAACGCAAAACCGCTACATTTTCAGACGGATAGATTCTCGACTGATATTCCTTTAATTCGATTTCAAAAGATTTTTCATATTCGTTGTAATACGACAAATTTTCATTACAAACTTGTTCAAGTTCAAACATATTTATACCTCGAAAATCAAAGCTTTCTCGCCTTAATCACAATCGACAGCGGGAAATGCTTTGCTTTGAAATCGGCATAGTAACCCGAATTAAATCCTGCTGACTTTCCCAAAACCTTTTCGCTTGTTTCTTCAACTACTCTTTCAACTGCAAAGCCTGCGTCTGCAAGGGTATTTATGTATGTTGAAAGCTTGCGGTTTTGCAAGGTAAGAGGGTTGCCGTATTTCTCAAATGTATAGTAATCTTCTTCAAGATAGTTGCCGCTGAAAATTATACGTTCTTCGGTTGCAACGGTTCTGTTACCGCCTGAAATTGCAACGCTTTCCAAGTCAACACAATGAAGAAGCGGATGATCCCAAGAGAAAATATATGTACCGCCTTGTTTCAGATAAGATGCTGCATTTTTTATTGTTTTCTCAAGGTCGGTTGTCCAACCGATTGCGTAGATTGAATAAACAACGTCAAAATAATTCTGCGGAATGCTTGTGTTATCTTCCATAGGCTGATGATAGAGTGTGCAGGAATATCCGTTTTCGCCGAGCAATTTATTGGCGGCTTTTAGTTGTTCTTCTGAAATATCAAGACCGAAAAGCTCTTTTGCACCGTGTTCGGCACACCATTTGAGCGAGTGACCGCTTCCGCAACCCATTTCAAAAACAGCTTTGCCGTTAAGGTCAGGGAAAAGGTGCAGTTCATCCTCTGTCGGAATTGAACAACCGAGTATAGGCAAAGCAGTAACACCGAAGAAATCTTCAGCTAATGCATTCCAACTGTTTTCATTTTGTTTTAATATTTCAGTTTTCATATCTGTACCTCATTAAAAAGAAGCTTTTCAATAGTAATGCGAGGACGCCACCAAGCTCTTGCTTGTTCAAATTCGGGATACGGTGTATACCATTTCCAAGTAATATCAAATCCGCCGTCTTCCGCTTGAAGTTTGCCTAAAATGTTTTTTTCTGCATCTATCAGCGTTTTTGTTTTAGGTGTGATAAATTCCAAATATGAGCCGGAGAAAAAGTCGGATGGCATCGTCACATATTCAACTCCGTATTTTGAGATATCTTCGCAAATAGAATTATTAATAGCTTTACACAATAAATCTTTGAAATGTTCCAAATCAACTATATCTTTGATGCCGTTTGATTTCAAAAGCTCATATGTCAGCAGAAAACACTTTAATGAATCACCGCTGACTTCCTCAGTATTTTCAAGATACTCGAATCCCCCTTTTACGATTTCTTCATAAAGAGAAGTGCGATTACCGTAGCAAATCAAAAATGCCGCTAACGATATTGACGGATTAAATCCACTGAAGCCGTCGCCTTTTTTCTCCCACCAAATTGCATGGGGATAATCATTGTTGCTGTCAATTGCAAATAACCATCGCTTTTTATCCTCATCAAAAGAATCGTGAGATTCAAGATAGCATACTATTCCTTTTACAATGTCAGAATTTCTGTCAAGTGCGTTTACACGGGAAAGAGTGATTATCGCATCGTTTGTTGCAATGGGGCTTGAATTGGGATTGAAGAAATCAGGCTCAAGAGCATTGCCAAAACCGCCGTCAGAGTTTTGAAATTTTAATAGTTCGTCAACAACAGCTTGGTTTGATTCATTTTCAAAGAAATATTTGTAAATAGCCAACTCAAGAGGTCGTGCATTTTGTAAAACAAAGTTGATTGCAGCATTCTTTTTCATTTCAGTTTCATTCCTCAATAGTGTAATTTACTATCTTTATTTTAAAGGAGTTTATATCTGACAAATTTTCAGCATCAATCACTCTATATGTAGGAAACGCTATAGTGTTGCTTGATTGCACATGCGTTAAGAAGGTTTCTTTATTATTTATAAAATCTACAATGCTATAAAAAGCAAAAGTGTTATTAAATGTGGGTTGAATAATATAAATATTTTCAAATTTGTCAGTAATAATATAGTTTTGATAAAGCTCTAAAAATAGTTTGTTTCGCTTTGCAGCAAAAGCCTTCCATGCCATTTTACATAGAGGGTCAGTTTCTTTAAAAAACAGATCACTATACCAAGTGGGAAGTGTATTAATTGTTAGAACTACTAAATTAGGAGTACATGAATATTTCTTGGATGCTTTATTATCAACAGCTTTAGTAATTGCGGCAATCAATTCTTTCTCTATGTTCGTTGGAACGCTATCCAAATCTCGAATACCTTTTAGTTGAAGAATTAATGATTGGCTAATTGCAAAAGTGACTTCGTAACCATGCTTATCAACGATGTAATCTGGTTCTTTCAAATCAGGATTCCCTCGTGTAATATTAGCCTTTTTAAGTATATCTTTTAGGAAGGTTTTTGCTATGCGTTCAGATACAGATTCAAAACAGTTTTCATTATCTGCTGAATCAAAAAAATGAGGAGGAATACTTAATTCGAGAATAGCCATATATAACGCTCCTTACAAATCCGAATGTTAATGAGACACTCTAATATCCAAAAGTAAAACAGAACCACAAAATCAGGTGCGACTAAAATAAAGAAGTATCTATTATTGTTTCACGATTAAACTGACATATTTCCACAACATAATCAATTAGCTTGTATTCTTTCTGATTTTGCCAATCGCATATATACATATCAACGATATGTTTTTCGATTTTCCCAAGCTCAATAACTAAAGGTTGATTAGAACCATATAAGGAAATAAAGCTGTAAAGTGTCTTATTAATTGTAAAGAAAACAACGTGATGATATTTATCACCGAGTTTTATTCTTTTATCAAAATTTTTTGTAATATCCTTAATTATATTTACATCTTGCATTGTTCCAATATAGGTACTAATGTTTTCATAACCATATGCTATGCATTCTCGTATTTTATCAAAATTCGATGATAAAACAAACTCTTGTCCTTTCAAACTAGCAAGAGCATTAAATGAAATTTTGGCATATATTCGATATATGTCGTTTAAATTACACATAAATTCATAGTTGGCAGTTATTTGCCTAAAATCACAATTTATCATTTCCGACTCTGCTTTATTATTTTCAAAATAAGATATTATTTTTTTAACTGCAGAATCTAATAATTTTTTAACATTTTCCGGATTTGTGTCTTTATTAACGCCTATGAACCATTTATTGTCTTGCATTCCTAGAATATATTTATCAGAAGAAATTTTGTTTGATTTAATGCATTTAGGTGAACCTTTATATTTTTTTAATGATTCAATGAAATGATTAATTCGTTCTTGATTATTGCCGTTCAAATTAGCATCAAGCAAAAACTTAACTTGAAAATTTCCATTTATGTCACGATCTAAATTTTCAAAAATCAGTTGGCTGATATTTTTCGGCGTTGCAAAACTGATGTATCCAAGTGAAACATCTTCATTATCAACTAACACAGCAATCTTATCTCTGTTTTTGTGTTTCTTTCGACCAGTTTTTTCATAAAACATACGGTTAATAACCACAATAGGGTTTTCTCTTGCAAATTGATATTCTGACTTTGAAAACTCATTGTTTATTTGGTCCGAAACAAATCCTTTAGGCAAACAACATTTTCCGCCTATACATTTAGGAAAAATATGCTCTTCGGAATTAAAAGTACAAGTCGTATCATCTTTGTTAATATATATGCATCTATTAATTTTTATCACCTGATTTAATACCATATTATGTATTTCTATGCCTTGTTATATACAATAATCATTTTAAACGAAAAACAGAGAAAAATCAATCTCTCATCTTTACTTATCGATATATAACCATGAAATTAAATCAATATATTTTTTTACTATTGACACCGCAGAAAAACTGATATAAAATATTAACGAACATTTGTTTGCTGTAAAATTAAAATATTTTTATTTTTTCGTCAATTTTCAGGAAAAATTTTTGCGTTTTCACTCCATAATAAGTGAGAGCAAATATTTTTAACTTTTTTGAATTTGTAGGAAAAATATATCTGCTTTCATTCCATATAAAGTGAGTGGAGTTTTTTCTGAAGTAAAAGTTTTTGAACAAAATGTAAATTCTTTATTTTTTAGGAAAAATCTATTAAGTTTCACTCCATATATAAGTGAAGGGGTGAAATATTCTCCGAAACGTGGTGATTGATTATGGCTGATAATGTCAAAAACAGTTTTATCGTTGTTCTCCCAAATCAGATAATAACGATTCCGCAGGACAGTAATCTTGCTTGGCTTCCGCTTTTCTATGCGTTGCCGAAAGAATTGGTTTCAAAACGCAAGCAGTATCTTGAAATTCCGAGAAGTCCGTATGATGTTCTTCGTACGGATAAATATGATAATCTCATAAAAGACGATGCGTTTCTCGAACTCGTCAGGGATTGTTACGCTTGGTCTGTTTGGCAGTTCATTCAGGTTCCCCGCCGTGACGGTTACGGCAATATACCCGGCAAATGGACAGACTATTCAGGTGATTTTCCTCTGTGGCGGTTGTGCTTTGTGATTCAGAATTACTTCCGAAGGAAATTCGAATATGAAATGGAATGGAGTTTTCAGAAACTGTTTATGATGCCGAGAGAAATGCAAATCCCGTGGCTTACATATCAGCAGTTCAGTAATCTCATCGGCAATCTTACGGATATGATTGTTTCGGAACAGAACTGGCAACCGATGATTGATGAGATTTGGAATAACCGTCAGATGGAAGATTACAGCGAACGTAAAAGCACATACAAAAGAGATTTCATCA
>CALAQQ010000257.1 GCA_937888485.1 uncultured Clostridia bacterium
GTGAACGGCCGTAAACAATCTGGAGGAAGAGTTCTCTCATAGCTGTGTTGATAGCATCACAAACGAGGTCTGTGTTGAGAGCTTCAAGGATTGTCTTGCCGGGAAGAATTTCAGCAGCCATAGCAGCTGAGTGAGTCATACCGGAGCAACCGATTGTTTCAACAAGAGCTTCTTCGATAATACCGTTTTTAACGTTGAGTGAAAGCTTGCAAGCGCCCTGCTGGGGTGCGCACCAGCCAACACCGTGTGTGAAAGCGGAAATATCCTTGATTTCGTAAGCCTTAACCCACTTGCCTTCTTCGGGGATGGGTGCGGGACCGTGGTTGGGGCCCTTGGCTACGCAGCACATTTCCTGTACTTCGCGTGAATAGTTAATCATTTTGAATTTCTCCTTTCAGAAGAGATGATAATTTATACCTGTAATATATTATACCAAAAAACGCTTAATATCAAGTGTAATTTTGCACAACAAATCGCAAAATACCTGTTTTTTTATAAACATCATATAAAAAGCATTTTCCGATTATAATTTCTTAGCCTTATATAAAATTCCAACGCCGAGAACTGCAGCAACAATTGTTATAAACATAAGTGTACCTGCGCCCATAGCGGGTGAGAAAACAAGAACGATAACACCTACGATAAGAGGAGCAAAGCAGAGTTTGAGATGCTTTCCGAAATAGCTTGCGGCAAGTGCACCGAAGAGTGCGGGAAGAACATAGTCAAACGCAGGCTTGAAAACGCCTGTTGTGAGGTCATCGAGAACAGGTGAGAAAACCAGAACGCCGACAGCTATGATAACTGTTGTTACGATAGCAGAAACAGCGATGGCGATTGTTGAAATAACTTCGCCTTCTTCTGTGTTTGCACGAACCTTTGCATTTTCCATAGCCTTAAGACCGCAGGGAAGCTTGAGGTTTGAAATGTTGCCTGTTACGAAGCTGAGGTATGCACCGCCTGCACCAAGGAGGGGAACATATGTAATAACCTCAACGATTGCGGTTACCCAATAAAGACCCATGAGCTTTGGCATAACAACTGCAAGAGCTTCCGACTGAGGCCATACACCGAGGTCAAGGCAGATAACGATGGGCACCGAAAGAAGAACGAGAACCGCAGCGATATCCCAGAGGATTCCCCATCTGTGAATTTTGTCAAAATATGTTTTCTGCATGGTTTTTTCTCCTTTCCTTAGTTTACTGAAAGCACTGTGCCGATTTCATACCAGCCGTGGCTTACGATTGGGTCGGGTAAAATGTTTGTGAAAAGAATTGCAAGTGCCATTGCACCGAACATTGCAAGAGGCATTGCGAATGATTCGAGCTTTTCGAGCTTGAATTTCTTGCAGATTGCTTCAAGAATAATAAGAAGTACCATTGCGGAAATGAGAACGATGATTGACATCGCACCCGATGAGCCCGAAATCTGCTTGATTTTTTCGACGCTGCCGTCTGCTGCAGCCTGAGTTATTGTTGTTGCGGTATAACCGTTGATTTCACGGGCAACAAAAGCGAAAACGATACCGATGAAAGCAGCGGCGGAAATTGCATCGCCGAGTTTCTTGGAGTTTTCGTTCTTGTTAACAGCTTTACCGACTGTCTTCTGAAGCTTCTTGCAAAGGAAGGGGATAAGAATAAGCGGTGCGATGCTGCCGAGGGTCATTGCCCATGCGATGGTTGCAAACTGCTCTTTATCGCCGACTGCGCTGTTGATTGTTGTGCCCCAGAAATCGAGGGAAGTCTGGGCGGCTGTTGTTTCATAAGCAAGATTTCCGATAACCGTAAGTCTTATCCAGGGAAGAACAAGACCGAGTGCATTGGCAAGCACAAGCACGGTTGCAAGAATTGAAATTGCGGGTGCAACGGTGAAAACAGCGCTCGATATGGCTGTGTTTTTAAGAGTTTCAACTGAAATGCCGAGTTCCTTACCCTTCTTCCACGATTTGACAAGGAAGAAAGTTGACTGGGCAAGAACAAAAACTATAACGCCCAGAGCAACCGCAAATATGGCGGGGCTGGTTCTGAAATCCTGAAAATTCAAAGATATCACTCCTATATAATCATAATAAATAAATAATATCATACATTAATATATTAAGTCAAGATTTTACGGAACATTGCGCCTTAATAAATTTCGTTCTTTCTTAATAATTCGTTAATAAATTGATTCGTATTCTTTAATGGTTTACATAATTTATTATTAGAAATTGCAGTGCTATAATATAGCCATGATAAGAAATCCGGAACAGCATTCCGGAAAAACGGTTGAAAATGGAGGAACAAATAATGGAAAACAAAATCAGAAAAGGTCTCAGCACAGTAATCGCATTCGTCATGGCATTCATCATGGCATTCGGCACAACACCTGCATTTGCGGCAGAAATCGGCGACTTGGTTTTATGGGACGAAGGCTTCACCGAAGAAACATGGTACGATGAGCATTGTTACGGCGGAAAGCTTGCAGAAGGCGAAAATCACCTCACACCTTTTCTCTCCAAAGAAGTTTTATATTATTACTATGAATTTGATGCAAAAAAAAGCGGATATTATCTTATCAGCAACGATGTTTATTACGGCGAATTCGGTGATGACGGCATTTTATACTATGTGGAGCATCCGATGGATGGTCAGGTAGAAATCGGAGACGAATATTATGATGTTGTTTATTTAGAGGAAGGCACAGCGATTATCGGGCTCAGCTTTACAGATTACGAAACTTTGTTTGATTACATTGATGTTGAAATCAAGTATATCGATGATGAAATTACCGATATCGTTTACGATGAAAAAATCCTTGAAAATCTGATTATCAATGAAGATATAACCTTTTACGGTGACTCCTTTGAGTTCTATGATACGGACTATACCGTTGTTTTCTCAAACGGAGTAAAATACGAATTCCCTTGCGAAACCCTTGTTTTTAAAATAAAAACCGAACCCGTCAACGGAGAAAACACTGTTTATGCAACATTTGCAGGCTATGAAGAAGAAGCGGTTGCAACAATGTACTACATTGATTATTTCGTTGAAAGCGTTGAACTTTCAAATGTTGACAACTATCTCAAGGCCTATGAATACTATAACGGAAGATACGGATTTATCGATTACAATGACGAAAAAATCACCGTCAATTATACCGACGGCACATCGGAAACCTTCCTTTACGGTCACCATGAGGAAGAAGGTCAGAAAAGATACATCACACTTTTCGGCAAGGAATACTTTGTAGGCATCTGGCATTCCGAAACATATCTCACCCTCGAAGTCCATATTGCCGAACAAACCTTCGCTGAATATGAATGCAAAACAGTAAAAGCCAACTCATTCAGCAACAGAGAATATCTCAAGGATAATCTTAAAGATGAGTATGACACTTTTGTATACTGCATGAATTATTATTGGACAAATATGACAAACCCCGAACACATTGAATTTTTCTTGGTCAATGCAAAATATTTCTTCGAAAACTTCACAAGACTTGCCGATATGGCAGAAGAAATCGCAATGTATATCAGATTTGTTTATGCATAAATCATTTCTTCTAATTAATTGAACAAATAAAAAAGACTGCATTCCTTCCGTTCGGTTGGTTTGCAGTCTTTCGCTTTTAAATTATTCCGCTGTTTCAAGATAGAGGGTATTAACCCAGCCGACAACTTCGTTATATTCAACCTTTGCCCAGCCCGGTTCACATCCGATAACCTTAAGCGGTGTTCCGTTGGGCACCCTCAGAAGCGATGTCGCTTCCTGCTTCGGTTCGGTTCGGATATTGAGAACTCCGCCCTTTGTTTTCACCTTGTAGTTTCCGGGTTCAACAACAAGTGTGTTCTCATGCGAAAAATCAATTTTGTAATAAACCTCTCCGGCTTCAAGTTCCTTTCCGTATGCCTCATACATTTCGCTCACGGAAACAATTCTGAACCCCTTTTCAACAAGACCCGGAACAAGAATTTCACATAAATCAGCCGTAAAATCATAGATATCATGCATAAGGATGATATCGCCTTTTTCGGCATTTTCAATTACTCTCTCCGCTATATTCTTAAGGTCTGCCTCACGCTGTTCTTCGGTTCTCCCCTTATGAGCCGCATCCTTGAATTTCCAGTCCTCGGTATCAATCGACCATTGAATCAAAGGCATGGCGATTTTATCGGTAACTCCGTTGAAATTGCCGCCGGGCGCTCTGAAAAGCTTTATGTCAACATCTGCAAGCGATTTCACAAGATTGTTCGGAGTCTGAACCTGATTTTCGATTTCTTCAGGTTTTATTTTTGTAAGATTTTTATGATCAAGAGAGTGGTTCGCGACCTCACACCCCATATCGGAGATGCGTTTTATCGTTTCAACATTTTTTTCAATGTTATATCCTACGATGAAAAACGTTGCAGATGCACCGTTATTTTCAAGAATATCGAGAATTCTGTTGGTATGGGTCTTATTGGGACCGTCATCAAAAGTCAGCGCAACAAGCTTTTCATCTGCCGGAGTCTTTCTGACCGTTGTATCCTCAACTATATCCGAACCGCCTTCACCGAGCGGTTCCGTCACTTCCTCTTGCGGCTTTTTGTTGCATCCTGCGAAAAGTGTTGCCACGGCAATCAACGCCATGAAAACACATAAAATCCTTTTCTTCATTCTTTTCTTCCCCGTTTCACGTTATCTTCCGTAATTATAGTACTCCGCACTGCATTTATTTTTCTAAATCAGAATAATGAATGAATTGTAATCGAAAATTAACAATTTGTAATAATTTGCAAAAAAAGACTCCCCGTCGCTGTTGCAACGAGGAGTGTGGTGACCCGGACGGGACTCGAACCCGTGTTACCGCCGTGAAAGGGCGGTGTCTTAACCGCTTGACCACCGGGCCAAATTAAAAATATGGTAGCGGCAGTTGGATTTGAACCCACGACCTACCGGGTATGAACCGGTTGCTCTAGCCTCTGAGCTATGCCGCCATTTAACTGCCCTCACCAAAGAGCTTGTTTATTATATTATATCCTTCTCGTTTTGTCAACACTTTTTTCAAAAAATTTTTAAAAATTTTTTGTGCAAGAGATTTTATTGAATTATTATGCGTTTTATGATAATATATTACATATATAAAGTGTAAAGCGGGAGAGCAGGAGTATAGGAGAATACTGAGCGAAAAAAGATATGGCGCTATTGTTGACTTTTTAGGTTATTCGCGGGAAAACTGTCCAAAATACCTTGAGCTATTTTGTGAAAATACAGAGCAGTATATATATCTTTCTTCCTACAGGGTTTATGCGGATGAGGAGCATCCCATAACCGAAAAGGCGCCAAAGCTCATAGATGTTTATAAAGATGATGCAAAAATGATGGAAATTAATACCTATCCCATTTTGAAATCCCAATGTGAAAATATCATCAGAGCATCAAAATACAGTAATAAGATTACCGTTGTAAGACCTGTTATAGCGTTTTACAGAAATCGCCTTTCGTTTATAACTACCCAGTTTCATACCCTTGTTGGCAGAGCTAGAGAGGGCAAAAAAATTCTTGTGCCCGAAATTGCAAGGAATGCTATAGCAGGATATAGTTTTTCGGGCAATGTGGGTAAGCTTCTTGCGCACCTTGTACTTAATGAGAAGGCATACGGCGAGGATTTCACCTTAGGCACGGATGAGAATTTAACCTGGGGTCAAATCGGTGAGTATCTCGAAGAGTTTTTAGGCTGTGAATTCTGTTGGATAGATACGGAAAGCTACCTGAAATACGGCGTTATTAATTCCGAAGGCGAAAGATACGGACTATTCAATGATAGAGGAATTGATAGGGATGTTGATATTTCAAAGGTACTAAGCGTTACGGGGTTAAGTAGAGATGATCTTATGGATACGCGTAGCGCCATAAAGCAAGAGGTGGAAAACTTACCCGAGGATATTTATGCTTTTGATAAGGGGCTTATTGAAAACAACCTAAAGGTTAGCGCCACCTCTGATGAATATCTTAAGATGATAGGAGAATAGAAATGAAAAACAAAACGGCAAAAGAAACAGTAAAAGGCTATAAAATTAAATTCGCGCTTTTGTGCGTGCTTTACCTCTTCGCACTTGCGGC
>CALAQQ010000258.1 GCA_937888485.1 uncultured Clostridia bacterium
TACCGCCGACAAAGCACTGTTTATACTTAACTTCAACGCCCTTGACTGCAATAATAATATTGATTGCAAGAAGAAGCGCAAGTGCACCGATATAAACAAAAATGCCGAATCCGATTTTTCCGCTGATAAAATCAGGGAATACTGCGGAAATGTTGCTTGCGAAAATGTTGAAGAAAACGGGCGATGCTGCTGCAAGAGCAATTGTAATAATATTAAGAGTAATATTTCTGGGGTTGCCCTTGGGTGAACATGCAAGCATGAGCATAAGAAGACTGATAATGATGAATACCACCGAAAGAAGAAGGCATACAAGAGCACCTGCATAGCCTATGAAACTTGTTCCGACGATACCTGAACCTGTCATGGTAAGAAGCGCATCAATATCGAGCGATGTGATGACATTTATAAGCTCAATAAGACCAATGTTCTTTGTTACTTCTTCGATGAACGGTCCGCTGTATGTAATCGTGCAAAGGGGAAGCAACAGAGTTGCGATAGGAAGAATTGAGAGAACGATTCTGACTATGGTAAGCTTTGAGCCGATGAACGAAGCTTTGAGTCTGTCTATTCTCTTCTGAAGTCTTGCATGCTCTGCTTCTGCAGCATCGGCTTCGTCAAGAAGTCTTTCTTCCATTCCGTAATATACAAGGTTAACACCGCAACCGGGACAGTTGGGTTTCCAATCAAACAAAGTAAGTTTTCTGCCACATTTTGGACACTTTGCCATATATCCTTCCTCCAAACAAAAACAAATTAGAGTATAGTTTATTCTAACACAATATAAATATTAAATCAATTGTAAAGTATAACTAAAAAGCCATGCGTTTTTTCGGCATAATGACCATTGTTCAGATAAGACCGCCGTCTGCAGTTATAACCTGCGCTGTAACATAATCCGAATCCTTGCTTGCAAGAAATGAAACCACTCCCGCAATTTCTTCCGCAGTGCCGAATCTGCCCATCGGAATTTCTTCAGCAAATGCTTTTTTATCTTCATCGGAAAGATTGGAATTCATCTTTGTTTCAATCGCTCCTGGAGCAATACAGTTAACCTGAACATTGCTCGGTGCAAGCTCTCTTGCAAGTGCTTTTGTGAGCCCTATAACCGCAGCTTTTGTTGCGGAGTAAACCGTTTCGCATGATGCACCGCATATTCCCCACATGGAGGAGATATTGATAATCTTTCCGCTTTTTTTGCCGATCATATACGGAACGGCACACTGACAGCAATTGAAAACTCCTTTGAAGTTGACATCTGTTATTCTGTCAAATTCTTCTTCGGTTATGTCCGTAAAAAGCTTTTGCTGAGCCATGCCGGCATTATTAACAAGCACAGAAACGCCGCCGAAACAATCGGTGGCGTCTGCAAATATTTTTTTGATTGAGTTCATATCGGAAACATCGGCTTTGTATATACGGTAGTCGATTTCGGTAAGTTCAAGCTTTTTTTCAAGCTCTTTTATACCGCTTTCGTCAGAATAATAGCAAGCGGCAATATTGAAACCGTCATTCGCAAGACGAAGCGCAATTTCGCTTCCTATACCGCCCGATGCACCCGTTATCAATGCACACTTTCTCATTGTACAACTGTTGCCTTGGATGTAACGGCAGGTGTAACTCCCGAAAGAGCCGGTAAATCATAATTCATGAACTTAGTCATGTCGATGTAGCCTGAGGGCACCCTGAACTTTGAGGAATCAACCTTATCCGAAACTGTATTGAATTCCATGATGGTTGTGTTTCCGTTGGGGTCTGTAGCTTCCATTCTCTTTATTTCATTTTTGGTGTAGTAATACTTAACGGTTGAACCTTCGCTTTCATAAACATCACAGATATATTTCTTGCCGTTGAATTCAACTTCATTGCTGGAAATATAGGTTGCTTCTGAATCGGTTTCAATCATATCTGTATTAAAGAACTGACTTATATCCTCTGAAGGCACGGTCATATAAGCTCTCATTCCGGGAATGATAAAGTAGCATTGATTGTTTCGGTTGAGGAATGCCATCTTCATTGAACCTTCACCGTTTATTGGCATAGCAGTTTCAAGATAAATCTTATCGCCATCACGGATAACACACATGGGAACAATGGTTTCCTGACCGTCGTTTTTGCTCTTGATAACCATATCTATTGTGAATTTTCCGCTTTCAATAATATCGGTATATCTCTTTTCGATATCATCATGCTTGGGGTTTCCGTCGCTGTCAACTTCAACCTCAATCTTCTCAAAATTATCTTCCGGAATGAGCTGGTCATAAATTTCAAGCTCGGGTTCGGTAAGAGATTCGTCAACAAGATTTTCAAAAGCATCAGGGTCATTGAAGGAATTAAGAAGAGATTCTTCTTCGGGAGTAAGCTCCATGCCCTCAAAACCGGCGGGTTGGGTGGTTGTTTTACGAACCTTTGTTGTTGCAACAACAACATCCTTATGCTTAACGGTTACTTTGTTGCCGTTTGTATCTTCATAATAATAAACTAAATCTTTATCGGATTTGTTCCCGTTATTATCGCCGACATTATTTCCTGCGAACTCGGTTTTGAGTTCACGGGTAACGCCCTCGTCATCAACAGCATAGACCTGGCTTTCAATAATGAATTCATTATCCTGCGGAAGCTTCTTACATGAAGCGAAGCTCATAAGCACCGCAAAAACCATGCCGATTGCAATAATATTTCTTTTCATATGTTCTCCTCCGTTTGCGGATATCCATTCTCCGCAAATATCCTGTTTTATGAAGCTGTGTATCAAAAGTAAGTTTGGCTTCTTATATAGAATAACCTATTTTCTCTGGTAAATCAAGTATAGAATTATAATAATTGTTAACAAATTTGTAAAGCTTTTGTTGACAAACTGTTACTCCGTAATGATTTTGGTATAAAATAAAGTTTTTATAAAAAAGCTCTTGCAAAATAAATAAAACTGTCATATAATATTTTGCAAGTAATTCAATTGGATATCCGTGCTACTGTGGCTCAGTTGGTAGAGCAGCGCATTCGTAATGCGCAGGCCGTCGGTTCGAGTCCGACCAGTAGCTCCAAAAAAGAACTTAACAGACGTTAAGTTCTTTTTTAATAAAATCGACAAGCGGTGTTATTATGTCAAAAATCAAAAACTTTATAAAAAACGAGATTGTTCTTATAATTTCATTTGTTCTTGCAACGGTTTCGGCATTTATCGTTACACCGAGCGCAGAATATATCGGCTATATTGATTTCCGTACCCTCGCCCTCCTGCTCTGCCTCATGGCAGTTATGGCAGGTATGGGCGGTCTCGGAGTTTTCAATCTTCTCGCCTCCAAACTGCTCCGTTTTGCATCAACAACCCGGAGTCTGACCCTCTGGCTCTGTCTGCTCTGTTTCTTCTCGTCAATGATAATAACAAACGACGTTGCGCTCATAACATTTGTTCCGTTCTCAATCGTTGCGCTGAAGCTTTCGGACTGTCAAAAGCTTCTTATTCCCCTTACAGTCCTCGAAACCGTTGCCGCAAATCTCGGCAGCATGCTTACCCCCGTCGGAAACCCGCAGAATCTCTATCTTTTCTCTGCGTTCAACATGACCGTCGGCGATTTTTTCTTAACTGTACTCCCCTATGCGTTGCTTTCGCTTCTTTTGCTCATAATTTCGGCATTCTTTATCAAGAAAGAAAACATTTCAGTAACATCAAATGAAAAACAAAATAAAATCAACGGCAGATTCTGCGGAATATACGCGGTTCTTTTTGCATTATCAATTCTCACAGTTTTCAGAGTAATCCCCTACGGTGTTACTCTTGCCGTTTCCGTTGCGGCAATACTCATTTTTGACAGAAAAGCTCTCATGAAGGTTGACTGTTCGCTTCTGCTCACCTTTGTCTTTCTTTTCATATTTATCGGCAATCTCAAAAATATTGCTCCCGTAAGCGATTTTCTGAGCAAAACAGTCAGCGGTAACGAAGTTGCTGTCGGAATCGCGGCAAGTCAGATTTTTTCGAATGTCCCTGCCGCAATACTTCTTTCGGGATTTACCGACAACATAAAAAATCTTCTCATCGGTGTCAACCTCGGCGGTCTCGGCACCCTCATAGCATCAATGGCAAGCCTTATCTCTTTCAAGCTCATTGCAAAAGAAAATATATCTTCTGGCAGATACATTCTTGTTTTCACCGCTGTGAACATTATTTTCCTTGTTTTAAACGTTACGCTTTGGCTTGTTATAAGATAAAATCGCAAAAAGCAATTGACAAAGACATTTTTATCTGTTAAAATATTTAAGTTGCAAATCAAATATGCGGAGAGTTGTCCGAGTGGTCGAAGGTGCAGCACTCGAAATGCTGTGTGGGGAAACTCACCCAGGGTTCGAATCCCTGACTCTCCGCCAAGCCGCTGATTTATCGGCGGCTTTTTTCTTTAAGATATTAAATTAAGGATGTTTTTATGAAAAACCTTACAACCAATCAGATAATCAATGCAGACTTCAAGGTCTGTAAGGAAAGTCCCGTTTTAAAACCCTGGGGAGGCTCAATTGTTGTTGCCGACCCCTCGCTTCTTACACCCGACATAAGTCACGACGGCAGATGGCATATGTTTTTCCATACCACTTTCGGAGTATGGCATTTTTCAAGCGATGACGGTGTATCGTTTGAAAAGGTACGGAAGGTTGCAAACAGAGCAATGCGCCCGAATATAAACCGTATTGACGGCATATATTATCTTTTCTACGAAAGAACAAGACCGCTCATAATGAACGGTCTGAACGTCATAAATGCAGTTAAGTGGAAATCGGAAATCTATGTTATCAAAAGCACCGACCTTCAGCACTGGTCGAAACCTGAACCTGTTATCAAAAATACACGTGAATTCGAAAACAGCGAAAGAGGAACAGCAATTTCAAACCCCTTTCTTCTTTGTGAAAACGGCATTAACCGACTCTATTATTCCTGCGGCATGACATTCATAAAAGACTGCGGTTTCTGTGAGCCTACACACATAAATTACGCTGAAAGCACAGAAATAGCAAAGGGCTATGTTTCGGCTGAAAAACCGATTATTTCACCCGATAAAAATGACCCGTATCTTAACCTCTGCAGCGGATGTCTCAAGGTTTATAAACTCGCCGACGGTTATATCGGAATCCAGAACGGCATCTATGAGCGTGACGGAAAAAGCCACTCTGCAATTATCCTTCTGACCTCATCTGACGGTCTTTCGTTTGAATTCAACAAGGTTATTATTGAACCCGCCGTTGTTAACGGAAAGGATTGGATGAAACAGTTTGTTTATGCGAGCCATCTTGTGAAACACGGCAACAAGCTCCGTCTTTATTTCAACGCAAGAGATACCTCGGACATGCTGAAAGGAAGAGAATGCATCGGTTTTGCCGAAGCGGAAATATAAAACAAAAGGCTTGCACGGTTGTGCAAGCCTTCTTTTATTCATCATCTTCTTCCCCGTCTGTTTCGGGCTTGGGAAGAATTTCAACCTTGATTTCGTCCATACGGCGTTCATCGATTGAGAGAACGGTGAACTTAAGGTTTTCATATTCGGCAACTATCGGTTCATCGGTAATCTTTTCGGGAAGATATCCGAGAAGACTGATAACAAATCCGCCGAGTGTATCATAATCACCCTCGGGAAGCTCCACTCCGACAAGCTCATTGACTTCGTCGAGGTCGGTTGTTCCGTCGATGGTGAAGGTTGTTTCGTTTATCTGCTTGATTTCTTCTTCCTCATCGTCATATTCGTCCTGAATGTTGCCGACTATTGATTCAAGCACGTCTTCGAGAGTTACAATACCTGCCGTGCCGCCGTATTCGTCAACAACAACAGCCATCTGCACACGGCGTGCCGTCAGCTCCTGGAAGAGCATACCGCACTTCATTGACTCGGGTACAAAATACGGCTCACGCATAATTTTACGAAGACTCTCCTGCTTAGGAACAGACGAGCCGATATAACCGATAAGGTCTTTGATATAGACAATACCGATAATTTTATCAAGACTTTCTTCATAAACGGGAATTCTGGAATAGGGAGAGGTCTTGAGGATCTCAACCAGTTCCTTTTTGGGGGTGGTGCTGGAAACAGAGACGACCTGATCCATGGGGACCATAATATCCTGGGCCAGCTTCTGACGGAATTCCATAGCGGAATTGACCAATGCCTGCTTTTCGGGCTCCAGAACGCCCTCATCCTCAATGGTTTCGATGATGCTGATGATCTCTTCCTCGGTCACGGTGTTTTGCTTTTCGGAAGAAAAGAGCTTGGCAATCAAATTGGAAATAGCGGTAAACACAGCGGAGATCGGGGTCAGGATCCGTACCAAGAAACGCATAGAGCCTGCAAAGAAAAGAGCAAACTTTTCATTGTGCACCTTGGAAATGCTCTTGGGGATCATTTCCGCAAACAGATAAACCACAAGCGCAGTAACGAAGGTAGCCGGCAATGCCAGCGCGTTCGCCTTCTCCTGGTTCCACATTTCCAAAAGGAAGAGCGTGGTCAGGGAAGCACCTGCCGAATGGAATACGTTGTTTCCGATGAGAATGGTGGTCAGCGTCTTATCGAAGCGATCGCTGATCCACAGTGCCTTCTTTGCTTTTTTGTTCCCCTTGTCCGCCAGGGTTCTCAGCCGCACCCTGCTTACGGCGGTAAAGGCCGTTTCCGATGCTGCAAAGTAAGCGGACAGGATCAGACAAAGAACGTAAAGTCCAACCAGTATCCAGATTTTCGAATAATTTGTTGTTTGTGCTGTCAAATACAAAGGTGATATACTACCCGCGGGATCCACGAAAAAACCAACTCCTTTTTTATAAATTCAATATATGCGCGGTTATAGGCATTCTAACACATAGAACGCAAAAAAGCAAGGAGTTTCCGCAATATTCACGGAATTCCCCGTTTTTT
>CALAQQ010000259.1 GCA_937888485.1 uncultured Clostridia bacterium
GATTTCCGAGCCCGGCAATGATGAACTCGGGAGGCCCCGAAGGAGTTTTATTTCTTGAGAAAAAATTCATTTATTTTTCTTCCTTTACGATTGCGGCAGTTTTTGTTTCTTCAACGCTTAAAGAGCCGTCTGCGTATTCTGTGGGGGTGTTTGTGTAAACAACGCTGATATCCATCTGATCAACAAGCTCCATTGCTTCCTGGGATGAAAGTTCAATATCTGAGCAAAGAACGGAGAAACTGGTTGTTGCGGAGCTTCCGGGAGCGATTCCGAGCTCTCCACCAACAGCGGTGTTGATATAGATGCCGTTCTTGCCGTTATCCTTAACCTCGAAGCCGTAAACAGTGCAGCTTGTGTCTCCTGTGTTTTCGATAACAATAATCTGTTCAAAAGAAAGCCAGTTTTCGGGAGCTGCATAGAATTCTTCTGCTTTTTCAGCACCGAGAGCATAGTCTTCTGCAAGATGTTTCTTGTTTCTGTCGGGATTCTTTATAAGGGCTTCAAGAATGGAGATTCTTTCATGAATGGAATCCTTTGTGACAACAAGCTCTGATACGGGTGTATCGGGATTATTGTTTCCGACTGCAAAATAAATTCCCACTGCAGCTGCGGCGGCAATTGCGATAACAACGATGGCGATAATAGCTTTTTTCATGATTTTGTCCTCCGTGTAAGTAGTATGTTTTATCACTTATATGCATTATGACAGATTTTTGAAGAAATTACAATAGCTATAATTTAAAATAACAATTTATTAACATATTGTTTAAAAAGGATGCATTTGCAAATATCACAAATGCATCCTTTGATTTATGCGGTTTCGCCGAAGATATATTTTCCGTTTTCAACCGAGCAGAGATATTTTTTGCCGGGAACAAGTTTTCCTTCGAGTATTTCTTCGGAAAGCTTATCCTCTATCTGTTGCTGAATTGCCCTGCGCAGAGGTCTTGCACCGTAAACGGGGTCGAATCCTGCCTTTCCGATTTCATTAACGGCATCATCGGAAAAATCAAGCTCGAAATCGAGCTCTTTAACTCGTTTTGAAAGATTTGCGAGCATTCTTTCGGCGATTTCGTTTATATCATTCTGTTTCAGCTGGCGGAATACTATTATATCGTCAACTCTGTTGAGAAATTCGGGGCGGAAAACATTTTTGAGTTCACCCATAACTGCCTCACGGATTTTCTTTTCATCCGCAGTTTCCGATTTGTCGGGTGCAAAGCCGAGAGTGCCTTGACCGCTTTGGGAAATTTTCTTTGCGCCGACGTTTGATGTCATAATAATGATGCAATTTTTGAAGTCAACTCTTCTGCCCTGAGAATCGGTGAGAATTCCGTCTTCAAGAATCTGCAGAAGCATGTTGAAAACGTCGTGATGAGCCTTTTCTATTTCATCAAAAAGCACAACAGAGTACGGTCTGCGGCGAACTTTTTCCGTAAGCTGACCGCCTTCTTCGTAACCGACATAGCCCGGAGGAGAACCAACGAGTCTTGAAACGGTGTGTTTTTCCATATATTCGGACATGTCAAGTCTTATCATAGCATTTTCATCACCGAAAATTGAGGCGGCAAGAGTTTTGCACAGTTCTGTTTTACCGACACCTGTCGGACCAAGGAAAATAAATGAACCCGTAGGTCTTTTCGGATCTTTCAGACCTGCTCTGCCGCGACGGATTGCTCTGGCAACGGCTGTTACCGCTTCATCCTGACCGACAATTCTTTTATGCAGTTCATCTTCCATGTTAAGAAGACGCTGACTTTCTTCCTGTGTCAGCTGAACAACGGGGATTCCTGTCCATTGTGAAACAATGGCAGCGATTTCCTGTTCACCGACTTCGCCGGTTGAATGTGTGCTCTTTTCTTTCCATATACGGCGTTCATTTTCGAGCTCCTTGGTGATTGTGTTTTTCTCATCTCTCAGTGTTGCGGCATGTTCGAAATCCTGCGAATTGATTGCTGATTGCATTTCTTCACTCAAGGATTTGACCTTATCTTCAAGAGCTTTCAAATCGGGAGGTGCGGTAAATGCTTTTAATCTGACTCTCGATGCCGCTTCGTCAACAAGGTCAATTGCCTTGTCGGGCAGATATCTGTCACCGATATAGCGTGACGACATTCTGACTGCCGCATGAATGGCGTTATCGGAAATTCTGACTTTATGATGAGCCTCATATTTGTCACGCAGTCCCATGAGAATTTCAACCGCTTCTTCCTCCGAGGGTTCACCGACGGTAACGGGCTGAAATCTTCTTTCAAGCGCAGAATCCTTTTCTATATGCTTTCTGTATTCGTCAAGGGTAGTTGCGCCGATAACCTGAAGTTCGCCTCTCGCAAGTGAGGGTTTAAGAATGTTTGCGGCATCAACCGCACCCTCCGCTGAGCCTGCACCGATAAGGGTATGCACCTCATCGATAAAAAGAATAATGTCGCCGGCTTTTTTGACTTCCTCAATGGCGTTTCTTATTCTTTCTTCAAAATCGCCTCTGTATTTTGTTCCCGCAACCATGCCCGTAAGGTCAAGCGTGATGATTCTTTTGTTTCTCAGAAGTTCGGGAACTTCGCCCGTTGCAATCTTAAGGGCAAGACCCTCTGCGATTGCGGTTTTACCGACACCGGGTTCACCTATAAGGCAGGGATTATTTTTAGTTCTTCTGCTTAAAATCTGAATAACTCTTTCGATTTCTTTCTGTCTGCCGATAACGGGGTCAATTCTTCCCTGAGTTGCAAGAACGGTCAAATCTCTGCCGAACTGACTGAGTACCGGTGTATCCGATTTTTCTTTTGTACCGTTTTTATGCTGACCCGACGGTGACGGGTTGCTGCCGAGTGCGTTTGTGAGGTCACGGAGAAGATCCTGTGACTGAACTCCCATACTCGCAAGAATTTCGGTTGCGGCACCCGTTCCCTCGCGGATGATACCCATGAGAATATGCTCCGTTCCGATATATGAATGTCCCATGCCTCTGCCTTGAAGAATGGCTGTGTCTATAATGTTTTTGGCTCTCGGTGTGAAATCGTTCGGAGAAAGAACGGTCGGTGAACCGATACCCATACTGTTCCTTATTATCGCCTCAACTTCGCTGTAGCTTATTTTCTTTGCTGAAAGAGCCGTATAAGCCATACCGCCGTTTTCTTTGAGCAAGCCGAGCAGAATATGCTCACTGCCCACATATGTGTGGCCGAGATTTTCAGCCGCAGTGATTGCATTGTTCAATGCATCGTTGGCTTTTTGAGTAAAGCCTGTAAATCTATACATATTTTCATCCCCCTATAAGTTCACCTTGTGAACGTTTAAGCTAATGCTTCTCTTACAACTTTTGCTCTGTATGCATCCCTTAATGCAGGCGTTGCCGCATCGGGATTTGAAGCACTTATTGTTGCAGGCTGCATGCTGACAGTAAGTTCATTGATTTTTTCAATCGGCACGTCAACAAGTCCTTTTGCAGCGCCGAGTCTGACAACCGAAATCAGTTCCATGAATTCATTTGTGTTAAGCAGTCTTGCATTTTTGAGAATACCGAGCGCACGGAAAATCTTATCCTCATCTGCAGGATTTTTAATAAGTTCTGCCGCGGCGGCTCTTTCCTGAGAAACAAGCTGAAGAACAATAGATTTGAGGTTTGCGATTGCGGTTTCTTCGGTAATGCCGAGAGTAATCTGATTGCTTATCTGATACATATCACCTGTCGGCTGGGAACCTTCGCCGTTTGCACCTCTTATGGTAAGACCGAGTTTGGAAACTGTGTTTGCAAGGCGTGTCATCTGTCCGCAGCGTGTGAGTGCAGGCAGGTGAAGCATAACCGATGCTCTCATTGCCGTGCCGAGATTTGTCGGGCATTGAGTGAGATAGCCGATTCTTTCGTCAAAAGCATATTTCACCTTGCCGTCTATCATTCTGTCAAGTTTATCCGCAATATCATATGCTTCTTCAAGCGCAAGACCCGATTTCATAACCTGCAGACGGATATGGTCTTCTTCGCAAAGCATGATGCTCACGCTTTCATCCGAAGAAAGAACAAGCGCACTGCCGTCTTTTTTTGATGCGAATTCAGGACTGATAAGATGGCTTTCCGCAAGCGACACAGCCTGAATTCTTGATAAATCCTTCATTTCGATATAGCTGAAATCTTTTCTGTCATTCTCAAAAAGTATTCCCTTAATCAGCTCATTTACTTTGTTTTTGCCGTTGATATCGAGCTTTGCGGGGAACGGAAAATCATAAAGATTTCTTGCAAGACGTATGCGTGTGCTGATAACAACATCGCCCTGGTCGCCTTTTTCAAGATACCATTTATTCATTATGCTTCGCCTCCTTCAAGAGCCTTGATTTCATCTCTGATTTTTGCCGCTTCTTCAAATTCCTGTTTTGCAACCGCTTCATTCATAAGAGCTTTGAGCTTTTCAATTTTTTCTTCTGTTGTTTCAATTTTCGGAGTTTCGACGGGTGCGGTGCTTACCTTTCCGCTGTGTTTGATTTTGCCGTGAATTCTCTGGATTGAGGGGAGAAGACGGTCATAGAAAGTGGTGTAACAATCCGCACAGCCTACTCTGCCGTTTCGCACAATTTCTTCAAATGAAGTTCCGCATTTTGTGCATCTCTGTGTTTTGCCCGATGTAAGCGACGGCATCATGTCGCCGAGAAAACCTCCGAAAAGTTCGGAAAGATTCAGACCGAAGCCCGAAAACATATCCGAATAGCCGAGGTGTGATGCGCAATCGGAGCAAAGATGACTTTCCGCCATGTCACCGTTTATAATCTGCTTGATGTGGGTTGTTGCTTCATTCTTTCCGCAATTCTGACATACCATAAATCAATCATCCTTTCTGTGTATCGTAATTAACATTTGTTTGAAAATTGTTGCTCTGATTCTTTCTTTGACGGGCGAGGGGAGGGCGCGGAGTGAATTTTCTCCCGTTGCGGCAAGGAGAAGTCGTGCGCTGTATGCATCTATTGCACCGTTATGAAGAAGATTCATAACGTTTGCGTGGCAGGTTGCATAGTCGAGAGATTCGCCTATGCAGTTTACCGTGTGCATTATGAGTGAGGGTTTATCGAGGTTTACTCTTGTAATTTTGATGTATCCGCCGCCGCCTCGTCTGCTTTCAACTATATAGCCCTGCTCAGGCGTGAATCTTGAAGATATAACATAGTTTATCTGACTCGGTACGCATCCGATTGACTGTGCAAATTCGTTTCGCTGAATTTCAGCCATACCGTCGTCTTCAAGCATTTCCATGAGCATTCTTGCTATCTGATTGCTTAAACTCATATCATCATCTCTTTCGTTTATATCAAATTTGACTTTGACTTTCTTTGACTTTAATCACATTATAGTCAGGAAAGGTCAAAACGTCAAAGGTCAAAAAAGGTCAAATTTGATTGTTTGTGTGCCGAAAATCAAAAATATCTCTGTTTTTCTTTGAAAACCTCTTGTTTTCTTTAATTTCTTAAAATTCGATTTTGTGTGAAGGTCAAGAACATTATAGACTTTTTGACCTTGATTTATTCTGAAATATAATGATTATATCAACAGTAATACGCTCTTTACTTTTTTTCTTAGTAATGATATAATTATATGACTAATTTTCGGAGAGCTGCTTATGAATGAATTCAGAAAGGAATATCTCGGCTCGGGTGTGACCGCCTTTGTTTCGGATGCTC
>CALAQQ010000260.1 GCA_937888485.1 uncultured Clostridia bacterium
GAAATTCTGAAAATTCTGCCGCAGAGAGTATCTTCGATATATCCGTTGCCGTAAAGGATTTCTTCCTTGTCACCGAGAACGAGATTTGTCTTTTTGGGGTTGATATTGAGAACAACCGTTGTTATTTCGGGGTGTTTTTTCAGAAGTTCGGTTGTGAATTTCTTCTTCATGGGGAAAAATCCGCTTGCACCGACTATAACAACCATAACTTCGCCGCTTGTGAAACCTCTTTTGACAAGCACATGACGGAGAAAACCGGTGTCTTTATCTTCATCATAAGTCCAGATTTTGAATTTCGGTAGCATGTTTCGAATGTCAACGATGATTTCATCGGCGATTTTATCCTCGGTCATGCAGCTGTCAACGGAAACGATTCTGTGACTGCCCGACTGATAAACACCGGAGATTATTTTGCCGCTTTTTGTTCTTCCGAAAGCAGCCTGAACCTTGTTTCTGTAGTTGTAGGGGTTATCCATGCCGATGATTTTATCGACCTTGCCGAATTTTTTCAGCAAAATCTCACATCGTGCCTGTTTCCATTTAAGCTGTCGGTCATAGGTCATGTTCTGAAGCTGACAGCCTCCGCATTTTTTCGCAAGCGGACAGGCATCGGGATTTGTTTTAAGGTTTGATTTCTGTGACACGGCAATCCTCTTTTCGGTTATTTGTCTTTGAAAATTATAGCATTATAAATCAATTTATACAATACCTTATTTTCTATTGACTTTTAATTGAGTATTGATATATACTTTGTTTATTAACCGACAGGAGGTTTCGGAATGACAAAGGGAATCGCAAGACAGAAAGCAAAAGAATTAGTTGCAAAAATGACGGTTGAGGAAAAAATATCTCAGCTTCTTTATAATGCACCCGCAATTGAAAGGCTCGGAATTAATGAATATAACTGGTGGAACGAAGGCTCACACGGTGTTGCAAGAGCAGGTACGGCAACGGTGTTTCCACATGCAATCGCAATGGCTTCAACCTTCGACTCCGAGCTTGTCGGTGAGGTTGCCGATGTTATTTCAACAGAAGGCAGAGCGAAATATAACAAACACGTCAAGTACGGCGACCATGATATTTTCAAGGGCCTGACTTTCTGGGCACCCAACATCAATATTTTCCGCGATCCCCGTTGGGGCAGAGGTCAGGAAACTTTCGGCGAAGACCCCTTCCTTACTGCAGAACTCGGTGTTTCATTCATCGACGGTATTCAGGGTAAGGGTGAGTTTTATAAGGCATGCGCTTGTTCAAAGCATTTTGCCGTTCATTCGGGTCCCGAAAAAACAAGACACGGATTTGATGCCGTTGTTGATATGCACGATATGTGGGAAACCTATCTTCCCGCATTCGAAAAGACCGTAAAGTCGGGTGTAGCAGGCGTTATGGGTGCATATAACAGAACAAACAGTGAGCCCTGCTGTGCACATTCATATCTTCTTGTTGATGTTCTCCGCAAAAAGTGGAACTTTGACGGCTATATTGTTTCTGACTGCGGTGCACTTGGAGATATCTACAAATTCCATAAATTCGTTGAAACAAAAGCTGAGGCTGCCGCAGTTTCTCTTAAGAACACCTGCGACCTCAACTGCGGTGAAACTTATGATGCACTTATTGATGCTTATGAACAGGATCTTGTAACCGAGGACGAAATTACAGCGGCGGCAGAAAATCTTTTCACAATCCGTTATCTTCTCGGTGAATTCGAAGAAGTAAGACCTTATTCCGACATCGGTTTTGATAAGCTTGACAGCAAGGAACATAAGGCTCTCAACCTTAAAACAGCAGAGCAGTGCATTGTTCTTCTCGATAACAAGGACAATTTCCTTCCTCTTGATAAGAACACGAACAAGAAAATTGCCGTTATCGGACCCAATGCTCTTTCCGTTACTGCTCTTGAGGGCAACTATAACGGCTATGCTTCCGAATATGTGACTGTTGCTGACGGTATCAGAAGAGTGTTCGGTGATGCTGAAATCAGTGTTGAAAAGGGCTGCAATTACTGTGACGAATATCTCAACCATTGGAGCGGTTTCCAGAATATGATAAGCGACGGTGTCGCAACCGCCGCCGAAGCGGATATAACTGTTCTTGCACTCGGTCTTGACCAGTCAATCGAGGGTGAAGATACGGGATTTGATAATGACTACACTTCATGCGGTGACAAGCGTACACTCTATCTTCCCGCAACTCAGCAGAAGCTTGCCGAAGCAGTCTGCGACGTGTGCGAAAACGTAGTGGTTGTTCTTCTTTGCGGAAGCTCAATCGACGTTGGCGAAAAGGTAAGAAACCACGCAAAGGCGATTATCCACGCATGGTATCCGGGTTCAATGGGCGGTCTTGCTCTTGCAAATATTATTGCAGGCGATGCCAACCCCTCTGCGAAGCTTCCCATCACAATCTATAAGGGCGACCACGATATGCCCGATTTCGAAGATTACAACATGAAGGGAAGAACTTACAGATATATTGACGGCGATGCACTTTATCCCTTCGGTTTCGGTCTTTC
>CALAQQ010000261.1 GCA_937888485.1 uncultured Clostridia bacterium
ATAACCTCTACGCAAACATTCCCGACGGCATAACCGAAACCTATCTTCATCCCTCAATCGAAACCGATGACCTCAAGGGCACAACGGGTGCATGGCAGCGCAGAGTTTGGGAATACAAAATCATGAGCGACCCGCAGACAAAGCAGCATATCGAAGCTCACGGAATCAAGCTTATCAACTACCGTGACCTTGCCGAAATGAGAAAATAAGATAATTGCAGAATCCGCCGGACATACAGAATGCCGACGGATTTTTTGCGTAATTTCCATTATATTGACTCTTTTTGCCCTAAATGCTATAATATTTACGATGTAAACTTGAGTTTACATTGTTTTTTTAATAAATGTCTACCCGAGTTGGTTGAAATCCGTCGTTCCTGATGTTAAAATTCGAGTACAAACGAAGGAGGAATTCAAAAGATGACCATTTCAGAAAAGATAACCAACCTGAGAAAAGAAAAGAATCTTTCTCAGGAAGCGTTTGCGGAAGCACTCGGAGTTTCCCGTCAGTCAGTTTCAAAATGGGAGTCGGGCAGTGCACTTCCCGATACCGATAAGATAATTGCAATGAGTGAACTTTTCGGAGTTTCCACTGACTATCTTCTTAAGAACGATGCAGTCACTGCGGAACCCGTTACATATAACCCGCCCGAAAATCAGCCCGTTGAAACGGAAAAAACCGAAAGGAATGATGATATGTCACCTAAAAAGAAAAAAAGCAAAAAGGGCAGAATTTTTAAAATAGTTGCACTTATTCTCGCTCTCATTATCCTTGCAACCGTTATCGGTATACCTTCCTATTTCGGAAGTTTCCGTGAGGCATGGTGGGAACTCAACGGCGGTAAAGTCAAATACCCCTATGTTCTCGTTCACGGTCTCGGAGGCTGGGGAGAGGGCGACGGCGTCAACGACACTGTTCAGTATTGGGGCGCAACTTCAATGAACCTTGTTGAATATCTCAATGAACAGGGTTATGAAGTTCATGCTCCGAGCGTAGGTCCTGTTTCAAGCACATGGGACAGAACTTGCGAGCTTTATGCTCAGCTTACGGGAACAAGAGTTGACTACGGCGAAGCTCATGCGAAAGCACATAATCATGAACGCTTCGGCAGAGAATACACAGAACCTCTCGTTGCACAGTGGGGCGAAAAGATAAACGGCGGTCAGAGAATCAAAATCAATCTTGTCGGTCATTCCTTCGGCGGTGCAACCGTAAGACTTCTTTCATCCCTTCTTGAATACGGAAGTGATGAAGAAAAGGCGGCAACCGAGGGCGAAATTTCTCCCCTCTTTGAAGGCGGAAAGGGTGACTGGGTTTACAGCGTAACCGCCCTGTGCGCACCCCATAACGGTTCATCCCTCACAGAGGTTCTTGATTCCGTAGGCGGTCTTGTAGGCATAAAAGACACAACGGATATGCTCACATCTCTCTGTTTCGGCGTTGCAGGTCTTACTGCAAATACAGACGGCATTTATGATTTTAAGCTCGAACATTTCGGAATAAACAACACTGATTTTGATTCCGCAGTCGAAGCCCTCACAGCTTCGGGAAACGACCATGCCGTATACGACCTCACCCCCGACGGTGCGGCAAAACTTAACGAAACAATCAGAACATCGCCCGATGTCTATTATTTCTCATATTCTTACAGCACAACCAAAGCAGGCTCATTCCTTAGGGGTCAGGTCCCGAATTCGTCAACACTGCCCATTCTTTATCCCTTTGCACTTGCCATGGGTTCATATAAGGGCACAACAGACGGCGGTATTTCCATCGACGAAACATGGCAGGAAAATGACGGTCTTGTAAGCGTTGTTTCCGCAAGATATCCCTTCGGTGCAGAGTTTGTTGAAATTCCTCTCAAATCTTCGCAGAACGAAGAAGAATTTGTTATTCAGAGAGGCATATGGAATGTTGCTCCCACAAAGGAAGGCGACCACGGAAAGGTTATCGGTCTGAATTCGGGCGAGGAAGTTCCCAAGACATTCTTCACCGAGCTTTTCACAATGGTTGACGCTCTCGAAAGATAAGATATCAACATCGCTATTAAAGAAAGGGAAGATTATTATGGTATTTATGACATTATTCACAATATTCGGGATTGCCGCATATACCATAGGTTCTGCACTTTTCGGGTTTATTGGCATAGCAACAGGTGACAATACCTCCGAGGTAGTCCTTCCTTATGAACCCGAAAGCGGTTATGTTTGGGAATACGACGGTATCGACGATATCTCAATTATCTCTGTAAATTCAAAAAACAAAAACGGAAAGCAGATTTTTTCTTTTATGGGTATGGATATAAAAGAAGATGTTGACCATGGCAGCGTTATGGATCTTGTTTTCACCGCAGAAAACGGCGAAACCCGCACTTATTATGCATACGTTGAAAACGGTTTTATATATGATAGAGTCATAGTTGCCGCTGCTGAAGACTGCTCCGTTATGGACTACACAGTAAAATCTGTCTGCGGTAACGAAGATTGTAAGTGGACCGTAGGTTTCAACAGAGAAGATGAGGAATGCGTTCTCTACAATTCCGATACTACGGGCACAGAAATGACATATACGGTTGTAGTATTCCCGGAAAATGAAGATAAAGAATTCGGACGTTTTTTCAGATGTAAATCAAGCACTGCAGATCATTACGAAAGCCATTATGTTTGGTTTGATTTCACCGGAGAAATTCCCGTTGCAACACCCAATGAACCGTTAATATTTGAATCATCATCCGGTTCTTCCGTCACGACTCCAGCTGAGCCGTAATCGAAATTACATGCAAAATCATGACTGTTTACCGATTGTATCATAGGGAAATATATTAAATTGTTCAAAATAGATCTTATAGAGATATGTAATAAACTCATAGATTTATTTTTCTTGTGACTATCGGTGAATCCAAAATTTCAATATGGCAAAAACACATTCAAGTTAATACCCCAAACAAAAAAGAGAAGCCTGTCGGCTTCTCTTTTTGATTTTATTTCTTTTTCATTTTCGGCAAAACAAGACAGCCGACAATGACCGCAACTGCGGCAACTACTGCGATGATAACCCACACCATTGATTCGCTTCCCGTATCGGGTGCAGCAACGGTCGGTTCTGCCGCAAAGGCATAAAGCGCAACTGTAACGACGCTCAACACCATGAGTGCACATAATATAATAGCCGTAATTCTTACAAACAGATTGCGTTTGTTCATGTTAAATCTCCTTAATTGATTTTAAGCAGCTTCTTCATGGCTTCACCGATATTTTCAGCCGTTTGAGTTGCTTCTTCCTTGGTTTTTCCGTATCCTGCAATATAAACCTTTATCTTCGGTTCTGTTCCCGAAGGACGGACTATCGCCGTGCTTGAGTCAGAAAGAACATACGAAAGAATATTTGATTTTGGGAACGAAAGAGATTCTTTTTCTCCCGTACGGGTATCCGTAATTGTTCCCGCTTCGAAATCGTTCACCTTAATAACCTTGTATCCCGCAAGTTCTTCGGGAGGATTATTTCTTGTTGCAGTCATGATTTCGCTCATTTTAACCATGCCGCTTGCACCTTCAAACATGAAATTATAAAGTCTGTCAACGCAGTTCCCGTGCTCGGCATAAATATCATCAAGAACATCAACAAGAGTCTTTCCTCTGCTTTTATAATAAGCCGCCATTTCGCAGACCATAAGCGATGCCGCAACACCGTCTTTATCCCTTGCATGAGTTCCGATAAGATAACCGTAGCTTTCTTCAAATCCCATTATGAAACGGTCTTCCTCTCCCGATTTTTCAAGGTTTGCAACGAATTCACCGACATACTTGAATCCTGTAAGAACATCCGTTACTTTACAGCCGTATTTTGCCGCAACCTTATCAACAAGAGGAGTTGAAACAAAAGATTTCGTCATTGCGGGATTTTCGGGAAGAGTGCCTTTTTCTTTTCTTGCAGAAAACATATATTCAGTTAAAAGAACTCCGACATCGTTGCCCGAAAGAAGGACATATTCACCGTTAACGAGAACGGCAATTCCGACTCTGTCGCAGTCGGGGTCGGTTGCAAGGAGCAAATCCGCTTTTTCTTCCTTAGTCATTTCAATTGCGCATTCAAAAACCTGTTTGATTTCAGGGTTGGGATATGGGCAGGTCGGGAATGTTCCGTCGGGCATTTCCTGTTCGGGAACAACCTTCACATTTTTGAATTCTGCTCTTGAAAGAACTGTTCTGACAGGGATATTTCCTGTTCCGTTAAGCGGAGTATAGATGATTTTAATATCGCTGTCTTTGATGATTTCAGGGTTAACGGGTCTTGTCAGCACCTTGGCATAAAACTCTTCGATTATATCGTCTGTGACATATTCGATAAGTCCTTTTTCAACACCCTCATCAAACGGCATTTTCTTAACACCGTCAAACATGTCAACCTTCTGAATGAAAGAATAGGTCGCATTTGCCGCTTCTTCCGTCATCTGATATCCTGCGGGGTCATAGCACTTATAGCCATTATATTTCGAAGGATTATGGCTTGCAGTGATAACAACACCGCTTTGGCACTTAAGACGCATTACCGCATATGATATAAAAGGAGTCGGAATGAGATTCGGATAGATATAAACCTTTATTCCGTTTGCCGCAAGAACCTCTGCACACTGCTTTGAGAAAACATCGGAATTTATTCTCGAATCGTAACCCACCGCAACACTCGCAGATTCATATCTGCTGTTAAGATAGTCCGCAAGTCCCTGTGTTGCCTGGCACACCGTATAAGTGTTCATTCTGTTTGTGCCTGCACCGAGTACGCCTCTTAAGCCGGCTGTGCCGAATTCAAGGTTTCTGTAAAAACGGTCAAGAATTTCGTCGTCATTACCCTTGATTGCAAGAAGCTCGTCGTGAAGTTCTTTGTTATCCTTTGTTCCCTCAAGCCATAATTCATAAAGCCTGTTAACATCATTCATGGGCGTATCTCCTTTTCCTTTTTTGTAATTAATATTACCCTTTTTTTATTTTATTGTCAATCACCTGAAAACATTCACCTTGACTATATTTTTCTTATTTGATATACTATATGACACCAAAAAAGGAAAGAGATGATTCAGATGAGCGCATTTTCATTGGCAATCAATAAAATTTTATCGGTTATTTTTGCAATTATACTCATTCCGTTTTCCGTTCTTACACAAGGAATCGACCTCATCTCCGAAGAAAAAAGAACCGATTATGCAAAGACCAATGTTGTGGGAATAGGTGCATATTTCCGCTCTCAGGGTTTGACGACAGACGGCGAAACCTTCTATTTTTCGTCAAAAACGACTCTCATCAGAACAGAAAAAGATGCCAAAACACTCGTTAATGCAAATTATTTTGCAATCCCCGATGAACTCAAAGAGCTCGGAATAAAACACATCGGCGGTCTGAGTTATTATAACGGCAAAATCTATGCAGGTCTTGAGGACAGCAAGGTCTGGGATTATCCCATCGTCGGTATTTTTGATGCCGAAACTCTTGAACTCGAAAAATACTTCATCATGGATGCTGAAAAAATAACAAGAGGCTTACCCTGGGTCTGTGTCGACCCCGAAACAGGTTATCTCTGGTGCACCGACCACTCCAAAAATCCAACCGTTATTCTTGCTTATGACACGGCGAATGAAATGAATTTCGTTAAAGAAGTTGCGCTTCAAAGCTCACCCTATGCAATTCAGGGAGCAGAATTCCATGACGGTTTTATCTATACCGCAACAAACGACGACACTCAGGCTGTTTATAAAATCAACCCCGATAACGGTGCAACCGAAAAAGTGCTTGACCGAAATCTTACCTCGGGAAGTGAAGGCGAAGGCATGACTTTCATTACAAAAGACGGTAAAGCAGTTCTCGTTGCCATGGACATGGGTCCGTTATTTGTAAACGCTTTTGTACGTGAATATAATCTTGATTGATTTTGGAGGAATAAAATGAAAAGCAAAACACCGATAATTGCCATAACAGCTGTTGTGGCGTGTATCGTTTGCATTGTTGCCGTTCTTGCGGTAAAAATGAATAATTCGGAAAGCCCGTCAATTGACACCGAACCTTATTCTTATACGGATTATCAGCCGTATACACAAGCCACTTATCCCGTGTATAACGACTTCACTACCGAAGAATCCGAAACAGCATATCCTGCACACTCGTCTGTTTTTTCGCAGGTTATTTCAACCGTTCCCACATCAAAAATCCCGACAACCGTTCCTTCTCCGGAAGAAACAACCGTTGTTGAATCAACCACTCTTGCAGAAAAAGTTACTCAGATAACAACCGTTATCAACCAGCAGTTTTCGCAGGTTTTTGACATGCCGAAAGCTCCGAAATATATCCCGCCCGATATTGATATCGATTTTGATAAAGCATCAATAGTTTCTTATAAATATGACCCTGACGGCAACTATTACTATACCGATGATAAGAACGCATGGCAGTCAAACTTCGGCTTCAACGAAGGCTATGACAGCATGGCACCTGTCACGATGATGTTTTATGATACTGTCAGAACAAAGTTTGTTTATGACAACAAAGAATGGCTTGTTCAGACCTGGAAAGGTCAGTACGGCTATGCATTCGTCGGCGGTGAGGTAGGCATTTACACAAGAAAAGTCGGTTCAAAAGGCACTCACTTCAACTGCGCAAAAAAAGACGATTGGCTTAAAATGGAAATGTGCTTCATGTGGGATGAATATCAGACAGGAGAATACAGAGCCGTTTTCAACAGACCCTACACCGATTACTGGTGGTGCACAGGTTTCGTCGTCGGCTTTGACGGCGGAATTAACAGACATCAGTTCAGACTCGTTACTCACATCACTTTTAAAGACGTTGAAATGGCAAACGCATTCTGCGAAGCATTTGAAAAGAACGGTTTCAAACGTGTCGCTTCACTGACAAGTGATGATATTGACAGCTTTGTTCAGGTCGGAGCAGATGTAGGCTTCGTCTGGCAGAATATCGACCAATAAAATATGGCTTGAACAGGTATCTGTCCTGTTCAAGCCTTTTGTTTTATCTGAAAGCTAAATAAAAAAATGTAGTGCCGAGTTCGTTGAGGAAAGGATGACAGCTTTTGGCAACATCGTTTTCCGTGTTTCTGACCTTGAAACCGTTATTCGTCAACTCAATTCCAAGAGAACCGCCTTTGTCTATGGCAATTCCGGCAAACGCTCTGTTCCATGAAGCGGCATGATTGACATACATAACGGGAAGCTGGCTTCCTATAACTATCGCAACGCTTGGTTTGAAGCCAAGATTTATGCTTCTCGTTGCATCTCCCGTTCCGAAATATGAGCCGCTGACAAACGGCTGACTGAGATAGGTCTGCTGTTCTTCCGAAAGATGAATGTTCCCATCATTTACATGAGTTCCGCACAGCAAATCCTTGCTTATAAACGATGGGAAATCAAGGCTTGAGGTCTGCGCAGGACAAAGAGAAGCATTGACGGTTGCCCATGCTGTAAGCACAAAAGCATCGGTATCTCTGTCTGCAACAACATTCTCACAGCCCGATGTCAGAATATCAAGACCCGAAGCAAAAGTCAGACAATCTATAATATCCGTAAATGCGGCATGACAAGCCTCACCGCCAAGGGAAAGAGGTGCATGGATTGAAAGCTTCAGATTGATTTTCGCCTGTCTGCAATATTCATTTTCAACAAGCACACCCTCATCGTTTTCCTCAAAAGAATCAACAATTTCCATGCTTCCGATACCGACAGCAACAGTTGTATGCCTTAGCGGTATCGCTTTTTTTATTGCAGGAAACTCCGTCAGAAATCTTATATAAGAAAGCTCTTCACGGCTTTTAAGCCAGTCGACTATATTTGACGGTAACGCACTTATTTCACTCATTCATAACACCTCATTCCGTTTCAACAATAACTCTTATGATTGCCCATATGTAAAACACAGCCTCGCCTTTATAGACCTTTTCGGCTCTGTCAATTCTGTATTTTTCTCCCATACAGCTTATATATTCACCGTCCGAACAAACGGTGAGGTCGGGGTCGGGAGGTCCGATATAAAGATAATACCCCTGTGAATTATAGCCGATTTCCGTGTTTACGCCATAGAGATACATTTTATTCTTATATCTGAGCGGACTTATAAACGCACGGGTTTCATTGACTGTTTCTCCGTTTGCCGATACAAGCTTTGCAGGTCTGCCGTATCTGCTGAAAACAGCTTCAATCATATGCTCACCTGCCTGAAAACAAAGCCCTCGTCACGAAGAAGCGGAAGCGCCGAAATGAGCGCTTCGCTTTTTTCCTTTTCGGCTCTTTCAATAATCGCCGAAGGTGAAACGCTGACCGTAACATCGCCCGCCTTGAACGAAGTAACACCTTCATCCGTGCCTGATTTTCTCATGCACAGACGGTAATTCACCATAGCCGCGCCTGCATTAACAAGCCTTATATCGGTGCAATCGGCATCATCCCTCAATCTTGTTTCAAGTTCTTTTGCTGCCGAGGCACAGAGAGGAGTAAGCTCCTCATCCGTACCTTGAGCAGCATGATTTCTTCTGAGCGCATCGAGAATGCTCCAGATATCAATCAATGCTATCCCTCCGTCAGACAGAAAGCACCTTTGATGCTCCGTCAAAGATTTTTGCAAAACCTGCAGTGCAGCTGATAACCGCACGTTCAAGCTGACGGTCAATAAGCTTATCATATTCAGTCATAACCTCGCCTGCCTTGACCATTTCAAGAGCAGCAGACTTATCAAGACCGATGATGTTGCCGCTTTCAACCGCAGATGATTTGAGAAGCTTTGCGCCGAGAGGAGTAACCATTTCACCCTTGCCGTGGAAATTAAGACCTGCTGCGGCATCTCTGAACTGCTCCATATTGAGCATATCCGCCATAAGGTCTGACGATGCAATAATTGTATTGAGTTCATAGGGGTCAAAACTGTTCCAGAAGCTGATAAGGTCAGCATAAGAAATATCTCCTGCTGTGCAATTCATAACCTCTGCCTTGTTGCCCGAACCGTCACCGTTAACAATAACATCAACGGCATCCTTGAGAAGCGTTCTTGAAATATATGCACCGATTTGTCTGAGTGTAACCGTAAAGAGGTCAAGACGCTGGAATCTGATTGCCTCATATGAAGCAACAAGGCTTCTGCCTCTCTTTCTGAGCTTGACAAGATTATCCTTTGTGCGGATAGTTGTTTCGGGAATGAACGCACCCTCGCTTACGATTTTAAGCTCCTTCTCCTCATCGGTGGGGAGAGAAGTGATTGAGCGGTAATCAAGACCGTCGAAAACGGAGAGGTTGTCCGGCATACACCGCATCAGAAAAACTATGCTGTCTATCCCGGCAAGCATGAAGCAATCATCGAAGAAGCGCTCTGGAAAGCCGTCAGAGCGCGCAGAGAAGCCCGTACAATCCCGCGGACAAATATCACCTATACGCTGAAAAACCCGCTGAGCGGGCTCATACAATGCGAATGCGGGCATTATCTGATCCGCCGACCGTATAACGGACGATGTGCTGATCGGATGCAATGCCCGAATATGACCTACTGCAAAAACGCAAGCAGCACAATGGAAGAGATGATAAAGGAAGTCAAGAGCGTTTTGGTCGGGTGTATTACTGATTTCCGAATCAAGATCAGCTTGGGAGCAGTTGCCGATCTTGCAGCGCATGATGCTTATTGCGGGCAGCTCAGAGAGCACCTTGCCGCACTTGCGGAGAAAGAAAAATCCTTGTGGGAAAAGTATGTAGAGGACGAAATGCCGAAGCATATCTTCAATGATTTGCTAGAAAAGAATCAGACTGAAAAGGAGCGGATAGAGAAGCAGCTCCGCATTGCCGAAACAAGTGCGCCTCGCCGTATTGACTACGAGGAACGATGCCGAACCTTTCAGGCGACAATCGACGCACTCGATGACGAGAATATGACCGCCGAGCAGCAGAATGAGATGTTGAAGCGCTGTGTCATCCGGCTCAGATACCACCGC
>CALAQQ010000262.1 GCA_937888485.1 uncultured Clostridia bacterium
AGACAAGCGACAGCAGCGACGATGACTCAACGCACACAAGCTCTTCAGGCAGAACTCACAGCGGCTCGGGTGCAAAATTCTAAGGAGTGATTATATATGGCACTTTTTGATATGTTCAAAAGCAAAGCGGAAAACGCTATTAAAAAGAGCGTGAATTCTGCTGTAACACAGGGCTACAACAAAGCAACATCAGCAGTCAGCAATCTCGGCAACAAGAAAGAAAAAATTGTTTTTTCATCTCTGCCTTCAACCTTCGAGGAATTTGCTTCTCTGCCTCAGGCTGCTTTGTCAACTCCGTTTGAAACAGCCGCAATGACCGTTCTTGCCTTCTGCTATTATCCGCAGAACAAAGACCTTGCTTTGCAGATGGTTAATTACCTCAGAGGTCCCAGACCTCTGAGCGGGGGAGATATATCATTTATTGCAGACAGATTCCGTGACAGCGATTATGTTCCCCGTTCCTATTTTGAAGGCTCAACTCCTGCAAACGACTATACTCCTGCAGAACCCTATACAATAATCGTCAGCGAAAGTCCCTATTCATATCAGAATGAGGGTTATGCAACGCTTTATATCACATCGGGCGGCGCGGACAGCCCCAGAAGCGTTCAGATGCGCAAGGCAAAGGACGGCAAATGGTATCTCTGGGAGCAGTTTATTCTCGTCGGTATCCGTCAGCCGGAAAGCGCAAACCCTTGGGCATAATCGGAGGTAAAACAAATGGAAGCTTTTAACGGAATTCAATTTGACGGTCGTTTTCATACCGAAGTGGTGCAAGGTACATATAAACTGTTTACAGAAGTTAAGTTTACAGCAACTCTCATTATTGAGATTGCAGACCCTGATAAGTTCAATACTATGTTCGGTGGTCAGCTTCCCGTTGATATTATTAAGACAGATGCTTCACGTGTTGCTGAAATGACATTCACAAAAATGTTTGCGGAAGGCTGCTCTGTTGATGAGCTGAAATATAAGGCGGACACACAGGCTGATTTGATTTTGCAGGATTTCGCAATTGCAGGTTGGGAAGCAAGAGCAGGCATCAGAGCAACCGCAATAAATGATGTGCTTATTGAAATTGACCCCAAAACGGAAAAATTGCTTTCGACTGTTGCGACTATGAACATTGCTTCTGCTCCTGTTTCTGCACCTGCACCGCAGGGTAACGCCGTCTGGCAATGTGTCTGCGGCAATAACAATTCGGGAAAGTTCTGTACCGAATGCGGAACAAAGAAGCCTGAAGATTGGGTCTGCTCCTGCGGAAACATAAATAAAGGTAAGTTCTGCACGGAATGCGGAAAACCTAAAAGTTAAGGTGATTTTTATGAAAAAAATTATTTCGATTTTACTTGCAATGCTTATGATAATGCCGTTTGCAGTACCCTTTGCATCTGCAGCGGATGCAATTGGCAAAATCGGCATAACGGTTGAAACCGATCTTGACGGTGTATTGGTTGATAATTATTCCGATTATGTAACAATAGAGACGGAAGGTGTAATTTTTGAGGAATCAAACGGTCCTGCCGTTGAAGCCTTCAACAAAACAACTGAAAGCTATGATTCCGAATTTGAAGGCGGCAATTATTATATTTTTACTGTTAAGCTTACCGAAGCACCTTATTATGCTTTGCCCGCTGCTGGATCATTTGCAGAGGTTGAGGTAAACGGCAGTAAATATGCCGCATTGGTTCAGGAAAAAAGCACAGGTTCAGGTATGATTTCTTATATTTCACTTGAAGTTGAGCTGTATGTCGGCGACCCGATGAAAAACCTCAAGGCGATTGATTTCCACGTTCCCGCACCTGTTGCAGGTGCCGTTCCTGCAGACCTTTCGCAGGTAACTGCAAATAATATGGGTGTAATCATTGTCGGCATTGAATGGTTCCCCGAAGATCCCGTTTTTGTCGAGGGAACACAATATACGTTCCAGCTTGCTCTTGAAACCGCAGAGGGCTTTACCTTTGATAAAAACATTTATCTCAGCCACGATATGGCGGATGCTGTTAAAATCGGCAGCGGCAAGAACGAGCTTAAAATGAGCTACACATTCCCTGCAACTCCCGGAAAGACCAAGATAACCGAAATCAACGCAACCGTTGTTGAACCCGTTGCGGGTGAAGCACCCTCAGACGTTGTTACAACAACGGGAACGGGCTACACCGTTGCCTTGTATGATTGGTATCACTTAAAGGATCTGATGGGAACCATTACCGAGTTTGAAGGCGGCAACACTTATCATGTGCAGGTTATATTCACACCCGAAAGCGGATATGTTTTTGCGGATGATGTAACAGCTACGATCAACGGTAAAGCCGCAGACCTTCGCTTGTCAAATTCAAATACGGGAGCAAAAATTTTTGACCTTGGATTCGCTCAGCTTCCCGTTCCCGAATATGACATCAGCGTCACGAACGGCACAGCTTCGGCTTCAAAGGCTGTTGCAGGCACAACCGTAACGCTCACAGCCGATGTCGCTCCTGCAGGCAAGGTGTTTGATAAGTGGGTAGTATCAGGTGCAACCGTTGCTGATGCAACAAGCGCATCAACAACCTTCACAATGCCAAAAAATGACGTTACCGCACAGGCAACGTATAAAGATAAAACATATAATGTTGCAGTTACAAACGGTACAGCTTCAGCTTCAAAGGCTGTTGCAGGCACAACCATAACTCTCACTGCCGATGCCGCTCCCGCAGGTAAGGCGTTTGATAAGTGGGTAGTATCAGGTGCAACCGTAGCCGATACATCAAAGGCAACAACAACCTTCACAATGCCCGAAAATGATGTTACCGCACAGGCAACCTATAAAAATGTTGTTTATAAAGTAACCGTAACGAACGGCAAAGCATCAGCTTCAACTGCAGTTATGGGCGATAGTGTAACACTTACCGCAAATCAGATTGACGGCAAGGTGTTCAGCCATTGGGAAATCAGCGGTGCAGCCGCTTCCGATAAGAATGCAAAAGAAACAACCGTAACAGTCGGTGCATCCGATGTAACAGCCGAAGCAATTTACGAAGATTGCCCCTGCAAGTGCCACAAGGGCGGCATAGCAGGCTTTTTCTATAAGATAGTTCTTTTCTTCCAGAAGCTTTTCGGCAACAACAAGATTTGCGAATTCTGCGGCGCAAAGCACTGATTTCATTTTAAAAATATTGAGGAGATTATAATATGAAAAAACTTTTAGCAATTCTTATGGCTCTCGCAATGCTTCTTTCGTTTGTTGCCTGCGGCGGTAACGAAAATCCCGAAACAACACAGCCCACCGAAACAACAACCGAAGCTCCCGAATTTGATGAAACCGTTGTTACAGACGGAAAAACCAACAAGCTCACAATCAGAACTCCCATTGGTGAGTTTACGTTTAACGAAGCCAACACAGAGGGCAACTTCCTTGCACAGACCAATATCGTCAAGTGCGGTACTCTTGAAAGTGAAGAAGTTAACATCGGTCTTGCTTTTGCCGTTACTCATGCGGCTTATAAATCCGTTCATGACTACGTTACAAAGTGCTTCAGCAAAAACACAATCTTTGAGGAAGGCAAGCTCGGCGAATATACAACTTACGTTCGTCAGAACGTAACTACTGCAATGCAGATTATCGTTTGCTTTAACGACTTTGAATTTGCAATGCTTGAGTTCAAGCTTCCTGACGGCTCAAAGAAGGAAGATTATGCGGCGCTTCATGAAAGCGATCTGTTTAAGGCTGTTTATGATAACCTTGTAATCGAAGCAGGTGCAGCAGAAGAAAACCCCGTTCCCGAAAACAACGGCACAGACGAACCCGAAGCTCCTGCCAATAGTCCCATCACATCGGAAAAGGGTTACGTAACAGTTACTCCTGCCGGCGGCTTTATCCATAACGAAGCACAGTCAGATAAAAGCTCACTTGTTTTCACCAACACAGCTCTCGGTGCAAATGCCGCTGTTTATGTTTATGATAAGCAGGATATGGAATACGAAGTTCAGAAAAGGCAGTTCGGCTATGCATATCCCAACAAGGAATACACATCGGTAACAATCGGTGCAAACACATATGATGCTATCGAATCCAACACAGGTATCACATATCTTGTGGCAAACACCTCAACCGGTAACGCTATGTATGTTATGGTCTGGAATTGCACGGTTGAAGATGCAACACCCCTTATTGAAACAATCGTAATCAAATAAAAATACTTTGCGGAGTGGCCGTTTTCGGCGGTCACTCCTATTAATTTAAGGTGATTTTATGAAAAAAATCGTTTCATTATTGCTCGTTTTTGCACTTCTTTTCGGCTTTGCATCCTGCTCTGTTGATAAGAGCGAAAATCCCGATGCCGAAACAACAACTGTTGCCGACGAAACAGACAAAAACACATTGCCCGAAAAGAAAAATGCCGTGGAATTTCTTTCCGTTTATACAGAAAAAGCCTATGAGTATGAAACGTATACTGAAGAGTATTACTATCTGACAGAGGTAAATTATCAGAAATTGCATCTTTCAGAAGAAAATAAAAAAGAATATCCCCGCCTTGCAAAAGCTCTTGATTCTCTTAATGCTGAAAAAACAGAGTTCTATAAGGATAAGGCAAAAGAGCTTGATGAGTATGCATCGGAACAGCTCGATTATTATTATGAAGACGGCGAACAGCCTGCGGTTTACACCGCAAACAACGAATACTTTCTCCAAAGAGCAGATAGCGTTGTTCTGAGTATCAGAAGCGATGCAGATGAGTATTCGGGCGGTGCGCACCCCAACTACGGCTATGGAGGATATAACTTCGATACCGTAACGGGTAAAGAGCTTGTTATAACAGACGTTATGACCGACATTTCATCTCTTCCCGCAATTCTTTCGGAAAAGATAAATTCAAAAGATGAATTTGCAGACGGATTTTTCGGCAATCTGGAAGAAGTTCTTTCGGAATATACAGCAGAACAGTTTAACTGGACAATCGGTTATCAGGGTGTAACCTTCTGTTTCAGTCCCTATGAAATCGCATCCTTTGCCGCAGGTCTTATTACTGCCACGGTTTATTTTGACGAATATCCCGAGCTTTTCAATAAGAAATATACGGTTGCCCCCGAATCCTATGCCGTAACACTTTCCGAATGGAACGACGTTGAGTTTGATATTAATCCGTCTGACGGTAAAAAAGATACAGTCAGCGTCGGCCTTTCGTATTACACGGAAGAAGGCTCATATAAAGATATCAGTCTTAACCTCAACGGTAACGAATTCACGGTTGAAGATGTTTATGCTTTCAGTGCCGAATATTATCTTGTCAATTCAAAAGGCAGATATTTTGTTTATCTTGTGCCCCACGGCTTTAACGATTACACAAACATTCTTATTTATGACCTGAACGGCAACGAGATAAAAGAAGCAGGTGAACTTGACAGAACAGCTTTCGGCAGTCTGGTCTGGGAGGATGAAAACGAAGATACCCATCAGGCGAAGCTTCTTTTCAATAATCCCACACAGTTTGTTCTTGAAACAACCTTTGATATACTCGGAACATACGCTGCCGATAAAACCTACACCGTGAATTCCGAAACGGGTATGCCCGAATCAACCGATGAATTCTATACCATAGACAAAAGTTTCCTGTTCGTTCTCACATCAAAAGAAGCTTTCAACGTTAAAATTCTTCCCGATATGAAATCTGAACTTATCAAAGCAGGTTCAGAGTTCACACTTCTGCGTACAGACGGCAAAACATATGTTGATGCAAAGCTCGGTGATGGCAGAGAATGCAGAATTTATGTTGAGAGAAACAGCACGGATTATCAGCTCTGTATCAACGGAACACCCGAATATGAGCTTTTTGAAGAGATTTATTACGCAGGATAAAAAGGAGATGGTTTTTAAATGATTAAAAAAATAACCGCAATTACACTTGCTCTCATTACTGTTTTTTCAATGATGAGTATATCAATGACTTCGGCATCAGCTGCAACAAAGGTTATTGAAATCAGTAAGTTCCCCTCAATCTATTACGGCGAAAGACTCAGAAGTTCAGATCTCACCCCTTGCTTCCCTTCGCTTGACTACAATCAGAAGCCATATTATTCGGTAATCATGTCAACAGAGGTTCCCAGTTGCGACGGCGAGATAGCTGACCCCGAAAAGGAATATTATGTGCTCACAACATTCTATATCGGCGGCTATGAGCTTCCCGCAGCTGATGAATTCAAAGTTGTATATGACGGAAAAGAAATTCCGTGTTATAATTTCAGTTCATATCTTCCCAGTGACAGCGCATATTATCTTTATAAACATGGCACTAATGGCAAAGCAATGTGCATTATAAGAATCAAACTCGGTGATTTTGAAACACCCGGAACTGATATCAGCGTTATAAACGGAAAGGCATCTGCTTCAAATGCAATTATCGGCAACGTTGTAACAATCACGGCAGATCAGATTGACGGTAAGATTTTTTATTGTTGGAATATCACAGGCGCAACCCCCGAAGATTATTATGATTCCGAAACAACGTTCACAATGGGAGTTTTCAATGTTTCTGCAGAAGCAGTTTACAAAGATTGTGAATGCAAATGCCATAAAGGCGGAATTGCAGGTTTCTTCTATAAGATTGTTCTTTTCTTCCAGAAGCTTTTCGGCAATAATCTTGTCTGCGAATGCGGAGCAGAGCACTGAAATTGAACGCTTTACCGGACGGCAGAGAAATCTGCCGTCTTTTTTAAAAAATTCAAAAAAGCATGATGAAAAACCGAAAATATATGATATAATTATATTTGTAAAAATCGGCAAACGGATGTGATATTATGAAAGATTTCAGCAAAGTTAAATTCAAATGGACCTTCCGTGATTATCAGCAGGCAGTGCTTGATAATTCGCAAAAGCATCTGAAAGATAAAAGAATACATATCGTTGCCGCGCCGGGCAGCGGTAAAACTATTCTCGGTCTTGAGCTTGTCCGCAGGCAGAATGCACCTGCGCTCGTTATGTCGCCCTCTGTTACAATCCGCCAGCAGTGGGGCGAAAGATTCGTTGAGGCTTATCTTCCCGAAACCGAAAACCCCGATGAATACATTTCCTATTCGCTCGCAAACCCCAAGCTTATAACTTCAATCACATATCAGGCACTTCACGCCGCTTTCACAAAAACCGTTATGGAATCCGAAGCGGATGAAGATGAATTTGAAGCCGAAGAAACGCAGGATTTCAGCAATTTCGATTTGCTTTCCGAAATCAGAAAGGCAGGCATAAAAACAATCTGCCTTGACGAGGCACATCATCTCAAAAGCGAATGGCAGAAGGCTCTTGAAAAGTTCGTTGCAATGCTCGGCGACGGTGTTACAATCATCGCTCTCACCGCAACTCCGCCCTATGACAGCACACCTGCCGAATGGAACAGATATCAGACTCTCTGCGGCGATATTGACGAGGAGATTTTTGTTCCTCAGCTTGTTATGCAGAAAACTCTCTGCCCCCATCAGGACTATATATATTTCAGCTATCCGACAGCGGAAGAATCGCAGATTCTTGCAAATTACAAGGCAAAAGCAACGGCTGTTACCGATGAAATAATCAGAAGCGGTCTGCTTTCAAAGGCTCTGCAGGTTTCAAATGCGGCAGGTAACGAAGAAATACTCTATGATAACCTTGCAGGCTTCAAATCACTTGTCTGCGTTGCAAAACAAGGAAATGCCAATATTTCAAAGAGCCTTGAAGAAAAGGTTTTTGAGGGCAGAAAAGCTCCTGTTTACTCAATAGCCGAAGCCGAAAAAGCATTTCAGTTTATCATTGATAAGCCTGATGTTTTTACGGAAGAAATCAGCGAAGAATTAAAGGCGATTCTTTCAAAAGAGGCTCTTATCGAAAAAAGAAAAGTCCGCCTTGCATCAAGCGATAAAATCAATAAAATGCTCGTTTCCTCAACGGGTAAACTCGAAAGCATAAATAGAATCGTTGCAAGTGAATATCAGAATCTCGGTGACGGTCTGCGTATGCTCATTCTTGCCGATTATATCAAAAAGGATATGCTGAAACTCGTCGGCACGGATGAAGAAATCCACGCTCTCGGCACGGTACCCGTTTTTGAATCAATCCGCAGAACAAATCCCGATGCAAAGGTTGCGGTGCTTTCGGGTACGCTTGTTATTCTGCCCGATTCCGCCGTTGAAGCTGCGCAGGAAATTGCATATAACGAAGGTGTGCCGTGCAGAATAAAGAAGCTTGAAAACACAAATCACACCGAAATCATTTTCGGCGGTTCAAATAAAAATAAGGTCAGCATTATAACAAAAGCATTTCAGCTTGGAGTTATCAACGTGCTTATCGGCACAAAATCATTGCTCGGCGAAGGCTGGGATTCACCGAATATCAATTCTCTCATTCTTGCAAGCTTTGTGGGCAGTTTTATGCTTTCAAATCAGATGCGAGGCAGAGCAATCCGAATTGATAAAAAGAATCCCAAAAAGGTGTCGAATATCTGGCATCTCGTGACGGTTGAGCCTGATTCAAAAGACGAAATCATCAGCGATGATTTTGAAACGATGAAACGCCGCTTTGCCTGCTTTCAGGCACCTGCATATAACAGCGACGTTATTGAAAGCGGAACAGACAGAATCGATATTCTCAAAGCACCCTATGATGCAAACAGTCTTGAAAGCATCAATAATCAGATGCTCTCGCTTGCCGCCGCAAGAAACGTTATGGCAGGCAGATGGAATGCCGCCGTCAAGGGCAAGGCAAGACCCGAGATTGAAGAAGTCAGCGAAATTCCTGCAGAGGTTCAGCCTGCAAGTGCCGTTCATAAGAACAAGATTTATGCAATCGTTCTTGCAGTTCTGATTGTCCTTGCGATAATCATAATCGCAACGTCGGGTTTCTTCGGCGGACTTATCGGATTTATCATAGCGGCAATATCTTCCGTATTGCTCATCAAATCCGCATCGGTTGTGATGAAGAATTCTTCGCCCGAAAAAACAGTTTCAAACATCTCAAATGCGATTCTCCGAACTCTCAAAGAAATCGGCGAAATCGAGAGCAGAGGAGCAACCGTTTCGGTCAGAAAATCCGAAAATAAGAATACCGTCAACTGTTCTCTTTCAAAAGCAACCGTCAGAGAAAAGAACGTTTTTGCAAAGGCGGTTTCCGAGCTTCTTTCACCCATTGATGACCCGAGATATCTTCTCATCGGCACAAAGGGTATTTCAAAACTCACAAGCAGAAACTATGTTCAGAGCTATGCCTGCCCGTCGATTATTGCAGTCAATAAAGAAACTGCGGAAATTCTTGCAAAGAATCTCAAATCCGCAGGCGGAAAGTTTGAACTCGTTTTCACAAGAAACGAAAACGGCAGAAAAGAGCTTTTCAAATGCCGCAAGTATTCTTACATAAACGCAAACAGCAAGATAGTCAAAAATAAAAAGATTGTGAAATAATGAATTGAAAAATGCCACACAAGCTGATTCAGTCTGTGTGGCATTTTTGTTAAATGTAAATCGTTGAGATAAGAATATCTCACTAAAATAAACAGTCCGTCAACAAGGGAAGGGGAGTTAGTCGAAGAATTTATCAAGATCTTCGATAGCTTTAACTCTTTGCGACTGGATCAGATGGATATAATAGTTTTCGGTGATTATTGAATTTGCGTGCCCGAGTAAATCCGAAACAACTCTCACTTCGCATCCGTTTCTGAAGAGCATGGAAGCAAAAGTATGCCTGAGTGCATGCACGCCGTAAGAGTGATCTTCGTCAGAAATGCCGATGTTTTTCAGAATATCTTTCAGAGATCTGGAGATGGTGTGTGGTTGCGGTTGCTTTAAATTTGCAGTTGCAACAACATACTTGCATTCTCCGTTTTGCTTCTTTAATTCAGTGAGCATATCGTGTGTTTTTTGCGAAATCGGAATAACTCTTGCACCGGCTTTGGTTTTGGGTCTGCTTTGAGTGACATGTTTATAATGACCGTCTGTTTTCACAACAACGGAGTTCTTGTTTATAACAATGTGATTGTTTTTAAAATCAACATCATTCCACGTCAAAGCGGACAGCTCACTTATTCTCATCCCTGTATACAACAAGAAAAGGATAGCCGGACCGTATCGGTACTTGAGACTTCCGGTGCCGTGCCGTTTCATTGCCTCTTTTTCAATAAGTTTGCACTGATCGGGAGTGAAAGCTTTGTAGTCGGATGAATCATGCTCAATATTTTTGGGGAGAACGACTCCTTCGCACGGATTTATTCCCGCTTGATTTGTAACCCTGAAATGCCTCAGACAACCGCTTACAGCATTGA
>CALAQQ010000263.1 GCA_937888485.1 uncultured Clostridia bacterium
AAAAAGGCAAGGTCAGAGAAACGATTTAACTTCTACACAATCTGTGCAGAAGTTATCAGTTGATAAAGTAGCGGAGGAAGCAGGTACAAATAGAGAACAAATAAGAAGGTACATTCGCTTGAATGAACTATCTCCACCGCTTCAAAAATTAGTTGATGAAGAAAAAATGGGTCTTACTCCGGCAGTTGAAATATCATATCTGAAACCCGAAGAACAAGCTCTGCTTGTCGAAACGATAGAAAGCGAACAAGCTACTCCGTCTTTCTCACAAGCGAAACGTATGCGTGAATTAAGCAAACTCGGTAAATTAAATGATGATAGGATGCTTGATATAATGATGGAACAAAAGAAACCAATGAGCAACAATATTGTTCTTCCCGCAGACAAAGTGAACCAATATTTTCCAAAGTCATATACAAACGAGCAGAAGGTAACAACTATTTTCCGGTTGCTCGATGTTTGGCAAAAACGTAAACAACAGAGTCAAAACAGATAAATCAGACGAACTTTTAATGCAAATTAAGGTTCGTCTTTTTTTATACCCAAAACACAGATGAAAGGAGGAATTCGATGTAATGCTTAACACTAATAACAGGTACTTTCAGGAAGATAATGAACTTTTGGGCGTTTTTATCACCCGAAAGAAACACAGTTACACAAGATACAAGGAGAATGTTGAAGCGGCTCTCGATTTTTTCGAGAACGATAAAATACAGAACCGCATTAAATATATGATTCGCACTTTCCCTGCATCATTATGGAATTCTGAAAAACACCGCAGAAATATGAGTGAGCTTGATTACCTTCTCGGTTTTCATCATAGCAGAAACACTCGACATTATTATGCTGCGATGTACCTGATGACGGTCAATGATGACCTTATTGAAAGAACTGCATATTGTTTTACCCGTGACGGTATTGATTTTTCAAAAGTCCATATTAAAGGAATATCAGTTCAGAACTATGACTTGCTTATGGCAGCAAGGCAGATTTACACCGGGAAAAGGTATATTTTCCAAAACGATTTAGGAAATCCCGAAATAATTGATGATGATGTATTCAGATTGATTATGAATGCCCACCTCATTATGCGAATGGGCATAAAAGTATTTGAAAAGTAAAGGAGTTGAAAATGTTGAGTGAAAAACGAATTGTTGAGGGTTATGAAATAACCCAAACATTTGAAATCGGTAAAGCCGAGATTGTACTCGGCGAAAAGCCAAACGCACCCGACAATATGAATTATCTTGTTGCTAACTGTGAAAACAACGGCATTTTTATAAGATATAACGATGTTCTCATCGGTGATGATTTTGCCGAACTTGCAAAGATTTTTGCAGAAAGAATTGCAGCAGAAGCCGACAGAGTTATGGAAGAAAACGCAAAGATTTCCGTTGATAAAACACCGCTTACCGCCAAAGATTGCGAGCCTGTTGATTACAGCCAGTCAATCAAAGATAAGGTTGTAGTAATTAACGCAGATGTATTCAAACCCGAATACAGAATGTCTGTTAATCAGATATATCTCTGTACGGGTGGTTTCGGTTCATCCGAAAACTCAAGAGGTACTGCTTGTTTCTGCACAAATCTTTATACCGGAGAATCCGCACAGTTCAAACGTCAGGATGTTATCGGCACTATCGAAAAAGACAAGCTCTCCGATTGGGCAAAAGAAGGTCTTGAAAAAGTGCTGAAAGAACGAACAGTTAAAAGAAATAACAGAGATGCAAGATAACTGATTTATCAGTGAACAATCTGTATAAGGAGGAGATCGGAAATGTCAGAAGTGTTCAGAATTGAAAAAAAGAGCAATTATACAGTAATGTCAAATCATCATTTGCAGGATGAACGGTTGACATTGAAAGCAAAAGGTTTGCTTTGTTACATATTAAGCTTACCGGAAGATTGGGACTATAAGATGACGGGGTTAGCCGCCAAACACCCTGACGGAATTACTGCAATCCGTTCTTGCATACATCAACTTGAAAAAGCAGGATACATTAGGCGAAGGCAAACCACCAGTTCCAAAGGACAATTTTCAAAAAATGAATACTTTGTCTATGAAAAACCGTTCTCTGAAAAACCGTTGTCAGAAAACCTGATAACGGATAATCCGCTTACGGAAAACCCGCTTACAGAAAATCAAACACTACAAAATACTTATAAACAAAATACTAATCAACAAAATACTTATTCAACAAATTACCAACCAACCAATTGCGGTTGGTCGGGCAGGTCGAAAGATGAGTGTATAGAATATCTCAAAGAAAGGTTTGAATATGAAGAACTCATTTACACGATTGACCAAGATGATTTGGATGAAGCTCTTTCAATTATGGCTGATGCCTATTGTTCATCATTTCCTTTTTTCAAAATCGAAGGAAAAAGTATTCCCAGAGAAAGCGTTGTAGCAAGACTTGATGAAATAAATGAGTTTAACATCGCTTATGTTTATGACTTTCTTGAAAACGAAGGCATAAAACCAAGAAAAAGAAAGCCTTACATCTTGTCTATGTTATATTGTGCAAACAAGAAACAAGACGAGTATGAAAATAACAAATTAAAAGAATGGGGGGTGATTTAATGATTCACGGTATTATTGCTGTCGGCGGTCTTTACCTTATGCTCGGCATTGAAGTTGTAATGGGCGTAGCCGAAAGAGTTATCAGCCTCTTTTAAGCTGATGGAAAGGAGTAACAAATGAATAAACACGGAATCAAGCTCTTTCGTTTGGTGATTCCGCCTTAGTGTGCCTGCGGTTTTCGCAAGGCATTTTTTTAATACAAAGGAGGTAAACCAAAATGAAAAACATTTACTCAAGCAGTAAATCAAAGAAGAAGTCAGATGAAAGCAAAAAGAAAACAGCGACCCGCATTGCGATTGCAGTATTAGCGGCATTGCTCTTATTTCTTCTCGTCTTTCTCGGCTTTAAAGGATGTTCCGATAATCCCGCAAATCCCGCTGACAGAGGTCTTGTCTATGACAGCGAAGCCGTAAGCGGCGGTTGGGATGAAGCTGACATCGAAAAAATCAAAGAAGGTCTTAACGAAAAGGTGCAGGCAGGAATGATAAACATATCAATGAACACCGCACCGAAGTTTGAAAACGGCTCTGCCGAAGGCAATCTTATGATAGTCAATGAAACAATCAACAATTATCCGCAGATAGTAATTATCACCCGAAATGATACCGGTGAAACGATTTACGAATCTGACGGAATTGCCGTGGGAAGTAAAATCGAAAAAGCAAAGCTCGATGTTGTTCTTCCCGCAGGTACTTATGAATGCACCGCTATGTTCCACAACGTTGACCCCGAAACGGGTGCTTCACTCGGTTGTGCAGGTGCAGAAATCGAAATTACGGTTCTTAACTGATGAACCGAACACAAATAAAAACAAAACAATATTTTTTAAACAAAAAGGAGAAATTTTACTATGAAAAAGTCAATCAAAAAAATCCTCGCAGTAGGTCTTGCTCTCTCAATGGCATTCTGTATGGCAATCCCCTCATTCGCAGCTGAAATCACTTCCAACGGCGGTAACGGTTCAACTCCCGTAAACCTTTCTTCAACCGATGACGGTACACTCGGCGGCGACCCCGCAGCAACAGCTCTTTCCGTAACAGTTCCCACCGCACTTCCCATGGCAGTCGGTACAGACGGCACAGTTACCACAGCTGACAACTGCAAAATCACAAACAACTCATTCGGCGCAGTAAGAGTTAAGACTGCTACAATCAACGGCGAAAACGGCTGGACACTCACAGCATTCGGTCCCAAGGAAACTCTTGCTTCAGAAAAAGTTGACAGCGATCAGCTCGGCTTTGCAATGACAATCGGTAACGGTTCTCAGGTTGCAACAGATAAGTCAGATGTAAACACACAGACTCTCATTTCTGCACCCGTTGAAGGTTGCTATATGACCGGTGTCGGCGACACAGCAAACAACAGCGTTGCAGTAAACTACGATGCAATCGTTACTCCTCTCTCTGTTGCTGCAACCGAAGCAACAATCGCAAGCGTTGTATTCGTTGTTGAATGGGATACAGCTGCTTGATCAAAGCAAAACCAATAAACAAAGCGGCGACCAACAAATGGTTGCCGCTTTACTATTAAGAAAGGCAGGATAATCAATGAAACATAAGAAAATAACGGCAATTATTCTTGCCCTCGCTCTCGTTTTCTCACTCACATCTATAAATGCTTTTGCGGCATCTTACGCAAAGGCTTCTGTACCAGTCAAACTGACGGTATCAAACGAATACAGAGCCGTGAGTGTTACCGTTCCTGCTTCATTTCCTATTGAAATTGTAAACGGAACAGTTATTACAGCCGATAATGCTAAAATCACCAACAACGCAAAATACGGAAGTATTAAAGTTACTGATGTTACGGTGAATGACGGCTCATACAAAATCGGTAATTATGAAAACTTTTCGGGCAAGAAAACTGTTGCCCTCAAAATCAACGGCATACCCACAAAGGATGCAGGCTCAATGGCTATCAGTTCAACGGCATTTCCCGTTATCGCTCCGCAGGAAAGTCTGAATCTTAAATATTTCGCCAAAGTATCGAAAGACGCATCAACGGAAAAAGATGCTGAAATCGCAAAGGTGGTATTTACTATTGCAATCGCAGATTAAGGAGGTATCAATGTGAAAACAAGAAAATTCACAAAGGTTATTTCCTTTATTCTTTCTGTTGCTCTCGTTATTTCATCTGTTGCAATAACATCAATGGTATCGGCGGCATACTCGACAATAACTACAACCTATGATTGTCCGAAATCTCTTTGTTTTAAAGACCTCATCATTTCCGGACCTTACGGTGACCCAACCGAAAAGATTGATAGCTCAGTTCCGCATCTTGGTGGCGATACATACGAGAATATTTACAACAATCATTATGGTCTTGCAAGCAAAATGAATGATTATCATTTGTATATTGTTTATTGTCCAAAATATGACAATAGTGACAGTAGTCTGCTACGGCACACAATGACTTTGATGTTCTGTAAACACGGTTACACCACCAAAAGCTATACACAATATAACGCATCTCAACATTATGCAAACAAAGCCTGTGACCACGCAACTGACATCAGAGGTTCGAACATTTACGGATTGACACAACATTTGTGTGGTGAAAATGCGTACTTGGAAGATACAACTATGGAAGAAATTGCTATTGCATACCAGTCACAGACCGGTTGCGGTAAGGAAACAGCCGTGCTTGAAAATCACACTTGGGTTTATGGTAGTTGGTATAAAAACGGTGATAATTACCATTCACGAACAAAAACTTGTTCTGATTGCGGATACTCTACCGTTGTATCTGATGTGCATAGTCTTACCGAAGGAGATTGGGTAAACAGCTCATCAACACAGCATAAGAAAACGACAACTTGTTCTGTTTGTGATTACTCAAAAACATCTTATGCAAACCACAGTTTAACTACAAGTGACCCTATACGCTACGGAACCGAGGATGCGAATGAAAGTACATATCCACACGATGAATTTCATAAATATGAAATTACTTGTTCTGATTGTGCTTACATAAGTTCAAAATATGAACCTCACGAAATGTATGTGGATAAACCTTGGTTTGACAGCGATGCAACATATCACAATCAGATTACGAGATGTGCTAAATGTACTTATGGAGTATCTACTTACAGATATCATAATTATCCGAAAGAGCTTTACACCTATGTTTCGGTTAATGCAACAACTCACAGTATAACAAAGCATTGTGACACTTGTACCCGCACCATCGATGGTGGAACAGCAACCCATAATTATGTTGCCGGCGAATGGTACAAGTATGGTACCGAAAATTCTTATGATGATGAATATGACCATATGAAGTATCACCAAAGAGAAAGTGTATGTTCAGATTGTGGCAATGTAAAAATTGAACACGCAGAACACGATTGGTATTGGGTAACGGAATCTTGGAATTACAGTAGTGAAGAACGACATACCCGTACCAAAAGATGTAAAGATTGCAACTATGGTTGGGGATATACAGACTATCATCATTTCACTACTGACCCGTATTATGAGCAGTATTCTGAAGATGAACACACAAAGATAAATCCCTGCGATGAATGTGAATATGAAAAAGAAACATTAGAAGCACACAGTTTCACGGCTTCAACTGTTTATACGCAGTTTTCAGAATCACAACATCAGGTAACACAAAGTTGTATATGCGGAGAAAAGCATATCTCTTACGCAGACCACGTTGACCAAAACTCGGACTGCTATTGTGATAAATGCGGTTATCTTATGACAAAGTTCTCTGTGACAGTACCGACAACAATGGTTCTCACAATGGGAACTGACGGTGAGGTTTATGCCCCTTCAGATGTTGTTATTATCAATAATTCAACAGCGGCTGTATCAGTAAAGAAAGCTGATATAAATTCCCGAAACGGTTGGAATATCGTGCCGTATTCAACGAATATGGCAAACGAAAAAGTCGATGCTAAAAAGATCGGCTTTAAAATGAACGGTATTCAGACAGACAGTGCCGGAACAACGGACAGTCTTTCATACAATAACAGTTGGATAATCGAAAAAGATAAATCTTCTGCGGTTGTTTACGATGCGGTTGTTTCCGCAACATCTACTCCCATTGACGAACAAGTAATTGAAATCGTCTATATTGTTGACTGGAAGGAGTGATAGCCTTTGCAGGAAGAAGTTGAAAGCAAAATGGTCACACTATCCGTTAATACAACAAAGCTCACCGCAAGAACACTCAAGCAGGCATTGGAAAAGTTTCTTGCTCATCAGAGAAACAAAGCGGCTCAGCATAATCAAAACAAAGATGTTATTCCTCACGGAAAACAGACCGTAAAACAGCTTGCAGCACAAAATCAGGGTTTGACAAATATCGAAATCACCGATAAAAACATAAAAGACTTTGACCGTGTTGCAAGAAAATACGGTGTTGATTATGCCGTAAAAAAGGACAAAACAGTTAGTCCTCCGAAATATCTTGTTTTCTTCAAAGCAAGAGATACAGATGCGTTGACCGCAGCGTTCAGAGAATACACAGCAAACACAATTAAAAAGAAAAACAAAGAACCCATTGCAGTAAAAATAAAGAATATAGCGGAAAAGATTAAATCACTTCCCACCAAAATCAAAAATAAGGAACGTGGTGAACGTTGAGAAATATAAATCTCAAAAAAATCATCGTTCCCAACATTCCGTATGTTGTAATCGGAATTATGGCAACTAAAATAGGTCAGGCTGTCCGCCTTGCGCCGGGTAGCGGATTTGAAGGCAAAGCTCTCCATATGATGGAGGGCTTAACTCTTGCCTTCGAGGATATTATACCGAGCTTTCATATCTTCGATATTATTGTAGGAGCAACGATTGCCGCAGGCATAAGGCTTGCAGTTTATGTTAAGAGTAAAAACGCAAAGAAATATCGTAAGAATGAAGAATACGGATCTGCCCGTTGGGGAACTCACGATGATATTGCACCATTTCAAGACCCCGTATTTCAAAACAATGTTATCCTCACTCAAACCGAAAGTCTGATGATGAGCAACAGACCGAAAGAGCCGAAAAACGCAAGGAACAAGAATGTTCTTATCGTAGGCGGAAGCGGTAGCGGTAGATATGCCGTCTTAATTGAAGCCAACAATTAAATTAAGATTATCAGCACGAAAGAAATCGGGAAAGGTGTAAAATCCCAATCCGAGTGGAAGGCTGTATTTAAAAGTGCAGTCACACGCAACGCATAGGAGTTGAAACTTCACAGAAGAATATAACACTCCCAAGAGTCCGTGCTGTCGGTTGGTCTGCATTTTGCAGGACAAAAAGATATGCTATGCCGAGTATGAATTGACATACTGATGAAAATGAGTGAAAGCTCCGGAGATACGGATAAAAAGCCGTATGCTAATAACAACAGAAAACCCGCTTTTGGATTAAACCGAATCTTATGCAATGCCATTCATCTTATGTTGTAACCGACCCTAAAGGTACGGTTGCCATTGAGTGCGGAAAGATGCTTGAAAAGGAAGGCTACAAAATCAAGATTTTCAATACAATCAATTTCAAAAAGTCTTTCCACTATAACCCCTTTTCATATATCCATTCGGAAAAGGATATATTGAAACTCGTTACCACTCTTATCGCCAACACCAAAGGCGAAGGAAAAGCAGGTGATGATTTTTGGGTTAAAGCAGAAACATTGCTCTACTGTGCCTTAATCGGTTACTTGTGGTATGAAGGTCTTGAAGAAGAAAAGAACTTTGCAACGCTTATTTCTATGATTAACGCAATGGAAGTCAGAGAAGATGATGAAAGTTTTAAAAATCCCGTTGACTATCTGTTTGACGAACTTGAAGCAAAAGACCCCGAACATTTCGCTGTAAGGCAATACAAGAAATACAAACTTGCCGCAGGCAAAACGGCTAAATCAGTTCTGATTTCTTGTGCCGCCCGCCTTGCTCCCTTCGATATTGCAGAAGTAAGAGAAATTACTATGTATGATGAATTGGAGCTTGATATGACGGGTGACAGAAAAACGGCTCTTTTTCTCATAATGTCAGATACAGATGCAACCTTTAATTTCCTCATCTCAATGATTTATACTCAGCTTTTTAATTTGCTTTGCGAAAAGGCTGACGATGTTTACGGCGGAAGATTGCCTATACACGTCAGATGTCTTATCGACGAAGCTGCAAATATCGGTCAGATACCGAATCTTGAAAAACTTATGGCAACAATCCGAAGCCGTGAGATTTCAGCTTGCCTTGTTTTGCAGGCACAGTCACAGCTCAAAGCCTTGTATAAGGATAATGCCGATACAATCATCGGTAACTGTGACAGCAGAATATTTCTCGGTGGTTCAGAGCCGACAACATTGAAAGAACTTTCAACGGCTCTCGGCAAAGAAACCATTGATACATTTAACACTGGCGAAAGCAGAGGCAGAGAAACCTCGCACAGCCTTAATTATCAGAAACTCGGAAAAGAACTTGCATCGGTTGATGAACTCGCAGTTTTGGATGGCTCGAAATGTATTCTTCAGCTCCGTGGTGTCCGTCCCTTTATGTCAAACAAATATGACATAACAAAGCACCCGAAATACAAGCAGCTTTCCGATTATGATAAGAAAAATGAGTTTGACATTGAAAAATTCGTGTCAACAAAACTCAGAACAAAGCCGGATGATGTCTATGAAGTTTATGAAATAGATGTATCCGACGAACAACAGCAGTCACCGTAACAACGGTGGCTTTTATATATATCAAGACAAAATGTTCGTATCAACAAAAAATTATAAAAATTGAAAGGAGAAACGTTATGTAGCGAACTAAAGACACGTAAAATCTATACGTATTTTTTAAATGGCATTTTTCAACTCAGCAGTAGATGTACTGCAGACACTCGTTATTGCACTCGGTGCAGGTCTTGGCATCTGGGGTGCAATCAACCTTCTTGAAGGCTACGGCAACGATAACCCCGGTGCAAAGTCGCAGGGTATGAAGCAGCTTATGGCTGGCGGCGGCGTTGCACTCATCGGCATCACTCTTGTACCCCTTCTTTCGGGTCTGTTCGGTTAATAAAAAGACAGACAGAATTTGATTGAGTAATATCAAGCGGCTCTCGTGTTTCGGCACGGGAGCCAACCGAAAGGAGTGACTTGAGCTATGGATACGATTATTCAGGCTATTGAGGATTGGTTTCGGGAAATATTAACCGAAGGAATTACAACCAACCTTACAGGCTTGTTCGACCAAGTTAATGAAAAGGTCGGCGAAATAGCAGGACAAGTCGGCTCTACCCCGCAGAATTGGAATACTGCAATATTCAATATGGTTCACAACCTTTCGGAAAACGTAATGGTTCCGATTGCAGGTGTGATTCTCGCTATTGTTATGACCCTCGAACTGATACAGATGATTGTTGACAGAAATAACTTTCACAATGATGTTGACACATTTCAGTTCTTCAAATGGGCATTTAAAACGGCGGGAGCTGTTCTCATAGTGACAAACACTTGGGATATTGTAATGGCGGTATTCGACCTCGGACACGAAATCATAGTGGAATCTGCGGGGGTGGTAATCGGTGATACTTCAATAGATATGACCGATTTCATAACCGATCTCGAAGGTGAACTCGAAGCTATGAGCATAGGCTCACTTATCGGACTGTGGATGCAGTCAGGTATCGTAAAAATCTGTATGGGAATACTCCAAATATGTATTTTGGTAGTTGTGTTCGGAAGAATGATAGAAATATATCTCGTTACTTCCGTTGCTCCCATTCCTATGGCAACAATGATGAACAAAGAAAGCGGACAGATGGGACAGAATTATCTGCGAAATCTGTTTGCACTTGCGTTCCAAGCATTTCTTATCATCGTTTGTGTTGCGATTTATGCGGCACTTGTTGAGAACATCACAGTTACCGATGATATTTCCTATGCAATATGGACTTGTATGGGTTACACAGTATTGCTTTGCTTCAGCCTTTTCAAAACCGGGTCACTTGCAAAATCTATCTTTAACGCTCATTAACGGAAAGGAGAGATTTCGTGGCTTACGTTCCCGTACCCAAAGATTTAAACGCAGTCAAAACAAAGGCAATGTTCAATCTTACAAAGCGACAGCTTATCTGTTTTGGCAGCGGTGCTGTAATTGCTATACCCCTTTTCTTCCTTTTGAAATCATTTCTCAATGTCAGTGCGGCAGCAATCGTAATGATATTGGTAATGGTTCCGTTTGTTCTTCTCGGAATGTATGAAAAGAACGGACAGCCTTTTGAAAAGGTAGTTAAGAATATGGCGGAGGTTTTGTTTATAAAACCGAAACAGCGACCTTATATGACTAACAACTATTATGCCGTTCTCGAAAGGCAGGATAAGTTAGATAAGGAGGTTGAAGCGATTGTCGGCAAACAGAAAAATGACTAAAGAACAGCAGAAACAGATTGATGCTGCTGTTGCAAGAGCAAAAGGCAAAGATAAAAAGCAGATGTCAGCTCAGGACAGTATTCCGTTTCAGCGAATGTTCAAAGACGGCATCTGCCGTGTAACAGATAACTATTACACAAAAACGGTTAAGTTTCTTGATATAAACTATCAGCTTAACAACAATGAGGATAAAAACGCCATCTTCGATTCTTGGTGTGATTTCCTTAACTATTTCGATTCATCGGTTAAATTTCAGCTTTCATTCATCAATCTTACGGGGGCAAAAGAAGTTTATTCCGATAACATCACAATTCCCGTTCGTGGAGATATGTTTGACGGTATCGCCGTTGAATATCAGAATTTCCTCCGTGAACAGCTTGCAAAGGGTAACAACGGTATTGTAAAGACAAAATATCTTTCTTTCGGTATCGAAGCTCCGTCAATAAAGCAGGCAAAACCCCGACTTGAGCGACTTGAAGCAGATATTATCACCAACTTTAAAAAGTTAGGTGTTATTGCTACTCCCGTAAACGGAAGGGAAAGACTTAAAATTATGCACGGTATGTTCCATACCGATGAAAAGATACCCTTCAATTTCTCTTGGGATTGGCTTGCTTCTTCCGGACTTTCCGTAAAAGACTTTATCGCTCCCAGCTCGTTTGAGTTTGCAAACGGCAAAACATTCGGCATTGGTAAAAAAGTCGGTGCCGCTTCATTTTTGCAGATTCTCGCACCTGAAATCAATGACCGAATGCTTGCGGATTTCCTCGATATGGAATCGAATGTTGTGGTATCAATGCACGTTCAGTCTGTTGACCAAGTAAATGCGATTAAGACGGTAAAGAGGAAGATTACCGACCTTCAGAAAATGAAGATTGAAGAACAGAAAAAGGCAGTTCGTGCGGGTTACGATATGGATATTATTCCGTCTGACCTTGCCACATACAACAATGAAGCGACAAAGCTCCTTCAGGACTTGCAGAGCAGAAACGAGAGAATGTTCCTGCTCACCTTTATCGTTCTCAATGTTGCAGACACCAAACAGAAGCTCGATAACAATGTTTTTCAGGCAAGTTCGATTGCTCAAAAATACAACTGTCAGCTTGTAAGGCTTGATTTCCGACAGGAACAAGGACTTATGAGCAGTTTACCCCTTGCGTACAACCAAATAGAAATTCAGCGAGGCTTGACTACATCAAGCGTCGCTATTTTTATACCCTTCACAACGCAGGAACTTTTCCAGACGAGTAAGGAAGCTCTTTATTGCGGTCTTAACGCATTGTCAAATAATCTGATTATGGTTGACCGTAAGCTGCTTAAAAACCCCAACGGTCTTATTCTCGGTACTCCCGGTTCGGGTAAATCTTTCTCGGCAAAGAGAGAGATTTCAAATGTTTTCTTCGTAACAGATGACGACATTATTATATGCGACCCCGAATCTGAGTACGGAGCATTGGTTGAAAGGCTTGACGGTCAGGTTATTAAGATTTCACCCACTTCCGAGGACTTCATAAATCCTATGGACTTGAACCTTAACTATTCTGATGACGAAAATCCGCTGACCCTTAAATCCGATTTCATTCTTTCTCTGTGCGAACTCATCGTTGCAGGCAAAGACGGATTACAGCCTGTTGAAAAAACAATCATTGACCGTTGTGTACGCCGTGTATATACGGAGTATCTTGCTAATCCCGTTCCCGAAAATATGCCCATTCTTGAAGATTTGTATAACGAACTGCGTAAGCAGGAAGAAAAAGAAGCACAGTACATCGCTACTGCTCTTGAAATCTATGTTACGGGTTCACTCAATGTTTTCAACCACCGCACGAATGTAGATATTCGCAGCCGTGTTGTCAGCTATGACATTAAAGAACTCGGAAAACAGCTCAAAAAAATCGGTATGCTTATCGTTCAGGATCAGGTATGGAATCGTGTTACCGTAAACCGTGAAGCTCACAGAGCTACCCGTTATTACATTGACGAAATGCACCTTCTGCTCAAAGAAGAACAGACGGCTGCATACACGGTTGAAATTTGGAAGCGATTCCGTAAATGGGGCGGCATTCCTACGGGCATTACGCAGAACGTCAAAGACTTGCTCTCATCAAGAGAAATCGAAAATATCTTTGAAAACTCCGACTACATATATATGCTCAATCAGGCTTCGGGCGACAGACAGATTCTTGCAAAGCAGCTCAATATTTCCCCTCATCAGCTTTCTTATGTAACTCAGTCAGGCGAAGGTGAAGGACTAATCTTCTACGGCAGTACCATATTGCCGTTTACAGACCGTTTCCCGAAGGATACGGAACTGTATTCGATTATGACAACCAAGCCGCAGGAAAAAGCGGACTAAACAAGGAGATATTTGATATGATTAAAGAATTTACACTCAGCAACAAAGGTGCAATCAAGGTTAATCTTGTGGATAGCAGATTCGGAGAAATCCGTGTTGTTATCCAAAACAAAGAACTGTACTTCTGCGCCAAAGATGTATGTTTTGCATTCGGCATGAGGGACTATAAAAGATATGTAAGTCAATACTGTCAGCATATTCACCATTTTTACCACGATACAAACGGTGGGGTTCAGATTTTGAATTTCATCGACTATCAGGATGTTCTTCATATTTTTGAACACTCAAAACTTGAAGATGCAACTGATCTTCTTTACAACATCACATCTTTCATCACAATAATGGAGAATGTGCTTAATTGTACTGATGACGATGATGACGATGATGACGATGATTACGATTATTGTTCCGATTGTGAATACCGTGCCGTTTGTGATTGTGACGGTGACTGTGACAACTGCGATGACTGTGAGGGTGAGAGCTGTGATGATTGCTCTGATTACGTTGATGACCGCACAGAAAATCACGATTGCGATGATAACTGCGACAACTCTGATGATGAGTTTGAATGTGATGGCGACTGCGAAAATTGTGATGAATATTATGATTGTGAAGTACCCGTTAATGAAAGAAATCAATCAACGGAGAAAGCCGCAGCAAAAATCATTAAAGGGGTAAGTATGATTCTTGAAAGTGTCGAAGAACTTTTGCAGAATTCTTCTGAAAGTGAAGAAAGCGAAATCGCTTGACCCGTTAAAGGGGGCATTTAATGAGTAAACGAGTACCAAGACTGCAATTTACCGATGAAGAACTGAAAGCTCCCAAAGTAAAGAAAGCTGCCAAGAAAGCCGATAAAGCGGTGGATAAACTTGAAAAAGCAGAAAAGAAAATTCCAAAAAAGATATTCCACGAAGATGTGGATAAACCGAAACCCTCATCGAAGCTTACAAGCGAAGTCAAAAAGGCTCCTATAAATGTTGCATCTGCGACGGTACATAAAAAGGTTTCCGAAACGGAAGATGAAAATGTAGGTGTAGAGAGCGTTCACAAGATTGAGCAAGGTGTTGAAGGTGCGGTCAGAACGGGAAACCGAATTGAAAGAAGCCGTAAACTGAAACCGTACCGTGAAACTGCAAGAGCCGAGAAAAAGGCTGACAAAGCCAATGTGGATGCTCTCTTTAAACAGTCACAGGAACAGAATCCGCAGTTTTCATCAAACCCCTATTCGAGATGGCAACAGAAACGGGCAATAAAGAAAGAGTATGCAGCTATGAAAACGGCACATAAGGGTGCGACAGCTTCGCAGTCTGCTTCAACAACCGCTAAAACTGCTCAAAAAAGCAAGGAAGCGGCAAAGAAAGTCAAAGACTTTGTTGTTAAGCATAAGAAAGGTGTACTCATAGCAGGCGGCGCAGTTCTCGCCGTCCTGCTTATTTTTTCTATGTTTTCATCAGCTACCGTTTTCGTACAGTCAGGTGTAGGCGGAATGGGTCTTACAAGTTATCCGAGTACCGATGAAGCTATGAAACAAGCTGAAGAACAGTATTCGGCGCTTGAAAACACTCTTAAATACACCATTGATAATTACGAAAGTACACACGGGTATCACGAATATCATTTCACGGTTGATGAAATCTATCACGACCCGTATGTTCTTTTATCGGCTCTCACAGCTTTACATCAAGGTGAATGGACAATCGACCAAGTTGAGGGAGATATTCAGACACTTTTTGATAAACAGTACACCCTTACCGAGCAAGTCATAACCGAAGTCAGATACCGTGAAGAAACACGATACAGAATTGAATGGAATGTAGATGACGAAGGAAATCTCATTCCGCAGATTGTTTCATATACGGTTCAAGTGCCGTACAACTATTACATTTGTTACGTCACTTTGAAGAACAATAACCTTTCACACGTTCCTTCGCAGATTATGTCCGAAGAAGAACTTGAACTGTATTCGGTATATATGGCAACTCTCGGCAACCGTCCCGACCTTTATCCCGATTCCGAATATGTTGACAGATACTATAACACGGAATATGAGGACTATGAAATTCCTGCATCAGCTCTAACCGATGAACGGTTTGCGGCTATCATAGCCGAAGCCGAAAAATATCTCGGTTATCCGTATGTTTTCGGCGGCAGTTCACCGAGTACATCATTTGACTGTTCAGGTTTCGTATCGTGGGTATATAACCATTGCGGTTGGAGTGTCGGCAGACCGACAGCGCAAGGTCTTTATGACCTTTGCACTCCCGTTTCTTCCGTTAATGTTAAACCCGGTGATTTGGTGTTCTTCAAAAACACTTACGATGCAGGCAGAACAGTTACTCACGTCGGCATTTATGTAGGCAACAATATGATGCTTCATTGCGGAGATCCGATACAGTATGAATCGCTTACAAAATCATATTGGCAGGAACACTTTTACGCATACGGCAGACTGCCATAAGAAAGGCGGTATTATGAATCCCAAAATCCAAAAACTCAAAGATGAGAAATCAAAAAACAACGAAAAAATTGATAAACTCAAACAGCGTAATTCGGCTATTGATGACGAGATTGAAAAACTCGAAAACATCGAAATCGTAGGTATGGTAAGAGCTATAAATATCGACATCAGCGAATTACCCGAACTCTTAAAGAGAATAAAAGAAAGGAGTGCTGCGAGTGAAGAAAAGTAAACTCAAAGCAATTTTCAGCATTGTAGCCGTTATGCTTGTCATAATGGCATTTTCTATACCCGCTTTTGCTGCTGAAAGCTATTATGCTTCCGATGAAAGCGGTAACACTTCTATTCCTTCTTCCATTGACAGTATTACAATCTCAAAAGCAGATGTCGATATTCCACACACGGGTGATAATTCATCAAACGAACTCACACCCAACGGCAATATGTCACTCATTGATGACTTTTTGCAGATGGGCGGATATATCACATCTGGCAAAGAGGATGAAGAAATCAAGAGCAAACAGTTTTTAACCGTAACAAGTAAAAGCGGTAACACATTCTACATTGTAATTGACCGTGACGGCGATAAAGAGAACGTGTACTTGCTCAATTTGGTTGATGAAGCCGACCTTATGGCTCTTATCAATGACGGTGAAGTAGAAGTTGCCACTTGTTCCTGCAAGGATAAGTGCAAAGACGGCAAGGTTAATACGGAATGTGAACTCTGCAAGGTAAATCTTGCTCAGTGTGCAGTAGCCGAAACAACTACCGAGCAGACTACGGAATATACAACAAGTACCGAAGAAGAACCCGATGAAAAGGAATCAAACGGTAAAGGCGGTATCATTCTTCTTGTTGTAGTAGCACTTGCAGGCGGCGGTTTTGCACTTTATTACTTCAAGTTTAAGAAGGGCGGTAAACCTGCTCCCACCGTTTCAGAACCCGATACCGATGATGATTTTGACGGCGGTTATGAAGAAGAATACGAAATTGATGAAGCCGATGACGATGAAACGGAGGCTTGATAATCTTGAAACAGCTCATTATCACCGAAAAGCCTTCTGTTGCTATTAACATCGCAAACGCACTCGGCGTTAAAAACAGAAAAGACGGTTATATGGAAAATGATAAATATATCATTACTTGGTGTTACGGTCATCTTGACACTCTCGCAAATGCCGACAGTTATGACGGCAAATATGCGATATGGAGAAAGGAAGATTTACCCATTCTTCCTGCTCCGTGGAGATTGAAGATAGCCGATAAAATCAAATATGACCATTTCAAAATCCTTAAATCCCTTATGTATCGCAAAGATGTAACCGAAATCATCAATGCCTGCGATGCGGGCCGTGAAGGTGAACTAATATTCAGAAATATGTTTAAACTTTCCGAATGCAGAAAACCCGTAAAAAGACTTTGGATTTCTTCAATGGAAGATGAAGCTATAATTGAAGGCTTCAAGCATCTCAAACCTTCAAAGTTTTACGATAATCTGTATTTCGCCGCCGATTGCAGAGCAAAGGCTGACTGGCTTGTAGGCATAAATCTTACCCGATTCTTTTCGGTTATCTATCATCGCACCCTTAATGTCGGCAGAGTGGTAACACCCACTCTTGCCCTCATCATTTCCCGTCAGGCGGAAATTGATGCTTTTGAACCGACACCGTATTACAACATTGAGCTTGAAAGCGGTAACTTTAAGGCGAAAACCGATAAAATCGAAAGCAAGGAAAAAGCAGAAAACATCCTTGCAGATTGTAAAAACTATGATTTTGCAACTTGTTACAGAGTAGCTTGTCAGGCAAAGGAAGAAAAAGCGCCTTTGCTCTATGACCTTACTTCCCTCCAGAGAGATGCAAACAAGAAACTCGGATATACGGCACAGCAGACTTTGAATCTTGTTCAGTCGCTTTATGAAAAGAAGCTCTGCACTTACCCCCGTACAGATGCCCGATACCTCACAAGCGATATGGAGAAATCCATTCCCGAACTTATCAATGCTTCTGCAAATCTGATTAACAGAACAATAACCGAATATGACGAGCTGAAGGTTATAAACAACAAGAAAGTAACCGACCATCACGCCATCATTCCCACAAAGAATGTTGCAAATCTTGACCTTGCTTCACTTGATGCAGGTGAGATTAACATTCTCACAATGATTGCAACAAGGCTTTTGTGTGCAGTTTCCGAACCTTTCTACTATTTCCTCGAAAAAGCATTTATCCGTTGCGGAGATACGGAATTCACCTTTACTTACCGTAATGTCGAAAGTTACGGTTGGAAAACCTTTATCGAAGCAGAAAGCGAAGATTCCGAAGAACCCGAAATGCAGTTTGACATTGAGGAAGGTGACGTTTTTGAAATCAACAGTATTGATTTGAAAGAAAGTTTCACGAAATCCAAGCCGAATTACACCGAAGATACTTTGCTTTCAGCTATGGAAAATGCAGGAGCAAAAGAAACTCCCGAAGATGCTGAAAGAAAAGGTCTCGGAACTCCCGCAACAAGAGCTGCAATGATTGAAAAACTCATTGCAACGGGATTTGTTCAGCGAAAGAACAACAAAAAGACCGTTTCTCTTGTTCCCACATTTACGGGCAAGTCACTCATAACCGTTCTTCCCGAGCAAATCCAATCTCCGCTTCTTACGGCAGAATGGGAACACAAGCTCAAACTTATCGAAAAGGGTGAAATGGAACCCGAAGATTTTATGAATGAAATCAGCGAAATGATAATTGAAATCATTGATGAGTATGCTCCCGTTCACGATGTCGATGTCTTATTCCCCTCTGGCAGAGAGATTGTCGGCAAGTGTCCCCGATGCGGCGGCAACGTTACCGAAGGCAAAAACGGTTTTCATTGTGAAAAGAACGGATGCAAATTCGCTTTTTGGAAGGACAATACTTTCTTACAGTCACAGGATATTTCAATCACTAAAAAGATGGCGGTTGATTTGCTTTCCAAAGGATATACGGAAATCAAAAACGGAAATAAGTCAATAACGCTGACATTTACTGACAACGGTGAAAAAGTGAGATACCGAGTTAAGAATGAGTAAAAAATTGCCAAGACTTACCGAAAAGCAGAGAATAAGCGTAAATACTCTTGTTAAAAATGAGTGTTGCAATTATGACGAAGGAAACTGTCTGCTTCTCGATGACGGTGAAACTCATTGCTGTCCGCAGTTAATTACATATTCGTTATTGTGTCAGTATTTCCGCAGAGCCGTTCTCCCGTTGCGTCCGGATTTGGAAGATGAAATATTAAACCAAAAGCAAAAAGGGTTATGCAAGGGTTGCAATAATCCCTTTATGAAAAAGCATCATAATCAGCTCTATTGCACAAGCTGTGCAAGAATCAGAATAAGGCGACAAAAAGCATTGTATATGCAAAGAAAAAGAAACTGAAAAGTGGAAAAAGTAGCCTTCTGAAATCCTTGTATATCAACGGTTTCAGAGTGCGGTAATCAAGGGGTAAAGGTAGTTTGACCTTTACCCCTATTTTTGCGGTACTTTTTCCACTATTCCAAGACAAAGGAGTACAACTTTGAACAAGAAATATACCCCATATCTTATCGGACTCGGGATATTCACTTTATTGTTTGGTATATTCGTTGAACTTGCAGTACACGAGATAAATCCCGAAGATTTTTCAGTTCCGTATTATGCAAGTATCGAAACAACTGAAATAACAACAGTTAAACCAACCGAAACAACAACCGTTACTGTACCTGAAACAACCGCAGAGATAACCACCGAAAGAATTACAGAGAAACTCAAAACCGAAATGCCGTCAAGCCGTTCTGTCAGTCGAAAGACAAACAGCAAGGATTTCAGAATAACCGTATATACTCCGTCAAGTGACAGCGGTAAATGGGGTTATGCAACATCTACGGGTGCAACATCGGAACATCTCAAAACTTGTGCCGTTGACCCCGAAGTAATTCCTCTCGGAAGCATAATCGAAGTGAACGGAATACGGCTCAAAGCCGTTGATACGGGTAGCGAAGTGAACGGAAATGTTGTTGACATCTTTTATGACGGTTCTTCAAAAGAAGCTCGAGAGTGGATAAATGGGTTCGGTGAGTATCACGAAGTAACCATTATAGAATAGGAGGAATATTATGGCTGACAATACAAAAGGTGCTTTCAAAAGTGATAAAGAAAAGCTGAAAGATATTACCGACAGTATCGAAAAAGGCATAAAAGAGTTGTTTGCCTCAGATAAATACAAACAGTATTTGCAGACAATGAGTCGCTTTCACAGATACAGCGTAAATAACCAAATGCTTATCTTTATGCAAAAGCCGGATGCTTCGCTTGTTGCAGGATTTAACAAGTGGAAGGATTCATTCGGCAGAAATGTCAAACGTGGCGAAAAAGGCATAAAGATTATTGCCCCTGCACCATTCAAAAAGAAGATTGAAAAAGAAAAACTTGACCCCGATACAAAACTTCCTATGCTCGATGAAAACGGACAGCCGATAAAGGAAGTTGCAGAGGTCAGCACATCAACATTCAAGGTTGTTTCTGTTTTTGATGTTTCGCAGACCGAAGGTAAACCCTTGCCCGAACTTTCATCTGATTTAACCGGAAGTGTGGAACACTATGATGCTTTTATGGAAGCTGTCAAAAGAAGTTCTCCCGTACCCATTGATTTCAAGCCTATTGAAAACGGTGCCGACGGCTTTTTCAGTTACGATAATCAGAGTATAACTCTGCGTGAAGGAATGAGCGAAACACAGACGGTCTGTGCCGCAATTCACGAAATGGCACACGCAACACTTCACAATTATTCAAGAAGGAATAAGGATGAAACCGATGTTGAAAGAAAAGACCGTCATACAGAAGAAGTTGAAGCGGAAAGTATCGCCTATGCCGTATGTGCATATTACGGCATTGAAACGGGCGAAAACTCATTTGGCTATCTTGCTTCCTGGTCGAGCGATAAAGAACTGAAAGAACTCAAAGCAAGTCTTGAAACGATAAATAAGACTTCATCTGAACTCATTACGTCAATAGACCGTAATTTCAAAGAGGTCTGCAAGGAACAAGGAATTGACCTTTCTGCAAAATCAGACCCCATAACGGCACTTGCTACCGATCTTGACCGCTTTGCATTTAATTATGATACATACGATTACAAAGACCGTGTAAGTGACCCACAGGGTAACATTAGTGACCTTGTGGGTGATATTTCAAGCGGTAATTGTTCGGGTATCGTCGATTGGCTTCGTGGTATTATCAATGACAATACAGAATACAGCCAAACAGCACAGTCACTTTTGGACAGACTCACTCCGTATGTAAAAGATGAACCTATTGCAGAGCAGCAGGATACGGCAGAATTACCCGGTATTGAAGAAAACTCAACATCAGAGCTTCCCGACCCGACAATAACGGTTCTGATGATGGAAAACTACGGTTACACAGACAGCAATATGCTCCCGCTTTCAAAGGACAGAGCAAGAGAACTGATGGACAGAGATGTGACGATTTACTGTCTGCATACCGATAATACCGAAGCAATGGTTGTAAGTGAAAACGATATAATTGACCATTACGGTATTTTTGGTATTGAAGTTGCTGACTGGGAACGAATAAAAGCTGATGTTCCTGCCCGTGACATTGAAAAGAGATTTAACGAAAATCCCAACAATGCCATTCTTATCTATCAGATTCCGCATGATGACCCGAAAAATCTTATGTTTACGAGATATGACAGCCTTTCGGAACCTCCGAGCCGTGAGAACTATGATGCCGTTTACACAGCAACAATCGAACCGAAAGAAACGGTATCAGCTACACTTGAAGCGGCATATCAGAAATATAACGTTGACAGACCGCTTGATTTTACGGGTCACAGTTTATCAGTCAGCGACATCCTTGCAATAAAACAGAACGGTGAGGTATCATATCATTACTGCGACAGCGTAGGTTTCAGAGAGCTTCCCGATTTCAACAAAAGCAACTATCTCAAAAATGCTGAAATATCAACCGAAGATGATTACGGAATGATTGACGGCATATTGAATAACGGCGATAAAAAGCCGACAGTTGCAGAGCTTGAAGCACAGGTCAAAGCCGGCAAGAGTATTTCACTCTCAGACCTTGCAAATGCTGTTAATGATGAAAAAAAGGAACGCAAACCGATAGCTGAAAAGCTCAAGCAGAGAACACCTGAACAGAAAAGGCAAAGAACAGCACCAAAGAAAAAGACAGAAAGGGGCATTTAGTATGACCGCAGTAACCTATGATGAGCAGCAGCTTATCGCAATCCACAATGCAGGAACAAGAACGGACACAATCTCCGCACTCAAAGAAATGAGAGAATACATTTCTGCGGAAGAAACCGAACTCAAAGCTATTACCGATTCGGCAATTTCCCGTCTTGAAGAAATGACCGATGAAGAATACGAACAGCTCGACCTGATACCCGATTTTTTTGATTAAGACAAAGGAGAATTGAATTATGAAAAACAACATTAAGAAAGCAATCGCCCTCATTTTAAGCATCGTCACCGTGTTCTCGGTATGTGCAACAACCGCATTTGCAACGGAAGAAGATATTTCTTTCCGTATGACCAACCGCTATATGACCATCTATTACGGATACTCCGATGAACTTACCATTTATACAAATTCAGATGATGTGTATTTCACTTCATCGAATGAGAAAGTCGCAACCGTTGACGAAAACGGTGTTGTCACATCAAAAGGTATCGGTGAATGTGTCATAACCGCAGGTGTCGAAGGAACTGACCTCAAAGAAGAATGTACGGTAAAGGTAGAGCTTTTATGGTGGAAGTTTTTCGATAATCTCATAGCCTTTATCCGAAATCTTCTTATGGATTTATCCATAGTATAATAACAAAGTCGGGGGTGTTCTTTTGAACACTCCCGTCATTTATTTTTAGGAGGTAAAAATATGGAAAATGAAAATATATCAAAAGTCCAGCAAATTGCTCTCCTTGCAGAAGAAACAGAAAGAAATCTGACCCGTTCAAGACAGAGTTGGACTTCGTTCCTTCATACTGCCGCACGGCTCTATAAATATCCGTTCAATGAACAGTTGCTTATTTTCGCTCAACGGCCCGAAGCGACAGCTTGCGCTGATTATGATATATGGAATAAGCAGATGAACAGATATATCCGCAGAGGTTCAAAAGGTATTGCACTCATAGATACTGATACAGAACCGAGAACACTTAAATATGTTTTTGATGTTTCCGATACGGGTAAAACGGAACGCTCAAAGACTCCGTTTTTATGGGAATACAGAGATGAACACGAAAACACGGTTAAATCAGCTCTTGAAAGCAAATATGACGTTTCCGCTAAAAACGGTATTGCAAATCAGCTTGAAAGTATAGCGGCACAGCTTGTCGATGAATATTGGGGAAACTACAAACGGGATATTTTTGACATCGTTGACGATTCGTTCCTTGAGGGTTATGATGAAGATAACATCGGTATGGCATTCAGAAATGCGGCGGTTGTCAGTACAACATATACTCTCCTGACCCGTTGCGGAATAAATGCTGATGAATATTTTGAAGATGAAGATTTTTTAAGCATCTTCGATTTCAACACCTCCGATACTGTTAATTTCCTTGCAACTGCGGTCAGCGAAACAAGTGAGCAGGTGTTAAGGCAGATAGAAATATCGGTTAAAAATTATGAACGTGAAAGGAGCAAGAACAATGAGCAACATCACTTACAGTCAGAACGGAGATTATCTGATTCCGAACTTAACGCTCGTTCAGACCGAGAAGAAACCCCTCGGGAAATACGGCAGAATGAGGAAGGAATATCTCAAGAATCATCGTCCGGCTCTTTGGAACAGAATGGTATTGAGGGACACTCTTTACAATCATCTGTTAGAGATAGACGAAGCAGCGAACAATCGCTTGGAGCAGATGATGCCCGAACTGATGAAATCAGCGGGAGTGACGGAAGAACTGAAAGCGAGCGACCCGATGAAATGGGTCGGTCTGATGAACAATCTTCAGGCTCAGGCAGAGGAGATAATTCTGACGGAACTGATTTACAGTTAAGCAATCACGATTTCGATGCCCGATGGAACGGTATCGAATATTTTCACCAAAATAAAGAAAAAAACGAGCTGATTAAAACATTTTTGGCTCCGCATAAAGAAGAAATCGCTATGTTCTATGAAAGTCATTCTGACAGAGATGAACGTAGCGATTTTATTATGTCTTTCTTTAACTCAACACCGTATGAAATGACACTCTCCAACGGTGTAAATGCAGGCTTTGAAGCCTATTCCGATGCCATCAGGTTATGGCGTAATGACGGAACAGAACTCCGTGAAGCGTGGCAAAAATGGTTTCAGATTGAACGAAGTGTTTTCGGACTTATGCTTATGGAGGAATGGACAGAGCCGCAGGTTTCGCTTTTGTCCGGTGCCGAAAAACAAATGGAACTTATCGGCACGGCAGTAAAAAATGAAGCTCCTTTGTATCTGCCGCAATCTGCTGTTGATTATGTACTTTGCGGAGGAAGCGATTTCAGCGAAGGCAAAATGCGTATTTACAGACAGTTTACCGAAAGTCTATCGAAAGAAGAAAATATAAAATTCCTTAAAAACGAATACGGTACGGGCGGACATTCGGATGCTATCCCTGCAAGTGGATTTTGGGAAGGTCACGATGCCAAAGGTATTGAAATATCCGACCATTACAGCGTTCCTCAGAGAAGAGTTTTATTAACGTGGAATTATGTTGAAAAGAGACTTTCTGAACTTGTAAAGGCTGGCAGATACTTAAATTCCAAAGAAACAGAAATGTATCCGCAGTGGCTTGAAAACAGATTGTTAAAAGAAGCCGAATGGAAAAGAGAACGTGAAATAAGTGATATTCTTCGTAATTCCGCCAATGAAAAGGAAACACCCAAAGAATACCGATATGAGTATAACGTCGGTGATACCGTAAAACTCGGCGAAGATGAATACACTATTCTTTCACTTGAAGAACCCGTTGTTCTCAGTAACATTCAATTTCCTTTGTTCACGGAAGAATTTTCAAAAGATGAATTTGAGAAAAAGGTTAAGGAAAACCCTGCAAACAATCATTTGAGAGTAGAAGTTGAGGTTGAAAGACCTGCGGTTAATACAGAAGCTCAAACGGATATTGATGATAGTAATAAACCCGATTTCTTACTTCAATATGAGCAAGTGAAAAATGATAACCCCGATAGTATAGTTCTTATGCACGTCGGAGGCTTTTATTATGCCTTTGGCAAGGATGCTGAAATTGTTGCAAAGCATACAAACTATACAGCACCGGGTAAAAACCTTTACGGTAATGTTTTCACACCTTTTTGTCAGGTGCTTGATTTTAACCTTAGCTATGTAACAAAAAGCCTTAATGAAAACAACATTGAAACTGTTGTTATGGCATTAGATAAGGGCGTTATGGACAGATATACTCCGCCTTCGTTGGCTGAAATGAAAGAAACAGAAGTATTATATAAAGTTCTTTCTGCTCTGAAAATTGACGATATTGACCTTGTTTATAAAGATAGCATTCTTATAGCCGATGACGGAGATACTGTTTGGGAAGGTCGGGAGTTTTATGAGTTCCTTGTTGATGAAGCTATTGCTTTTGAAGATGACGGTTCAGCACTCGGAATAAGTGATGATCTTCTTGGTGAGTTTGGCAAACTTGCTGAACAAAACGGTATATCTCTCCCCGAAAGAGAAACAACGCTTGAAGAAAAGCCAGCGGTTGCCGTTAATTCCCGAAACAGCATTATCGCTGATGAATATAACGGTCTGAAAGAGCATAATCCCGACAGTATCATTCTTTATCAGGTCGGAGATTTCTTTGAAATGTTCGGTGAAGATGCGATAAAAGTATCAAAACAGCTTGATTTGGTATTAACAAGCAGAGAGTTCCCGAATATCGGCAGAGTTGAAATGTGCGGATTCCCGAAACACAGACTTGAAGCATATCTTGAAAAAATCCGTGAAGAAAGCAGCGTAGTTATTTCCGGTATCCCCGACGGTAAGACCGAAAGGGAAACATTTCAGCTGCTCCGAGTCGGCGAGAACAGCGAACTTGAAAAGGCAAAAGAATTAATTAACAAGTTTTGCCTTGATGAATACGGTGAAGATGCTGATTTCAGCGATATGAAAAACATTGATATTGCATATACCACCTTAACCGATGCTGAAATTCCCGTTCAGGTTTCTGTAAATCTTGTAGATTTCAGAATTGACCGATTTATTGACAATAATCATTATGACAGCCGAAGCTATGATAGTCTTGAAGCATTGATTAACGGTGAGCTTTACAGTTTGGATTTCGATGATTTGGTGTATATTCCCGATGAGGCTCTTGAATCACGAACATATCCCGATACGGCTACGGAAATTGACACTTTTGACGATATTGACCCGTCCGCCATTCGTGAAAACCTTGCAGAACACGGCATTGTGAACGGCGAAGTGGTTGACCCCGAAGCATTGGAAAACGCTCCGTTCATTCAGCAAGTGATGAATGATTTAACAACAACTTTCACAACACTCGCAGGGAAGAACTACTCAATCGGTGATGAAATAGTTACAATGTGGGATAACAATGAGCCTTCTGCTGTTTTTCAGATTGAAGATGTAACAGAAGATTATATCTATTACACATTCCCTGACCTTCCTGAACAAGATGCGGTTGAAATGAGCAGAGAAGAATTTGAAAAATATCTTGATTCGGGTAATTTTACCGTAAAATCCGAACAGACTGTTTCTCTGCCTGAAAGGTTTGAAATTCACGAAATATCCGTACCCTATGAGGGCGATAAATTCGCTGTTTACGATAATGAAATTAACGATTTCTATATAGCCGATGATAACCTTACGCATTGGTTTGATACCGAAGAAGAAGCACTTGCGGATTTGGAGGAAATAAAGAACAGAATTGCATCTGAAAATGCAGTTGTCAAAGAAACTTCCGAACCCGAATTTCCGTACAATGTTGGTGATGTTATATATCTTGAAGATAACACACCGTTTGTCATTGAAGCTATCGGAGAACACGATATACGAATGAGGGATACAACTCTTGTTTATCCCATCAGCAGAGCTGAAAGCAGAGAAAGTTTCGCAAGGCTTCTTGAACAATATCCGCAGGCAAAATCTGCTCCCGAAGTATCTGATGTAGTAGAAATAAAGCCTGACAGCTTGAAGCTCACTATCGGATTTTCCGAACATCCTGCATTCTATGACAAGCAGCTCAATGACAGATTTACAGACTTATCCTTTGCTCTCGGCAACAGACTTCTCGGTGTGCTTGATGAAAAACAGCACAGAGAACGAAACGAAAAAGAGATAGGCTGGTATCACAAAACAGATTTCAGAATAGATGCCGTTATTGACGGTGAAGATTTCACCTATACGGGCAGATTTGATATTGGTGACGGTGAAGGTGACTTGATTGCTCATATTAAGAACAATCTGAATTACTCTTTGCAGGCAAATAATCCTATGTATGCCGTATGGCAGAGTGAAGGCGGTGGAGATCTTGTTGATACAAAAGTTGCTGAATTTCAAAGAGGTCTTGAAATATTAGTGCCGTATTTGGAACAACATTCTGAACTCACACCCAATGACGAAAAAAAGTTTGCCGAGATTATGGCAACAGAGGTTGATTGGTGGAGCAGACGGGAAGAATCGCCTACGGAAACAACCGAATATTCAGTTGAAACAGATACCGTTTATCCCGCCGTTGAAAACGGTTTGCCTTATGATGTTGTTCTGCAAACTATCAAAACAACAGAACCCGAAATACCCAAAGAAACGGTTGTAAGAGAGAATTTTCATATAACTGACGAACATCTCGGTGAAGGCGGAGCAAAAGCAAAATTCCGTATGAATATGGATGCCATAAATCTGCTGAAAGAACTTGAATTTGAAGGAAGAAATGTAACTCCCGAAGAACAAGAGGTTTTATCCCGTTATGTCGGTTGGGGCGGTCTTGCAGATGCGTTTGATGATACCAATGAAAAATGGGCAGATGAATACAAAGAGCTTTATGTAACTCTTTCGCCCGATGAATACAGGGCAGCAAAATCATCTGTTCTTGATGCTCACTATACAAGTCCGACAATCATAAATGCTATGTATGAAGCAATCGGCAATATGGGATTTACAGAAGGTAACATTCTTGAGCCGTCGATGGGTATCGGTAATTTCTTCGGTATGCTCCCCGATGAAATGTCAACGTCAAGGCTCTACGGTGTTGAAATCGACAGTATTTCGGGCAGAATTGCCAAACAGCTTTATCCCAATGCCGATATAACCATATCAGGCTTTGAAAAAACAAGTCGCAGAGATTTCTATGATATTGCAATAGGTAACGTTCCTTTCGGTCAGACCAAAGTGAATGACCGTGAATACAATAAACTCGGTTTTTCCATTCATAACTATTTCTTTGCGAAGGCTCTCGACCAAGTTCGTCCGGGCGGAATTGTAGCATTTGTAACATCACATCACACTATGGATGCGAAAACACCCGAAGTCCGTAAATATCTTGCTCAAAGAGCCGACCTGCTCGGCGCTGTCCGTTTGCCGAATAATGCTTTCAAAGCTAATGCGGGAACAGATGTTGTATCGGATATTATCTTCTTGCAGAAAAGAGAAGAACCGATGGAAATTGAACCCGATTGGGTTCATCTCGGAATGAGTGAAAACGGATTCCCGATTAACTCATATTTCGCCGAGCATCCCGAAATGATTTTAGGCGAACAATCATCAAAAAGTACACAGTACGGAGTAGATGCCTTTACCGTTAAACCCATTGAGGGTGCAGATTTGGGTGAGCTTCTTCACGAAGCGATGAAGAATATTCAAGGCACATACAAAGCTGCCGAACTTCCCACACTTGAAGAAAGTACGGAAGTTTCAAAGGTATCAATACCTGCTGACCCGAATGTTAAAAACTATTCCTATGCCGTAGTTGACGGTGATGTTTATTACCGTCAGAACAGTATTATGGTAAAAACAGAAGTCAATGCAACAGCCAAAGAACGCATAAAAGGTATGGTTGGCTTGCGTGACTGTGTAAATGAACTCATTGACTTACAGTTGGATGAGCTGACTACTGACAGCGAAATCAGCGAAAAACAAGCAGAACTCAATACTCTGTATGATAACTTTACGAAGAAATACGGTTTAATCAACGATAAAGTAAATAAAAGTGCTTTTTCAAACGATTCGTCATATTATCTTCTCTGCTCTCTTGAGATTCTTGATGAAGAAAAGAAACTCAAAAGAAAAGCAGATATGTTTACCAAACGGACAATCAAGCAACATTCTTCCGTAACGAAGGTTGATACCGCAGTAGAAGCTCTTGCTGTTTCAATCGGTGAACGTGCCTGCGTTGACCTCGGATTTATGGCTTCACTTATGGGTGAAGGAGCAACACCGCAGAAAATCGTTGAAGATTTGCAAGGCATTATTTTCAAAGACCCTAGAACGGGTCCTTTTGATTTGGAAAGCAATCCCGACAGAAGTTTTATAGGCTGGCAGACCGCCGATGAATACCTTTCGGGTAATGTCAGAGAGAAACTTGTCTATGCAGAGTATGAAGCTGAAAAAAATCCCTTTTTCAATGTTAATGTTGAAGCTCTGACAAAGGCTCAGCCGAAAGAACTTGATGCAAGTGAAATTGAAGTCAGGCTCGGTGCAACTTGGATAGATAAAGAGATTATCGAGCAGTTTATGTTTGAAACTTTCAAAACACCGAATTATGCTCAGTTCAATATGAAAGTGAAATATTCGGAATATACCGCTGAATGGAGAATTGAAAACAAATCATTCATTTCAGGAAGTGATGTCAATGCTCACGTTACATACGGTACAACAAGAAAAAGTGCTTATGAAATCCTCGAAGATTCACTTAATCTCCGTGATGTAAGAGTTTATGACACTGTTATAGAAAACGGTAAGGACAAGAGAGTTCTTAACTCAAAGGAAACAACTCTTGCACAGCAAAAACAACAGGTCATAAAAGACGAGTTCAGAGATTGGATATTCCGTGACCCCGAAAGACGTAACTATCTTGTTGAAAAATACAATGTATTGTTCAACTCTACAAAGCCGAGAGAATATGACGGAAGTCATATAGTTTTTTCGGGTATGAACCCCGAAATAAAGCTGCGTGAACATCAGCTCAATGCGGTGGCTCACATTCTCTACGGCGGTAACACTCTGCTTGCTCACGAAGTCGGCGCAGGTAAAACATTTGAAATGGTAGCGGCGGCCATGGAGAGCAAAAGGCTCGGTCTTTGCAGAAAACCGTTGTTTGCTGTTCCCAATCATCTTACCGAACAATGGGCATCGGAGTTTCTTCGCCTTTATCCTTCTGCAAATATTCTTGTTACAACAAAGAAGGACTTTCAGCCTGAGAACAGAAAGAAATTCTGTGCGAGAATTGCTACGGGCGATTACGATGCTATTATTATCGGTCATTCACAGTTTGAGAAGATACCCGTTTCGCTCGAAAGACAAGAACGGCTCATACAACAGCAGATTGATGAAATAACCGAAAATATCGCTATGATGAAATATGACAGAGGCGAAAAGTTTACTGTTAAACAGCTTGAAAAGACACGCAGAAGTCTTGAAGCCAAACTTGAAAAATTGCAGTCAACAGAACGAAAGGATGATGTTGTAAATTTTGAACAGCTCGGTGTTGACCGTCTGTATGTTGACGAAGCTCACAATTACAAGAACCTGTTTCTTTATACAAAGATGAGAAACGTTGCAGGTCTTTCCACATCAGAAGCACAGAAATCTTCCGATATGTTTATGAAGTGCCGTTATCTTGATGAAGTCACGGGCAATAAAGGTGTTGTTTTCGCTACGGGAACTCCCGTTTCAAACTCAATGACAGAACTTTATACGATGATGCGTTATCTTCAATACGATATGCTTCAAAAAAAGAATCTGACCCACTTTGATGCTTGGGCATCAAACTTCGGCGAAACAACAACGGCTATTGAACTTGCACCCGAAGGCACGGGATACAGAGCAAGAACCCGTTTTGCAAAATTCTTTAATCTGCCCGAACTTATGAATATGTTTAAGGAAGCGGCAGATATAAAAACGGCAGATACTTTAAATCTGCCGAGACCCGAAGCTGAATATCACAATGTTGTTGCTCATCCGACAGAAACACAAAAAGGCTTGGTTAGTGAATTATCCGAAAGAGCTGCCGCCGTTCATTTAGGCAGTGTTGACCCATCGGAAGATAATATGCTGAAAATAACATCTGACGGCAGAAAGCTCGGTCTTGACCAAAGAATAATCAATCCCGATTTCGCTGATGAAGAAGGTACAAAGGTTAATCTTTGCGTTGATAACATTGTCAGAATTTATGAAGAAGGAAATGCGGATAAACTGACACAGCTTGTGTTCTGTGATATATCCACTCCAAAAACCAAAACAGCGGCGAAAGCAGAACCGACACTTACAAATCTTGACCCTATCCCCGAAAAGTCTTTTACGGTTTATGAAGATATACGGGATAAGCTGATAGCAAGAGGTGTTAAAGCCGAAGAAATCGCTTTTATTCACGATGCAAATACAGAGGAAAAGAAGAAAGATTTATTCGGAAAAGTGCGTTCCGGTAAAGTTCGTGTTCTTATGGGCAGTACATCAAAAATGGGAGCCGGTACTAATGTTCAAGACAGACTTGTAGCTCTTCACGATTTGGATGCTCCGTGGCGTCCGGGTGATCTGGAACAGCGAAGCGGCAGAATTGTCCGACAAGGTAATCAGAATGAGAAAGTACATATTTACCGATATGTTACCGAGTCAACATTTGATGCTTACCTTTGGCAGACACTTGAACAAAAGCAGAAGTTCATATCGCAGATTATGACCTCAAAATCTCCCGTGCGTTCCTGCGAAGATGTTGACGAAACTACTCTTTCCTTTGCGGAAATCAAAGCACTTTGTGCGGGAGATGAACGCATTAAGGAGAAAATGGATTTGGATGTTGATGTGGCAAAGCTGAAGCTTATGAAAGCAAGCTATCAGAATCAGCAATTCCGACTTGAAGATAATATTCTCAAAAACTTTCCGCAACAGATAAGGCAATACGAAGAATACATAAACGGATTCCAAGCCGATATTCAGACTGCAAAAGACAATTCGCATCCGCCCGAAGGATTTGCCGGAATGACCATTCGGGGTGATTTCCTGACCGATAAAGAAAATGCGGGTGCAGCTCTGATTGATGCTATGAAAGATGCGAAATTCTTTATGGAAGCACCAATCGGCTCTTACAGAGGTTTTGATATGTCATTGTCGGTAGAAGATTTCGGCAAAAAGTATGTTCTAACCCTCAAAGGCAAAATGTCCCATAAAGTAGAACTCGGCAAAGATCCGAGAGGTAATCTTATTCGTATTGATAATGTGCTTGATTCCATAACAAAGAGATTGAATGATACTCAATTAAGACTTGATAATGTTAAAACTCAGTTGGAAAATGCGAAAGCTGAACTCGGCAAACCTTTCCCGCAAGAGGAAGAACTGAAAATCAAGTCTGCAAGACTTACAGAGCTGAATATCGCTCTGAATATGGATAAGCCTGAAGCTCCGTCAGCGGAAAATGCTATTGCCAAAAGCAGCAGACCGTCAATTATGGATAAGTTGCAGATGGCAAGTGCAAAAAGCAAAACAACTATCCCAAAAACAACAGAAAAAAAGAAAACGGAGGAAGTTTTATAAATGAATTTGTCAATCAGACCAATCAAACCCGAAGAAATACCGTTTTCATATAAGCAGTCACAGAATGACAATATAGAAAGCGGTTGTATCGGTTTTCTCCGTGGGGATTTTGACACAAGCGGCAAAGGCTTTTACACCACTTGGGAAGATAAAGTAAAGTTTTTAAAAACAGACGAATTTAAAAGAGAATTTGATGATGTTATCAATTCTTTGCGATTCGGTTATGGAGAGCTTCTGAAAGACAGAAGCTCTCTTTCTGCTTATTGTCGCAACAATCCCGATGGAGTTATCGAAGGTAACTATACCAAAGAATACGGTTTCAGAGTTGATACAGATGAACACAGTTATATTTTGAGATGCAATCCCACCAAAGGCGATTACAACTTTTATGTTTATGCTTATGACCGTGAAACGTTTGAAAAACATCTTAATGGAATAGGAGTTGATGATTTGAGCGAAACATATAAAAAAAATCCTGAACTCTGCGAAAAAATGAAAGCAGAGCAAGAAAAATACAAGACTTGGCTTATGGAGCAGTCGCCCGAAGAAATTTTAAATCACGCCTACGAATATTCTGTTCGCAACGATATTCTTATTCATACGCAATATGCCGATTTGTCTGATGAATTAGCAACGGCTTTGTTAAATTCGCCTTCGCCGTTATCAGATGTTTACGACAGATTTATAAGGGTTGAAACAGATTACATAATGACTATTGACGGCTCTATTTACGAAGCAGCATTCAGAGCTTTTGAAAAAGCAGAAGCAGAAAAAGAAAAGACAATGACGGTTCTCGTTGTTGCACCGGGTGAAAAACCGTCTGTTGTAACTATACCCGCTGGTCTTGACAGTCTATATAATCAGGTAGGTGAACCTATTCAAGCTATTTACCCGTTTGAGGAACCAGTTGGTATTGTTTGTAACGACAACGGAAAAATAAACGGTATGCAGTTAAACCGTGCTTTGCGTGACGATGAAAACAGTATCTACGATATTGTTTCGGGAACATTCCTTGTTGTGGGTCTTGGTGAAGAAGATTTCTGCTCCCTTACTCCCGGACAGATTGAGAAGTATTCGGAACATTTTGCAGAACCCGAAATGTTCTTTATGCTCGACGGTGAAATTCAGGCGATTCCGTATAACGATCCGAGTAAATTTCCACTTTATGAAAAGCCTTTTGCAGAAGCAAGAGATAGTGATGAAATATCAGCATACAGACTTTCTTCAAGAGCAGACAATATGTGCAAAACTGCTATTGAAGCTGCTATCAACGATAACTATTCAGATTGCAGACTTGACCCCGAAGGAGCGAAAAAGGTTGTCGAAAATTTCGGTCTTGACCGTGTAAAGAAAATTCTTGCTCTTACTTGTATCGTAAAAGATTATGACGGCAGAATATCACCTGAAAATAAGGCTTGGGCAAAAACAGTTCGTCCGAATGATGTGAAAGATAAAATTGATTTATCTCTTGTTGTTGACGGTGTTAACCCCGGTCTTACAGATATTTTTGTCAGGCAAGTAAAAAAAATAGAAACAGAACGTTCCGAAAAGAAACCTTCTGTTTTGAAAAAACTTGAATCTGCAAAAGATAATATCGCACCTGCTTCTACTGCTCCGAAGAAGAAAGACCAGGTGCTGTGATTTGGATAAAAGCAGTAAATCTCGTGATATTCATATTAGGCTCAGTAATGATGAAATTAAACTGATAAAGGAAAAAATGCAGCTACATAACTGTGAAAATATGAGTGCTTTTATCCGCAAAATGGCTATTGACGGGTATGTTATAAATTTTGACATACCCGAACTCGATGAACTCATATCATTACTTCGCAAAACAAGCAACAACATAAACCAAATCGCAAAAAAAGTTAACTCCACAGACAAAATCTATGTTAATGAAATCAAAGAAATTCAATACAGTCAGTCGAAACTATGGGAAAAGATTAATCAGATAGTTTTATTGATTACGGAATTAAAAACTTGATTCTTTTATTTTACTCTCTCCTGATAAATCAACTCAAAATATCTTGTGATAAATTTACAAATTAGCCTTCACCAATTTGTCTAAAAGGTAGAAATTGTTAGCTTTCAAAAAATTCTTGCGTAACAAATCATACTTTTCGACATATATGTATATGAGTTGTGTAAATCCGACTTTTGCGAAAGAAAATATGATTTATGATTTTTGATGTGAAATTATAAATATCAATCTCTCATACATACTGAAAGATAAGCATTTTATAAATATCACAAACACAAAGGGTGTACCTATCTTAATTGATATATTTTCTTTTTGAATTTTGTGCCCATAATTCTCGCTATCGGGTTTGCACAATTCTTATTGTAACGGTGTTGCATTTGCAATACCGTTACTTTTTTATTATTATTAAGTATGAAATAAAAGTTTTCTCAAAAACTTTTAAGAAATTCGGCAAAATAATCGTACATATAGTTGAGGACCTCGAAAAGAAAGGAGAACGCAATGAACGATGCATCAATAATCAGTTTGTATTGGGAACGCTCCGAAAACGCAATAAAAGAAACTGATATAAAATACGGTAAGCTTTGTAATCACTTGGCAAACAATATTCTGAATAATGTTTGCGATGCCGAGGAATGTGTAAATGATTCATATTTGACGGTATGGAACTCTATACCCGATGAAAGACCGAATAATTTTTCAGCCTTTTTATGCAGAATAGTCAAAAATCTGTCATTCAAAAAATTAGAACATATTTCGGCACAGAAAAGAAAACCCGAAATGCTTGTTTCTCTTAATGAATTGCAAGAATGTTTATCTTCACCAACAGATACAGAAACAAGCTATGATACAGCTGAACTCGGTAAAATTATCAGCAGATTTTTAAGAAAACAGAGCGAAACCGGCAGGAACATATTTGTCCGCCGTTATTGGTATTATGAATCTGTAAAAGACATAGCCGCCGATTACGGCTTTAAAGAAAAGAAGGTTTCAAATATTCTGTTTGAAATGAGAAAAAAGCTAAAACGATTTCTTGAACAGGAGGGATACAATTTATGATTAACAACATTTTAAATGAAGCAATCAACTTGATTGATGATGATTTGATTTCAAATGCTCATTCAAATAACAGCAGTAAAAAATCATTGTCAATTTATAAATATATGGCGGTTGCTGCTGCGTTTGCAATAGTATTAACCGCTGTTATCCTCGGTGTAAAAGGAACAAGCCGACCAATTATCGAATCCACCACAAACCCAAGTTCACAGTTTGGAGGAAACAATGGCTCTGACATTATAAATGATGGTGACATTGTTTTTGAAAATTCAGCTTATACAGATGAAGAGATAAGAGTGTTTATCGAAGAAAACAAAGATATAATTGCCGGTAATACAGCTATTGAATATCAGATATTTGATAAACCCATAAAAATCGCAACAAAGGGTTACAGTCCTGTCTATTTGGGCGAAACAAACAAGATAATACTCGATAATCTTACTCTTCCGATTATGATAGATGATAAAATTGTCGGTTCTGTTTCATTGTTCAAAGTAGACGGTGAAATAAAGTATACAACTTCAGCACACGGCGATACATGGGACAGATTGACAAATGCTCTTAAAGAGAACCCCGACAGCGAACTGGCATTTTTCTGTGTCGGACTTAATAAAGAAATAGCCATAACACCCGATAACAAAGTATATCAACTTTTATCCCCTGTCACTTTACCGCTTGATAAAAATGTTGATTATTACAACAAATTCAAAACAGAGTACAATGTTTATTCTTGGAAAATTCTGAATGACGAAAACAACTATGTTGTTGTTGATGTGGCGAAATTAGATTTAGATACAAATGTTGAAACGTCAAAAAACGATACTACCAGTACAACCAAAACAAACGATAATCTAAAAGAACCAACGACTAACGATTCAAATGTTGTTACTATTACGAACAGTTCAGAGAAAATAATTGATTTAAAATTAGAGGATGTATTAAACAAAGAAATATCTTCAATTGAAATTAACAGCGGAACACGTTTACTTCTTGGTCAAAAGCCGATAACGGCAAGCGAAGAACAAAAAGAAAAAGTTTTGACATATATTTCAAGCATCAGTTATACCGAAGCTGTTGATTATCAAAAAGGATTTGGGGGTAATTATAGTGTAAAGTTAAATCATTCTGACGGTTCTTCTGTTGAAATTGTATTTATGGACAAGTATTTTTATATTTACAGTCCTGATGGGCACAGTACGGTTTATGCAGATAAAACTGAAAACACCAAAAACTTAATATATTATATCGTTGAACAAATTTTATGACAACACCTTGTATAGTGTGATGCTTGACTATAGAAAGGGATATAGATATGAAAAATATCGTTCGTAAATTGTTTTCGATTATTCTTGCCATAGCTGTTGTTATGTCAATACCGGCTTACACTGCGAATGCGGTAGGCTATGCTAATACAATTACAGTACAGGACATTGAAAATCTTATGGATGGCTCTTTGGGAGATTTGATGCTTTCTGTAAAATCATTCCCTGAAGATATTGGTCTTACACAAGCTGAAGTATCTGACGCATATCTTGGAAAAACATTTTCGATTGCAGAATTGAACGAAGAAAATGAATATGAATCAGTATCAGATGTTGTGTATATACCTTTGATTTCAAGCGGTGATATTATTGCCATTTTTACAATCATCAAAGAAAATGGTCGCTTTAATTGCACAGCGGGCATAGATTTTGCTGAACAGCTTGACTTGATTATGAAATCTTCAAACGGTAACGTTGCGCTTGTTTCAGAAAATATGGATATTATTGCCGTAGATTCATCATCAACAAGCAGGATTGTCTTTGATGCTCCGAGTGAATCGGTTGCATTTGCCTCAAAAAACAAGCGTACTTATTCGGATGCTTGTCGTTCCAACAACACAATAACAGCCAATGAAATGTATTCAGAACAGTATACGCTTCCTTCTGCTACTCTTCCTGCAACAAGAGAATATAATTTCTTGGATTATCCTATTGTATTTCAAGGTAACTACAGCATATGTTGGGCGGCGGTTGCAGCATCAATGATTATGTATGAAATGCCTTCTCAGTATCCCGAACTTTATGCAACAACAGTATGCAACACAATAGGTCATTCCTATACAATGGGTCAGCCGGAAGATGTTATCGACATACTCGAAGCTTATCTTCCAAGTATTTATGCACCGACTACAATTTATGCTCCTTTAACTCAAAATGAAGTTAAAGCGGTTATTCAAAACAATGACCCTGCTTGTATGTTTGCACTTCCGGATCATCATATGATTGAAGGACACTGTACGGCTCTTTGCGGATACAGAATTGTCGGTTCAACCTTTGAGGTAAGATATATGTGTCCGATGCTGGAAACAATCAAACTTATGACTTATGATTCTGTGAACGGATGTCAGTATCAAATCGGTAGCTTTACTTTCTATTGGGTATATACAACAAGGCTTTATTATTACGTTTGATTGAAACATAAAATGCAGGAGGCTTGATTATATGAAAAAAATATTATCTATTATGATGAGCTTTATGTTTATTTTAACTGCAGTTATTCCCGCAAATGCAACGTCGTTTATTGAAGATGATTTCTATGTATCCAGCGAATTGTTTGAGTTTCCAAAGAGTACACAAACAGAAAAAAATAAAAGTGTTACTGTTTTAACTAAACATTCTAACGGACAAATAATTCAAGAAGAAAAAGATTTTTCAAATAGAAACACAGCAGCATTCCAGTTTAACAAAAACCCAATGATTTTGGAACCCATAACACCTGACAATGACACAATATCATATTCGTCATCAACAAACAGCAGAGGACAAGTTACACAATCAAACGATCCAAGAACAGGAGTACTTGAGTGTGGCTTTGATACAAACAACGATGGTTATTCTGATGTTTGGTTTGATGTAACAGCAAGTATTCAAGGGTATGACATTGTTGTTTCGTGTGCACATGGTGTATGGATGTCCCAATATCAGTATTTAGACTGTGAAGGGTGGGCTAATGATTTATACTTCTTTGCAGGTTGTCAAGACACTTCAACTTATTTAGATGTTAGTTCATATGTTAGCGTTTCAATAAGTATGGGATGGATTGAAAACACGGAATATATCACAGATGTAAACGGCAACTTGGTTGAAGTTAATTCTACAGATGACGACTGGTCAATAATTCAAATTGAGGATAACTTTGGAAGTCGATTCGGTGCTTATGGTCTTCACGGTTGTGGAACTCCCGAAATGAATGTTCCTATATATGTTATTGGATATCCTGAAAGTAAACCAGATTGGTCGCAGTGGAAATCAACAGGTAACATCATTGGATTTGAAAATTACACTATGTATTATGATGCCTTTGTCGAACCGGGAAATAGCGGAAGCCCTATTTTAAACAGCAACTTGCTTTATGGAATAGTTGGCGGTGGAATAGTTGATTATTATACCGGTAACTATCTTAACGGTTATGGAGTTAGAATGTTCCCTGAACTGTTTGGAATGATTGCTGAAGCTCGTGAGGAGTCCGAAGAAAGATGGTTATAAACAAACTCAAAATAATTGCAAAGATATTTTTAGTTTCTATTATACTTCTGTGTTTCACTTCTTGTTCGTTAACAACCGATATTGAAAGAATTGACCCCATTATTTCTCAATCAAAGTTAATGAATGAGAAGGAAAATTCAATTATTGAAACAACAAACAATATCAAAAACCATACCATCAATAAAAGTAATGTTAAACATCGCCTTGAAGAAAGAACATCTTGGAATATAGAATTAACTTTTCTTGATATTAACGAAGGCGGTTTTGTAATTCAGATTTGTGATTATGATAACCAAGGCTTTTATTTTAACCCTTTATACTTTGTTTTAGAATTCAAAGAAAATAATGGATGGAAAAAGCTAACAACAATGAATGCTGAGCAAGCATATAAAGACGTAGGCTATGTTTATCCCAAAGAAGGCTCTGATTTTGTTGATGTAAATGATGTATGTTTGTTTTCATTAATTCCAAATTTCAAATTAAAAAACGGGCATTATAGAATTACCAAAGTATTAAGTGGGAAGGAATTTTCCACAGAATTTGAAATAACGGGTCAACCATCATAAAAACCAGAAAAAGACCTTCAGCCATTCTGTTGTGGTTGGAGGTCTTTGAACCCCTATTGTTATAAATAATAATACAAAAATTCGCAACAATTCAGTATAGTATCATTAGTTTGTCGGTGTTGGTTTGTGTAACTTATAGAAGCTTCCATTTATACTAATGCTATGAGCATTAGTGGTTACGATAATTGGATGAATGGGGGTGTTTCTGTGAAGAACAACAAAACTGTTGAACAGATTATCGGCAAACGCATTCAAGTTATTAGAAAAAGCAAAGGTTTTACACAGCAACAATTCGCAGAGAAGATAGGCTTATCAACAAATTATATTTCTGATATTGAAAGAGGTAAAAGCTCTGCACGTCTTGATAAGTTGGTTTTAATTATTAACACATTGGGATGTACGGCAGATGATGTTTTTGCCGATGTTATTGAGAGTGGTTATAAAGTAAAATCTTCTCGTTTATCTGATCTCCTTGAAGGATTACCGAAAGAAGAAAAGGAAAAAGCCTTTGCTATTCTTGAAGCATTTTTAAGCAAAAGTACAAAGTGAAAAATAGAGTCTGCAATTTTTTCTTGCAGGCTCTTTTTCTATCTTTATTTTCTGACTCAAATGTGATATACTCAAACTGTTGGCGATACAATATCGCTGATAGCGATATTTGGGAGCAGAAATATGAAATCAAAAACTTGTTGCTTTTCAGGTCACAGAAAAATACCTTCGACTTTAATTTCTGATATTTATATCGAAACGGAAAAAGCAATAGAAACTCTTATAAAAGAGGGTTATTGCTATTTTGGTTCAGGCGGTGCATTGGGGTTCGATACAATAGCAGCAATCTCTGTCATAAAGCTCCGAAAAAAATACCCGTTCATTCGTCTAATACTCGTTTTGCCTTGTTTATCACAAACGAGAAATTGGAGGTTTGAAGATAAACAAATTTATGAAAAAATAAAAAACTCTGCCGATAAAGTTGTTTATGTTTCAAAGCAATATACAAATGACTGTATGCACCTAAGAAACCGACATCTTGTAAACAACAGTTCTGCTTGCATTTGTTTTTTGACAGAGCAACAAGGCGGCACAGCTTATACTGTAAGCTATGCAAAAGACAATGGTTTGCGGATTATTAACATAGCAGATGTTTTCAGTTGAAATATTTTAAGTTTTGTTATAATCTTAATAAAAATAACTATGGTGGTTTTATGCGGAATAAAAATGATTTAACTGCGGATGAAATTAAATTAGTTGATCGTCTTGAAGCTATCATATATTATGAAAGCGCAAAGCCTTATACAGAGATGGATGACGGTCTTATAACCGAATGCGTAGATTGGCTTTACGAAATTCTGGAGTTGCCTCGACTTACTCAGGAACAAATTGATGAAAATATAAAAAAGATATTTTGTGAAGCGGAAAAACGAAAAAAGAACACAGAGTTTTGACATCCTTGTCAGAACTCTTTTTTTATTCTATCATTATCTTGAAACGGAGGTTAATGTTATGAAAATTCTTAAATTTTTTCTTATGATTTTGTTTGCACCCATTTGGCTATTACTCACTGTGTTCATAGGAATCTTTTCACTTATTATCAGCATAGCATCTTGGGTGTTCTGCATAATCGCTTTTATCCTTTTGATTGTTGCAATTTTCTTTTTGATTACAGAAACCATCAAAGACGGTTTACTCGTATTACTTGTTGCGTATCTGTTAAGTCCTTGGGGAATTCCTATGTTCGCCACTTGGATTTTATCAAAATTTATTATTCTCAAAGAATGGCTTACGGAGAGGATTTATTAAATGGCAGTAACAAGAATTATGCCTATTCACGCAACCAAAGGATATAAGATTTCAAACAGCCTTTCAGACCGAATTGATTACGGATTGAACCCTCTAAAAACGGATGAAGGAAGATTTGTTTCTTCGTTCGCTTGTGAGCCTGAAACAGCTGTTGCTCAATTTACATTATCAAAAAAACAGTATGCACAGTTTACGGGCCGAACTCAAAAAAATAATGTTATTGCTTATCAGCTCCGACAGTCTTTTGCACCGGGAGAAATCACACCTGAAGAAGCCAACAAAATCGGATATGAACTTGCGGAAAGATTGCTTAAAGGTAATTATGCTTTTGTTGTCGCAACTCACGTTGATAAATCACATATTCACAATCATATTTATTTCAACTCAACGTCGCTGGATTGTAAACGCAAGTATCGGAATAAGATACGTTCAATAAAACATATTGCACGATTAAGTGATTTGATTTGCATTGAACATCAACTGTCCGTTGTTACAGACCCACAGAAAAGAAATACATCATATAATCACTGGGAGGGATACAAAAAGTATTCCTCCCTTCGTGATTTACTCCGAGCAGATATTGATGAAGTGCTGGAAAACAAGCCGAAAGATTTTGACGATTTTATTTCACAGATGATAGAAAAAGGTTACTCAATTAAATTTGGTAAACATATCTCATTCTCTCATTCAAGGCAAAAGAAGAATATAAGATTACGCTCTCTCGGCACCGGATACTCTGAGGAAGAAATCAAGTCAATAATAAGCACAAAAGGAAAGTCAAAATCACAAAAAGAAAAGAAGAATGGAAAGCAAAAAACAAATCTTCTTATTGATGTTCAGCAGAAAATAGCCGAAGGAAAAGGCAAAGGTTACGAGAATTGGGCAAAGGTCTTTAATCTGAAACAAATGGCAAAGACTGTGTTGTATTTGCAGGAAAACGGCTTTTCAGATTACGATGAACTTGCTAAAAAAACTGACGATATGACTTCTCGCATAAATGAACTAATGGCAGAAATTCGCTCGTCAGAAAAAAGAATAAAAGAACTGAAAGTTCTTCGTGAACATATAATAAATTATCACAATACTCGTAAGATTTTTGCTCAATATAAGGCTTCGGGATATTCAAAACAGTTTCTTGCTGAACACGAATCTGAAATCATTTTACATCGTGCAGCAAAGAAAAAGTTTGATGAACTTGGTATAAAAAAACTACCCGACATCAAATCAATTAACAAAGAATATGCAGAACTGTCAGATAAAAAAGACAAAGCATATACCGAGTATCGCTCACTCAAAGACGAGCATCGTGAGTTGCTTATTCATAAATCAAATACGGAAGCGATTCTTGGTATCAGCTCTGCTGAAAGCAAAAAAGAAAAAGACAAAAAGCTCACACAAGATACAATTTCATAAAATATAAAAACTCCGAATTGTAATTTATGTTACAGTTCGGAGATTATTTTTTTGTCTTTTTTATTAGCTCCGCAGGAGCGTAGCAAATCAAATTTATTTGATTTTTGGGTAGGGGTTTGGGGAAGATAATTCACCAACAAGCACGGAAAATCGAAAACATATTTTTTCGATTTTATGCAAATGTGTTCACATTTGCCTTGCTTGCCAATTTAGTAAAAGCCAATATTTGCTATTGACATTTGATGCAAACAGAGTTATTATATTAAAGCGAAGCAAACAAATGTTCGTCACACTTCAAAGAAAGGAGAAATCGCAGATGGTCAGAAAAGTATATGTTGATGTGGTTGCTTTTCATAGTAAAGACGGCAAAATAAGACCTTTGCGTATCCAATGGGAAGATGGAACGGTTTATGTTGTTGAACGATTACTTAACCGTTGCAAAGCAAAATCCCGTAACGTTGGCGGTGGCGAAATCCGATACACAGTTCAGATTAATGGCATAGAAACTTTCATCTATGAAGATGATGAAGGCAAGTGGTTTGTTGAGGGCAAATGTTAAAAACGGAGCAGATTGATTTATGAAAAATAAATGGTATGTTTGCATTGACTTAAAGAGCTTTTATGCTTCTGTTGAGTGTGTTGAACGAGGTCTTGACCCTTTCAAAGTTAATCTTGTTGTTGCCGATCCGACACGTGGGAATGGTTCTGTTTGTCTTGCAATTACTCCGGCTATGAAAGCACTCGGAATAAAAAACCGTTGCCGAGTTTATGAGATTCCGAAGAATGTTAAATATATTACTGCTATGCCACAAATGCGAAAATATATGAAAGTATCGGCAGAGATATATTCTGTTTATCTCAACTATATAAGTCCCGATGACATTTATGTTTATTCTATTGATGAGTGTTTTATTGATGTTACTGATTACTGTCGGCTCTATAAAAAAACTCCCAGAGAAATTGCCGTTATGCTTATGAACGCAGTTTATGATAAAACGGGAATTTGCTCGGCTGCGGGAATAGGAACGAATATGTTTCTTTGCAAAGTTGCTCTTGATATTACCGCAAAACACGCAAAAGATTTTATCGGTTATCTTGATGAAGAAGAATTCAAAAAAACTATTTGGACACACCAACCGATAACCGATATATGGAACATCGGCAGAGGTACTGCTGCCCGTCTTGAAAAATACGGGATAGTGGATTTGAAAGGTGTTGCGGAGTTTTCGGAAGAAAGACTTTACAAAGAATTTGGAATTAACGCAAAACACCTTATCGACCATGCACACGGCAAAGAGCCTTGCACAATAAAAGACATTCACGAATACAAACCGAAAAGCACATCTATCTCAAACGGTCAGGTGCTTTTCAAAGATTATAATTACAACGATGCTCTGATAGTGATGAAAGAAATGGTTTATTCGCAGGTGCTTGAGCTTGTGGAAAAACGGCTTGTGACGGATTCTATCAGCCTGCATATATCTTATTCAAAAGATGTTTACCGACCTACGGGAGCATCACGAAAAATCGGTGAATTTACAAACTCTTATAAGAAATTGTCTGAACACTTTGAAGAAATCTTCAAAGAAACAACAAACAAATATTTTCCCATTCGCAGAATAAATATCGGTCTTAACAATCTGCAAGATGATTCATTCACAACTATAACTTTTTTCACAGATATTGAAGCCGAAGAAAAGGAGCGTAAGTTGCAGGAAACGATTGTCGGTTTGAGGAATAAGTATGGAAAAAATACTGTTCTCAAAGGCATAAGTTATATGGAAAATGCAACCGCAAGAGATAGAAACAGAATGGTAGGTGGACATAATGGCGGGGAATAACGGAGCATCACAGTTTTCGGCTTTCGCAGCACTCACGGGATATGAAGATTTGATTGAAGAACATAATCAGATTTACGAGCAACGCCGAGAGCTTTCTGAAGAAGAATTACAGATACTCTCAGACAAAATCAGTCAAGTTCACAAAGGCTCTGACATTACAATTACTTTTTTCAACAACGGCAAATATGAAACACTTTCAGGAACCGTGACAAGAGTTGATTTTGTTTATCGGGTTATCTCGATTAACAGCAAAAGGATTTATCTTGATGATATATTTTCAATAAATGATGATTAAATTAAGAAATAAAAATGACGGCGGATTTCTCCGCCGTCTTGCTATTTAGATATTAGTGTTTCTTTCCACAGTTGCAAACAAGGTTGTTGCCGAAAAGTTTCTGGAAGAAAAGAACAATCTTGTAGAAGAAACCAACGATACCACCCTTATGGCATTTGCAATCACAATCGTCATAGATTGCTTCTGCAGTAACGTCAGCATTACCCATTGTGAATGTTGTTTCTTTTGCATTTGCATCTGAAACAGTTGCACCGTTAACTTCCCAATGGCTGAAAACTTTGCCGTCAATCTGCTCTGCTGTGAGAGTGATTGATGTACCTGCAACTGCCTTGTTTGCGGAAGCAGTACCACCGGTTACGGTGATGTCATATTCGGTAGCAGACTGTGCAGGAGTCATA
>CALAQQ010000264.1 GCA_937888485.1 uncultured Clostridia bacterium
TTACATTTTAGCGAAAATGTTAGCTGTTTCCCGTATTTCCAAGAGGATGGAAAAATCAAAAAACACCTGCTACAAATGTAGCAAGTGCTTATATGTTGAAGTTGAAATATTTTTATGTGAGTTGTATAATAAACCCGATAACACTCAACACAGAATGTCGGGAAATTAACCCAGTCTTTTGGTAGAATCAAGACAGACAAGGAGGGATACTATGGATTGGATTGTCGGAATACAACGTGCTATTGACTACATTGAAGAGAATCTGACAGAAACGATTGATTATGAGGATGTTGCAAAACAGTGTTATTCATCAAGCTATCATTTTCAGCGTGTGTTCAGTATTCTTTGCGGTTATACTGTCGGAGAATATATCAGAAATCGCAGGTTAACTCTTGCCGGTAAGGAATTGGCAACAGCTAATGCAAAAGTGATTGATGTTTCATTAAAATACGGATATGAAAGTCCTGACAGTTTCGCAAAAGCATTTCAGAAGTTCCATGGAATATTACCGTCACAAGCTCGTAATAATGGCAGCAATCTCAAATCCTTTTCCCGTCTTGTACTGAAATTTTCTTTGGAAGGCGGTATAACTATGAATTACAGAATTGAAACGAAGCCAGCACTTACACTCATTGGCTACAAAAAGAGGTTCAGCGGAACACCTTACGACGCATCAAGAAAACAGCAAGAAGCTGATTTCTTTACAACCACAAGAGCATCACAATGGATGCTCAAAGGAATGAGCAATGACAAGATGTCAGATTATTGCGTTCTTACTAATTTTGATGATGACGGCTACGACTTTTATATTACTGCAACAACAGACGATTACGAACGCAACAATTTATATAACAGCGATGTTACGGGAATTGACTTTATGGAAAAGTTCAATTTTGAAGAAATTGTCATTCCCGAAACAACATATTTTGTTTTTGAAACAGAAAAAACTAAAATGCCTATTCCAGAATATTTTGAACTCCGCAAGCAAATTGCCGCAGAGTGGTTATCTAATGATGAATATCAGATGATAAACGCTCCCGAAATTGCAGTTTATCATTGGGGAATCGCAGGCGGATATACAGAAAGAACAATAGAAATCTGGATTCCTATTGAGAAAAAATAATACTATACTTGCAATCTTGAAATTTTGTAGTATAATTAGCTCAAATCTTAATCGGAGGAAATCGGTATGTTCTTTATCTCTATTCGACGCAGACGAAGATAGCTTGTATCTTGTATTAGGTACAGGCTTAAATTGCTATGTGCCTGATAGAGTGATAGAGAAAAGTTTACCTTTTATATTACTGTTAACGGCATATAGCTGTTAACAGTATTTTTAATTTTTGGAGGTTATATAAAATGAGCAATAATAAATTTTTATCATTAAATAAAGTTATTTTTGAACAAATAAAGTTACCCGATGATGCAGTTGTTTCAGACTTAGGCTGCCGTGATGCGGGATTTCTTGTAGGATTACAACAAGCATTTCCTAATAAAATACATCAGGCTATAGGTGTTGATATTACCGATAAATGGTTTAAAGATGTGAAATACAAAAGCCCCATTAAACTCAAAATAATGGATTGTTCAAAGAAACTTGAGTTTGAGGATAATACATTTGATTTCATATTCTCTGCCGATATGTTTGAATGTGTGTCAGATAAGGATTTATTGGTAAGTGAAATTCACAGAATTTTAAAACCGGGCGGAGTTGTAATTTGCGTAAATTGTGACTGGGACAGTGTTGCGTATAACGGCGAAAACAAAGACCTGATTACAAAAGCAATTCATACTTACGCCGTAACAAAGCAGCCTTGGATGGATGACATTGACAGTTGGATTGGCAGAAGGATGTACGGGATTTTCAACAAGAGCAAATTGTTTGAAAGTTCTGTATCTGTCCATAATGTTGTTGAAACAGAATATAAAGAAGGTACATTTGGTTATGATTTAAGCCTGGATATAGCTTGGCTACACAAGGAAAACATAGGAGCATTAACCAAGGAAGAATATGATGCGTTTACAGATAATCTGAAATCAGCACAGCAAGACGGAAGTTATATCTTCTCAAAACCGTATTATATTTATAAAGGTGTAAAATTATAAATAACATTGTTCTTGACTGCTCTCCTGTGAGGGCAGTTTTTCTTTGCTGTCATTCATTATATATTTCATATTTCCTTGATTATTTTGATTTGCAGATATGAAAATCTTATGATTGTTGTTTTTGTGATTTTATTGTGATAAAATTTAATCGGAAAGACGGGTGATGTTATGCAATCTCTGACTTCAAAAATATTTATGTCAACCTTGCGTTTGATTTTTCATTTGACATTATCCGACAGTTCAAAGCTGTCCGACAATGCGGCAAAGCTGACGAAAGATAAAAAATCAAAATACAAACCCTCAAAAAACTTTATTCATTCAAAACATACAACCGACGGTGTGAAATATGAAAAGCTCATAAACCGTAATTGCAAAACAGAAAAAGTTATACTGATGATTCACGGCGGCGGATTTAAAATCGAACTGAACGATTTTTACCGCAGGCTTGCCGAAAAATACAGCAAATTGTTTTGCGGTGCAACGGTTATAAATGTTGATTACGGCAGATTTCCCGAACATCAGCTTCCGTCTCAGATGCACGATGTAGTAAAGGTTTATCTTCATCTGCTTGACGAAGGTATCAATAATTCTGATATTGTTATCATCGGCGACAGCGCAGGTGCAACTCTTGCAATGACATCATCTTTGTGGGTTCGTGATAACGGTTATCCCATGCCGAATCATATTGTTTGTTTTTCTCTTTGGGCAGATGCAACATCAAGCGGTGATTCAAGAATTACTAACGCATACACAGATCCGTTTTACGGGATAGCAAAGCATAAGAAAATCGAAGATAACCTTCATCTGCTCAGAAGAATATCAAAGTACGTTCTGAATGTTGACAGAACCGATCCGTATATCTCACCGTTGTTCGGCAGTTTTGAAGATTTTCCGAAAGTTACTCTGATATGCGGAACTGCGGAGCTTGATGAAAGCGATAACGACAGAGTTTATGAAAAACTGAAAGCCGCCGGTGCAGATGCCGAGCTTCATAAATTTGAGGGTATGTGCCATTGCTTCCAACTGTTTTCGTTTTTACCCGAAAGCAAAACCGCATACCAAATTGTTAAAAGAAGAATAGCGGAGGAATAACAATGAAAATTCTCGATAACAGTAACAAACATATATTGCCGATAATACCTGAACTTGTTTCTGAAAAACTCGACAAGAAAGTTTCGAATATTAAATTTATCGGCGGAGGCAGTTACGGAAGAGTTTATAAAACAGTTCTTTCAAACGGAGAAACAATCGCTGTCAAAGCATACAGAATTCAGGGTTCACAGTACGAAGAAGCTCAGCAGCTCAACATCCTCTATGCAAACACAAGTGTAGAAATGCCGAAGGTTATTTTTACTTATGAAGATGAAAAAACGGCAATTTTAGCTATGACCTTTGTTGAAGGTCAGAATGTACTGAATCCGTTGTTCTTATTAAAAAGTAAAAGTCAGAAGCAGAAATTTTCCGATGATGTTGTTTCGGGTATGCTCCAATGGCACAGCGTTACAAATGACAAATTCGGCGAGTTATCAAATCCCGATTATGATTCGTGGCTTGAATATTATAAAAAAGAAAAGCAGGATCCTTGGCTTGCCGGTCTGAAAGAATTGAGCGAAAAAAGAAAGTTCAGCAAGAAAAATTTGAAACTTCTCTGTGAAGCAACTGAGATTTTTAATAATCTTCCCGAAGAAAACTCATCTCCCGTTCTCATTCACAGCGACCTCAACATAATGAACATAATGGCTGACCCCAAAACCTTAAATCTTACTGCGTTCATTGACCCTTGCGCTTGTATGTGGGCAGAGAGAGAATATGATTTATTCCAGCTTCGTAATATGTGGGGCGATGCCTATGGTTTATACGAAACATACAAACAAAAATATAAACTATCCGAATATGCGGATTTCAGAGTTGCTTATTACGGTGCAATGAATGAGGCGCATTGCCGTTTAGGTGGCGGTCTGATTATGCCGCTTTGGGAAGTTTTATGCAATAATCGTCTGAAAAAAGAAATGAAAAAGCTGAAAGAAAAGATGTGATTCAATGAACATAGGCGAACTCGTAACCGTCAAGACGATAGAAAAAAACACTCTTGAAAAACACACGCCATACAGTGCAGAAATCCGTTTGTTTTCCTGCGTTCAGCAAGGCGATATTGATTCATTGATGATGCAGATTAAAAATCTTGATTCCCTTATTGTTATGGGCAAAATGTCCGACAATGAATTGATGCAGCATAAATATATGGCAGTCAGCGCAATCACTCTCGCAACCAGATATGCAATACAAGGCGGACTAAACGAAAGCAAAGCCTATGAATTTTCGGACAGAGTAATTAAAACGATTGATTCGCTTGCGGACAAAAATGAAATATTTATGTGTCTCGGTATTGAAATATTAAAACTGACGCAGGATGTGAAAAAGAACAAGAAGCAACCTGAATTCTCCCCGCACATAAGAAACTGCATCAAATATATAAACGAAAACCTTTGTAAAAAAATAAGTGTTTCTGCTGTTGCAGAGCATTGCGGAATTTCTGCCGATTATCTGTCACAGATTTTTAAAAGGGAAATCGGAGAAAATCTCAGCTCATATATTTTGAGACAAAAACTTGAAAAGGCTAAAAGCTTGCTTCTTAACGGAGTATCATCAAAAGAAATATGCATTGAAGTCGGCTTTTCTTCACAGGCATATTTTGTAACGGTGTTTAAAAGGTTTTATAACATGACACCATCGGAATATATTAAAATAACCAGGAATAATGCATAAAGGTTTTAACTGCTCTCCTTGTGAGGGCAGTTTTTTCATTCAATAACTGTAAATTTACCGAAAAATCGCTTTGAATGAAAAAGTAAATGCAATCAAAGAAAGGAAATAAAGAGCATATATCA
>CALAQQ010000265.1 GCA_937888485.1 uncultured Clostridia bacterium
AGACTCTTCATCTTCTCAACCCAAGCATCACGCTCAGCCTCAGTCATCTCACGAGTGTCAGTTGCGTAGTTCTGCAAAGTCTGAGTAAGAACTTCGGTTGTCATCCACTGAGAGGACAAAGCATCATTAAATCCGAGAGTTGATGTGAATAGATCAGACACCTTGCCCTTAGCGTCTGTGGTTGTTGATTTGTAGCCTTCTTCGGTTTCTACTACAGTCCCCATAGCAACAGCTGTGTCAATCAAGGACTGCTTGAAGTCAACAGTAGCCATGTTAGCATTCTCGATGGATTTCCAATCGATTAGCTTGACATAACCGGCAGACAAAGCCTGCGCAAAGTTATACATGGCACGAGAAGCTTCGTTGGCATTTGCACCAATTGATGTGGCACTACGAATTATTTGTTTTGAAATAATGTGTTCTTTTTTCTCTTTGATTAAATATTTGTGCAGTTTCATTATTCTTGCGGCAAAATACAATGCTTTGTCTAATAAGATGCTATCTTGTGCCATAACCGTACCATCCTCCAGATAATAGATAAGAGATAACAGATAATAAAGAATAGAACAAAAGCGACACTAACCGCATCTTATCTATTATCTATTCACTATTATCTATTATCTCTTATCTTAGGCAAAACTTGTTTTGCCGCTTTTGGAGCGGGTGATGGGAATCGAACCCACACAACCAGCTTGGAAGGCTGGGATTCTACCATTGAACTACACCCGCATATTCGGAACGAGAGCTATTTTAACATATGCTTTTAAAAAAGTCAATATAAAAAGCAAAAAAAATCCATTATTTTTAAGGGACTGTCTTATAAAAATAAGACAGTCCCTCGATTTCATCCGAAGATTTCAATAATTCTTCCGAATTCTTCGCTTGATTTGAATTCTTCTGAAAGATTATAGCTTTTTTCAAAGTGTTCCTTCATTCTTTCGCTCATCGTTTTACCGTATTTTGTTTTTTATAAATCTGACCTTCCATAATAAGCGAACCGAGTTTTGTTTCTTCGGGCATTTTATCGTGTTTTGCAGCTTCCGTTGCACATTTCTCGGGTCTTTTCCGTGTATTTTTCTTTCTCGGTTTTATAGCAAAGAGTATTGTAATACATGCATACGAGCCTTTTTTCCCACATTCTTATCGTGTCGTTTGTGCAGTAGCGGATAACATTTGTATAGATTTTTTCAACCTCTTCGAGAATAAGCTCACTGTCGCTGTTTATATTTGATTTGGTTGCTATGAGCATTTCAAGATAACGTACCGTCAACCGGAAATCGCCGGGGAATTCCTTAACCGCCTTGCTCATCAGTTCATAAACATACGGAGAGTCCTTCAGGCGCATAACATTGTATTCATCTATATACTCCTGGATTTTCTTTTCCTTGAACGTTTCATCAAATCCGAGAAGTTCGTCATAACTCACGTTGAAAAACGAGGCAATTGAAGGCAAAAGTGTTATGTCGGGATAACTTTCACCCGTTTCCCATAGTTAAGGATATTGGTTAATCAATTTTGCCTACGAAGCGAAAATATATATCAATTTTTCGCTGATTAAGGCACATATCATTTTTCGTTGCTTCGTGAACAACGATTTTTTCAATCAAAGTGTTCAGAAGTTCAGCGGTCAGTTCTGTCGGGATTGAAAAACATTTAATAAGTTCAATCCATTTTTTGCGTTATCAACTGTTTCTTTTTCGGTTGATAATTCAGTTTCGAGACTTTCGATTTTTTCATCAAGCTCCTGCTGTTCCGTTTGATACTTCTGTGACATCATATTAAAGTTGTATTCCGTGATGCGTTCATTTGCCCAATCTTCATACATCTTTGCGAAAAGTCGGTCAACCTCGGCTTTTCGCTTTTTTAATTTGTTCAATTCGTCGGTTTGATTTTTTAACAAGGCTGCTTTTTCATTCGCACCTGATTGAACAAGAGTTTTAAGCAGTTTTTCTTCATTTTGCTGTGCCATTTCTGCCCAATAACGAATTTGCATAAGAACATACGCATAGAGAACATCGTATCTAAGATAGTGAGAAGTGCAAAGACCGCCTTCGATTCCGTACTGTCTGTAAGAGGTGCAGACATAATATTTTTTCGGAGTTTTGTTTTGTGTGTTGTTTGCATAACTCATTGCCCAGCCACAATCAGCACATTTTAAAAGACCTGCAAATATCTGTGTTGTCGCATCTTTCATTTTCCGTTTTCTTGAAGCAGTCTGCTCCTGTACTTGCTCAAAAACCCCTTTTGAAATAAGGGCTTCGTGAGTATTTTCAACCTTAAACCATTCTTCAGGCGGTTTTCGTATTTTCTTTTTGTTCTTATATAAAATGTTCGTCTGCTTATTGTGGATGGTGTTGCCGATGTAGGTTTCATCTTTTAGGATACATTTGATTTGTGCAAGAGTCCAATTGTAACTTTTTTCAATCGGCTGATTCGCATATATATTTGCGAATGTTCCGTATCGGGTGTAATTCAGCCAACCCGCTGTCGGAACTTTCTCGTCGATTAAGGTTCTTGCTATTTTGCTGAACCCGCACCGTGTACCGCTAAATCAAAAATCTTTTCGATAATCCAACGGGTTTCTTCATCGATTATCAGCTTGTTACGATTATCGGGGTCTTTTTTGTAGCCAAGCGGTGCGTATGCACAAATTCTCTCACCTGCGGCAAACTGATATAATCCCCTTAGAGTAGACACTTGAAAAAACAAAAATTTCAAGACTACACTGAGGGGATTATATCAAAACGGTTTGATGAAATGTATATTGGATTTTTGTTTCAATAATAAGTTCAACAAATTTGTATTTCTTGTTTTTTAGATACCATATAGAACAATTCCAAGTATTCCCGAAATTATCACAAGCAGAATCGATGAAAACTCTTTCTTTTTAATTTTGTTCCATATCATCGGTACAGCAAACATAACGGTAAGAATTACCAACGAACGCCAATCAAATGAGATTGCAGTTGTTTTTATTGTATCAATTCCGAAGAATACAGTTAATGCCATTGTAACCGCAACAGACAGAATAAGTCCACCGAGTGCGGGTCGCATTCCGGCAATGAAAGTTTTAATTGCAGGATATTTAAGAAGATTTTTTATAACTGCCGCAACAAGCAAGATTATGATGAATGACGGAAGCACAACGCCGATTGTTGCGAGAAGTGCACCGAGAAATCCAGCCTGTTCATAGCCGATATATGTTGCCATATTGACGGCAATCGGACCGGGTATAACCGTTTCAACGCCGACAAAGTTAAGCAGTTCTTCTTCGTTCATCCAACCGTAGGATAAAACGGATTCTCCGATAAGAGAAAGCATTGCATAACCACCGCCGAATGCAAATGCACCGACTTTCAGAAAGGTTAAAAAGAGTTGAAGATAAATCATTTCTTTTCTCCTTTCGCTTTTCTTGTTTTAACAATGAAAGCCAAAAGACCGATAACACCTGCGGCAAAAATAAACAGTACGGATGAAACGTGAATTTCTAAAAGAGTGCAGAGTATCATTGCTATGCAGGTGACAGAGAAAGCAGCAATATTCAGCGGAGTTTTCTTCATTTTTTTCAGCATTTTAAAGCCTGCTGAAGCAATCAGATAAACAACACATATCTGAATTCCATTGAATGCCGCATCAACGATTGCGATATCCATAAATCGCTCATAAAAAACAGAAACGAAATACATAATCACAAACGAAGGTATGCAAATTCCCACCGTTGCAATAACTGCACCGAGAAAACCTTTCAGCTTATAGCCGATATATGTAGCAACATTAATTGCAATCGGTCCGGGTGTGCTTTCAGCAATGGCAACGACATCCATGAATTCGTCGTGTTCAATCCATTTTCTTTTTGTTATGAACTCATTTTCAAGCAATGCAATAATCGCATATCCTCCGCCAAAGGCAAAGCATCCGATTTTCAGCATTGATATAAACAGTTGTAATATAATACTCATTTTTTCAACTTCTTTTTGTTCTTACAAATTCTTATTTGCAGAGGTAATTATATCATACGCATACGCAAAACTCAACTACACATTTAATCAAAACTGGTTTCGTTGCTCTCTCTGAATTGCTCAATCGCCCTGCCGACTGATTCGGGTTGAAACGCAATTTTCAGAATTTCTTCGACCTGCTCGTCGATCAGTTCGTTGGGACAACCGAGAAATTTTTCAAGCATAGCTCTACGGATACAGAGTCTGTGAGTGCGTTCTTTCCGTGTAAGTAAATTTATCTGCGACTCATAATATTTGCTTTTATTATGCAACACCTTCAGTTCAGCTTCGTCCTTCGCTTTAATTTCACGAAGTTCATCGATGGATTTGTTTTTTAGATTTTGATTTGACATTAATTATCACCTCTTTTCTATTTTAGGGTATAAGAAAACCGCTTCACAAAAAGTGAAACGGTTTGATGAAATGTATTTTGTTTTTTTCAATAATTGTTCCGACAAATTGGAATTTTGTCGGTTTAATGATTCGAAAGAAAAAAATTTGTTTTAAAGCAAATTGTTTATGATGCAAATTTTCGCTTCTTATTATAAATCCTTACCATAAATCACATCCCGTATTTTCGGATAAAATATGACGGTGTGCAGCTCCACGCATGACAGAGACTGTTTATCATTCTGTCCTCATACGGTGAAAAATCCAGGTCATCAGGAATGTATGCCTCCCAGAATGTGTCTGCACCGTGGCCAAGCATTCCGCCCCAGAACTGCTTAAGATATTGAAAAGCTTCATCTTTCATATCCAGCTTTAACATAGCCTCTGTTACATAATGGCGCATATATGGAGTGACGGGTTGTTTGGCTTTTTCATTATCAAGACAGGAAAGCAAAAGTTCTTTTGCTTCTGCGCCGCTTATTACGCCGCCCAATATCATCCATACCTGAGAATGAACGCTGAATTGATTGTTGTCGAAACCGTTAATAAATACGTTTTTATTTTCATTGTAAAGATGCGTTTTGCAAGCGCAACGGACTTCGTAAAGGTGAGATGAATATTTTTCGTATTCTTCATCACCGATTGCTTTAAGTAATTTTGAAAAGCGGTCAAGTGTGTAGAGATAAACACCCTGCAACGATGTCAGAATTTCCAGGCCCGGACACCAATCGATAAATGCAAACCAACCGTCCTGTCTTGTGACAATCAGATTTTCATCGAGCGTTTCTCTGAAGCTTTCAAGCTGCGATTTGCAGATTTGAAGAAGGTCGTTTATAACACTTATATCCCCGGTATGCTCATAATAATCGCATACACTTACGACATACAAAAGTGCATAATCCTCAATATGCGTTGCCCCCGAATGATAATAAGGTGTTTCGTAAACAAATGACGGCAGAAACCCGAGATTGTTGCATTCACCTGCAGCAAAAAGATATAGGCATCTTTTTACGATTTCAAGGTTGTTAAATGTGTAATAATTTGTGAGAGCTTCAAGTCTTAAATCGCCAATCCAGAGACGGCGGTCACGCTTGGGTCCGTCCTCAAAAAAGGTCTGCATACATTCTTTGAGAGTGTTGGTTGCAACAAGGTCAATTTTATTCAGCAAGGTATCATTTGTATCTGCAGATTTCAAAACGGATACATCCGCACTTGTAGAAGCACGGAAAGAAAAATCAAACAATCTTATCGGTCTGTTGGCTTTTTCTACCGTTATTTTTATGTATCTGCAAGCGTACCTTCGGGGTAAGGTTGTTTTTTGAGGAAAATCGAGATTGATTATTTCTTCCTGTAACCACGTTTTTGAAAGTGTTCCCCTATATCGAGAAAAATCATCATTGATTTCTCTCATATCTTCACAGAACTTGATGACTAACCGAACGGGAGCGTCAACAAAGATATCAACCTTATCAAAAGTAAATGAAAAATATCCTACAGCGTGTTCACCAAGGTCAAGAAGTATGCTGTCACCGCTTGTGGCAGTGAATTCGGTTATATGGGGAGTAATAACGGTGTAAATAAGTTCAGGGTAATTATCCTGAGCTTTGCTTAAAAAGTATTTTGGCTCTTTCATAATAAAAATCTCACTTTATATCAATAATTTTGATTAGTAAATTCTTATTTGTCGATTTGATTATACCACTTGTAGCAAGAAAAAAGCAACAGTTTAAGTCAACGGTATAAGAATAGCAGGCAACACAATGATGTTACCTGCTTTTTGCATAATCTTATATTTCAGGAGCAATGTAATTTTTGGCTTTAAGAGCTTGCTCAATTTCATCAAGTACCGATTCTGATTCCGCACGGACGGTGTGATAATGATAACCGCCTGTTATGTTCATAAGCTCGGTGGATTTACCGCTTCTTACTCCCTCAATAAACTGCTTTATATGAAGACTTGAAAAAATATTCAGAGGCGCTGTCATTTTGCCGTAAACCTTATGCCATACAAACACATCAACCACCGTTCCGCCGAGGTTTACAATGGTAGCTAATTCATCTTCGGTCTCCTCTGTTGTATGATACACTTTGAACACACGCTCTTTGAGAGGCGATTTCTGAATAATATATCCGCTATGGGTAGAAAGAATATCATATCCCGAGCCTTTAAGTACGGTTATATCCTGAACAATAATCTGTCTTGATACACCGAATTCTTCGGAAAGCTTACCGCCCGATATGGCTTCGTTTGATGATAGGAGCAAATTTACAATTGCTTTTCTTCTTTCAGCAGCTTTCATTGATTCACCTCATTATATTGCGTGTAAATTTTTAAGCGAGAGGTCAAGAATAGGAGAAGAGTGCGTGAGTGCTCCGCTTGATATATAGTTTACACCAATACGGGTAAGCTTTGCAACATTTTCTTTTGTAACATTACCGCTGCACTCTGTTTCAGCCTTGCCTTTGCAAAGTTCAACCGCTTTTATCATATCCTCAACGCTCATATTGTCAAGCATAATTATATCCGCACCTGCTTCAAGCGCTTCTTTCAGCATTTCAAGATTTTCAACTTCAATTTCAATTTTACGGACAAAGGGTGCATATTCCTTTGCCATTGCAACTGCCTCTTTTACACCGCCTGCCGCACCGATGTGATTGTCCTTAAGAAGAATACCGTCACTCAGATTGAAGCGATGATTGTAACCGCCGCCGACCTTTACTGCATATTTTTCAAATATACGCATACCGGGTGTTGTTTTTCTTGTATCGAGAAGTTTTGTGTTTGTGCCTTCAAGCATATCTGCAACAGTGCGTGTGTATGTTGCGATACCGCTCATACGCTGTAAATAGTTGAGCGCTGTTCTTTCACCCGAAAGCAAAACTCGGATATCTCCACGAACAACACCTAACTTTTGCCCGTTTTTAACCCTGTCACCATCATTAACTGAAAATTCAACCTTTGTATCTGCATCAAGAAGCTCAAACACTCTCCTGAAAACATCAAGCCCTGCAATAACGCCGTCTTCTTTGCAAATCAAATCAACTTCACCGAGCTGATAATGACGCATAACGGAATTTGTGGAAATGTCCTCGCTCGTTATATCTTCTTTGAGTGCACTTAAAATAAGGTCATCTGCGGTTAATTTCATAGTAATATTATTCATGGCTGTTTTTCTCCTTTTCGATAGCTGTTAAAACTGCTTCTTTATATTTTTCTGCATATCCCTCATATTGGCGGGAATCAATGATAACTTCTTTATATTGTTCGGCTTCGGTATAATTATCTGTGATATGACCGGCTGCTCTCTTGGCAAAGACAAGACTTTCGAGTAATGAATTACTCGCCAATCTGTTGCGGCCGTGAACACCGTTGCAAGCGGTTTCTCCGACTGCATATAAACGCTCCATAGAGGTTTTGCTGTATCGGTCAACGTCAATGCCGCCCATAAAATAATGCTGTGACGGAACAACGGGAATCGGCTCTTTTGTTACGTCATAGCCTTCATCAAGGCAGTGCTGATAAATATTCGGGAAATGACTTTTTATTTCTTCTTCGGGAATCGTAGACATGGAAAGCCAGACGTGTTCGCTGCCTTCCTTTTTCATTTCATCAAATATTGATTTTGCCACAACATCACGGGGCAAAAGCTCATTGACAAATCTTTCACCCTTGGAATTGAGTAGTATTGCACCTTCACCGCGAACCGATTCGGAAATCAGAAACTCCCGACCGTGTTTTTTAGTGTAAAGCGTAGTGGGATGAATCTGTATGTAATCAATGTGCTGTAGTTTGATGCCGTATTTGAGCGCAAGCGCAAGAGCATCGCCCGTCAGGTGGCGGTAGTTGGTGGAATGCTTGAACAGACCGCCGATGCCGCCCGTTGCAAGCACGGTATAGTCTGCAGTTATGCTGATATAATTTTCATCCTTATCGTGTCCGATAATGCCATAACAGATATTGCCATCACAAATCAGATCAACCATTGTGAATTTTTCTATAAGTGTTATATTAGGTCTTTTTCTTGCTGCTTCAAGCAGGTGAGATGTGATTTCTTTGCCCGTTTCATCTTCGTGGAAAAGAATTCTCGGCTTTGAGTGTGCACCCTCACGGGTATAAGTAAACGCTTCTCCGTCCTTTTCAAAACGAACACCGAAAGAAACGAGGTCACCAATTATCTCTTGTGAAGAGCGAATCATAATCTCGACAGAATCGGGATTGTTTTCGTAATGACCCGCTTTCATCGTGTCCTCAAAAAAAGAATTGTAATCTTCTTTATTGCGAAGAACACATATTCCGCCCTGTGCAAGGAAGGAATCACTTTTCGGAGCTTCGTTTTTGGTAACGATAGTAATCTTTTTATCTTCAGGCAGGTTCAGCGCACAGTAAAGACCCGCTACGCCGCAGCCTACTATTATAATATCTGTATTCATTTCACTTTGCAAGCTCCAACATTTTTTCAAGCGGTAAAAGTGCACCCGTACGAACCACATCTTCAACAACAACTTCTTTATCTTCGTTCTGCAGAACTGACAAAACCGCTTCGAGTGTGTTAAGCTTCATATCTGCACAGCACGGATGAGGGTAGGGATAATAAAACTTTTTGTCGGGATTATCTGTTATCAATTTATAATCCACTCCATCTTCGGTGCAGACAATAAACTCATTCACATCACTCTTGTTTGCAAAAGCTATTATATCTGCTGTGCTTCCTATATAATCGGACATTTTCAGAATTTCAGGTTCACATTCGGGATGTGACAAAACAATTGCATGAGGATGTTTTTCTTTTACTGCCATGAGCTGCTCTGCTGCGATTTTTGCGTGAATGGGACAGCAGCCGTCGTTGAGCATTATGTTCTTTTCGGGAACCTGCTCGGCAACAAATCTGCCGAGATTTCTGTCGGGAATAAAGAAAATGTTTTTGTTCGGAAGTGACCTAACTATTTTCACTGCATTTGACGAAGTGACACAAACATCGCTCTGACATTTAAGCTCTGCTGTTGAGTTGATATAGCACACAATGTCAAGGTCGTCATATTCTTCACGCATCGAAGAGATTTTATCTTTTGTTACCATATGAGCCATCGGACAGTCTGCGGTAAGATCAGGCATAAGCACTTTTTTATCGGGATTCAGAATTTTTGCACTTTCGCCCATAAAATAAACACCGCAGAAAACAATGATATCCGCCTTGCTCTGCTTTGCGATTTTCGCAAGATAGAAAGAATCTCCTACATAGTCAGCAATCTCCTGCACTTCGGCAGGTGCATAATAATGAGCAAGAATAACTGCGTTTTTTTCTTTTTTCAGTTGTTCAATCTGATTTTTCATATACACTTGTCCTTATTTTGCAAACAAATTATTTTTATCAATTTTAACATTTGCATTTACATCTGTCAACTTATCTGTAAACCGTTTGCTGTAGATTATTACCGATTTATAACAATCTCTTTTGTTGAACTTGCACATTTTGAAAAGCATTCTGATATGCAAGCAAACTATTATCGATAATGTAAAAATCAAGTTGTTTTTTGTTTGTTTTGTGATATAATTCTACTTGACCGTGCGTATGACCGAATGTAAAAACTTTAATCGGTTTTGACTCACATTGATATTTACAACCATCACGAAAGGAAAATTTTATGTCTGATTTTTTAGAAGTAATTATGATAATAAGTTTTGGTGCCTCATGGCCTCTTAATGTCATCAAGTCATATAAAGCAAGAACGACAAAAGGTAAAAGTCTCGGATTTCTGTGCCTTATCTTTTTAGGCTATATTGCGGGGATTTCTTCGAAGTTATTAAATGAATCATATATGATGTCCTTTTCTTCAAAATGGTATGTGCTTTTCTTTTATGTTCTCAACTTGATAATGGTAGGAACAGATTTATGCATTTATTTCAGAAACTACAAGATTGACAAGAAAAAAGAACTTGAAGACAAAACAGTCGTAATTGAATAAAATTCAATTTAATTTGCTTTTTAGGATAGATAAAATGATAAAAGAACTCATTCATGACCCGATTTTGCTTGCGAGGAAATCGGAGATTGCAACAAAAGAAGATTTGCAGGTGGCACAGGATTTGCTGGATACTCTCACCGCCCACAAAGACGGCTGTGTCGGTATGGCAGCGAATATGATCGGTGTGCACAAACGCATTATTGCCTTTGATAATGACGGCACATATATGGTTATGTTTAACCCTGAAATCATAAAGAAATCAGGACCCTACGATACAGAAGAAGGCTGTCTTTCTTTGCTCGGAGGGCCCCGAAAGTGTAAGCGTTATCAGACTATAAAAGTGCAGTGGCAGACCGCTGAATTCCAGACCCGTATCAAGACCTTCACGGGTTTCCCTGCACAGATAATTCAGCATGAAATCGACCATTGTAACGGAGTATTAATATGATAGCTTATATATACAAAGAACACGGTAAATTTGAGCTTGCGGACAAGCCGAAGCCTGAGATAATTGACAGCCGTGATGCGGTTGTGAGGGTTACGCTGAGCAGTATTTGTTCAAGCGATTTGCACATCAAACACGGCTCTGTGCCTCGTGCTGTGCCGGGTATTACTGTCGGTCACGAGATGGTAGGTGTTGTTGAAACTGTCGGCGCTGACGTCAAGAATATCAAAGTCGGCGACAGGGTTACGGTTAATGTCGAAACCTTCTGCGGTGAATGCTTTTTCTGCAAGAAGGGTTTTGTGAATAACTGTACCGATAAAAACGGCGGTTGGGCGCTCGGATGCCGAATTGACGGCGGACAGACCGAGTTTGTTCGTGTGCCTTACGCAGATATGGGACTCAACAGAATACCCGACTCCGTTACCGATGAGCAGGCTTTGTTTGTCGGCGACGTGCTTGCAACGGGATTCTGGGCGACACGAATTTCGGAGATTACACCCGATGATACCGTGCTGATTATCGGCGCAGGTCCGACGGGTATCTGCACTCTGCTATGCGTTATGCTCAAGAATCCGAAGAGAATCATCGTCTGCGAAAAGGAAAAAAACCGCATTGATTTTGTGAAGTCGCATTATCCCGACGTGCTCGTTTGCGAGCCTGAAAACTGCAAAGAATTTGTGCTTGAAAATTCCGACCACGGCGGTGCGGATGTTGTGCTTGAGGTTGCAGGTTCGGAAGATACTTTCCGCCTTGCGTGGGAATGTGCAAGACCGAATGCGATTGTCACTGTTGTTGCACTTTACGATAAACCGCAGAGCCTTCCTCTGCCCGATATGTACGGCAAGAATCTGATTTTCAAAACGGGCGGTGTTGACGGCTGCGACTGCGACGAAATCCTCTCACTCATCAAGAAGGGCAAGATTGACACAACCCCGCTAATTACCCACCGCTTCGCTCTCAAAGACATCGAAAAAGCATACGAAATCTTTGAGAATAAACTTGATGGTGTTATTAAAATAGCGGTAACAACAGAATAAACAATAATCGCCTCAGTAGTTTTTACTGGGGCGAATTTGTTTCTATAATTATTTTATTCATCTTCCCTGCCGTTTGTTTAAACTCCCATGCACCGCCGAACGGTCGAGTGACATATGTTACGACGATGTCGGATTTGTTTTGCATCCATTTGTTGCGGTAGTTGATAGCGAAGCGGCGGGGAACGGTTTCTATTCCTTCTGGAAGAATTGAGTGTTCGTCGGGTTCATCATTCTTGGCCGGCATACAGGCAAGGACAACGTAATATTTTATCGGATAAGTCTTTGACAAATTCTCAAGCTGACGGCGCACCATAGCATCAAAATTACCGTGGTTACCGACATAAAAACAGTTGCATTTTTATTTTCAATCAAGTCTATCAGAGTCAGTCGCAAGGCTGGCTCTGTTTCTTTTGGGGTATCTCTGTGACCGAAGAATGTTACGGCTTTTTCTTTCATAAGCGCTCCCTAATAAAAACGCCCGACGGACTTTAATGTTCGTCGGGCTATTTTAATGACCTCGCTATCAAAAGCATCTCCGCTTAAGGAGCATCCGAGCGGGGCGTTAATACAAACGCGCAGCCCATATAAACATATTGTATGTGTATAGCGGTCATTTAAGATTAAAAAGATTCTCAAAGTTCGTAATAAATACTATAGACACAAATTTTAGTGCAACGATACCTATAGTATATCGCCAAGCGCAAATAATATCAATAGTCTGTGGAATGGTTATTTTGATACTCATAGACTATATGTGAAAGTTAATTAAGGATGGTGGTAAATATGAGCGATATTGCAAAATCAGTAGGTCAAAGAATTCGTAATTACAGAAATCAGCTTGGTATCAGTCAAGAAAAGCTCGCTGAGCTTTCCGGCTGTCATCCGACATATATTGGTCAGATAGAGCGTGGCGAAAAGAATGCAGCACTTGAAAGCATTGAGAAAATTTCATCCGCATTAAATATTTCACTTTCAAAGCTTTTTGAAAGAATTGATGCTGTCGCTGAGTCAGGCAGAAATATTCCTCTGGAGTGTTACGAATTTTTATCGTCAAAAACGCAGGAAGAACAAGAACAGATTTACCGTATTTTGATTGAAATGGATAAATATAAGGAAAGCTAATAATTACGAGCAGACTGACGGTCTGCTCTTGTTATTTATACACACATAAATATTCCCCACAGTGTTCCTGAAATTAGATGTGTAAAATTGATTCGTTTTCTTTTGAAAATAGTTGTCGGCTTTCGTATTCTGTGATACAATATAAAAAGGAGTGATGTAAATGAAGGAGAATGTAAAAACCAAGCTCCCGACCAACAGCCCATTGATAAAAATCCCATTTGGCGGATTAACATCAAATATGTTAAGAACAATTGCTATTGCACTTATGTTGAGCGATCACATATGGGCAACTGCAATGAGCTTTGGCAACTGGATGACCTACATAGGCAGAATGGCATTCCCTATCTTTGCTTTTCAGATTGCAGAGGGCTTCGTTCATACATCCAACTTCAAAAAATATGCTTTGCGACTTTTAGGCTTCGCCGTAATTACGGAAATTCCTTTTAATTTATTTTACAGCAGCCGCTGGTTTAACCCATATCATCAGAATGTGCTGTTCACACTTCTGTTGGGTTTGCTTGCAATATCAGTTATAGACAAAGTCAGAAAGAATATTACGGTTAAAACTGTCGCCTTATCCTTGCTGTGGCTTCTGTTGATTTGCGTCGCCTCGGTTATCGGCTTTGTAGATTATGGATTCCTGGGAATGATTACGGTAGTAATGTTCTACCTTTTAAGGGATTTTCCGTTTGCGTGGCTTGCCCAGTTTACGGCGATGGTGCTGATTAATATTGTATTCTTTGAAGGTCAGGTTTTCCCAGTTGAGATTTTTGGTAAAATTTTTGAAATACCGTCTCAGGGATTTGCTGTTTTTGCATTGATACCCATTTGGCTTTACGGCGGCAGAAAAGGTCGCTCGAGCAAAATAATGCAGTACGGTTTCTATGCTTTTTACCCCGTGCATATGTTGATGCTTTACCTGATAAAATACCTTGCATAAATATCTGTCTTTAGCTGACAAATGATTTATATCATAAAAGAACTACAACCTGCCTTTTGGTAAAAGGTGTTCGTTTTAATTATTCATAATCTTCAACAAAATATGCGTTGGTGTTTGCCTTTTTTCCTGATGGTCCTATCACTTCAATTCGGAAGTATGTATCCTCATCTTCCAGCTGAAAATCTGCTTGAGTTACGTATTCACCCTCAGGGGCATGCAATGCTTTTGAACGTCTGCCTGCAGTTGAAAGTGCTATGCGTTGCGCCTGTGAACATTCAATGTGAACCTTGCCGTTTTCCAAAGTAAGCTCGAAAATTTTAGGTTCACGGGTACAATAAAATGACCCGCTCTGCATAGCGGAGATAACAGATTCGTAGCTGAGCGAATCACAGAGAAAAACTGTTTTACCCCCAAAACTGTCGCAACGCACATCGCCAAAAGGAAATTCATTATGATTATCGTCTGCCATGGTACAAAACAGTCGTTTTCCGCTACGGAGCATTTCATCATAAACCTGCTCCTGACCGTCATCACCGCCCTCAATAAAAACAGAGTTATTATATATTTCAACAATACTGCAACCTTCAAGGTCACGGTAATCGTCGAGGCATTGCATTGACCAGTAGGGGTGGTTATAGGCAACGATGAACCCCAAATTCCTGAGTTTATGTATGTATTCGTTTACCGCCTTCATATCTCTGTAATCAGGTGTTGCAGGCAGTGTAACCTCTTTGTCCCCATTGATATTGAATGCGTTAAGATGATAGCATCTGCGGAACTGACTGCTGCTTACAATATTGTCGCTGATATCTGCCTCAAAGGAGTTTATGGCAATAAAATCATCCGTGCAGAAATTGCTGTGATCAAAATAATTATCGTGGTCTGAAAATGCAACAATACTGTATCCCTGCGCTTTATATGCGTCACGGATTTCTTCAGGGGATTTTCTTCCGTCAGAGAGTGTGGTGTGGCAATGCAGGTTTGCAACGTATTGGTTTTTATCTTTAGAAATTAAAATGTGCTTCATACGCTTCTCCTTTGATACATATAATATTTATATAGAAAGACTGCAACCAAACCTTTTGGTAAGATTGCAGTTCTTTTTGCTTTTTTACCGTGCTGTTTCAGTCTGTATCACGTATTGTTATCACTGTTCTTTGTTTTTTATCCAATCCAAAGAAAATTTAGTAAACCAGATATTCTGACACTCTAAATCAGGTTCAAACAATACTCCTATATTGCCGTCAGGAAGTTGTGTCATAGAACTGTAAACGAAAGAATCTTCCTTCAGCACTCGACTGTAGGGAAAAGTTTCACCGTCATCCTCCGAAAGTCTTACTGTTCCGCACTGTCTTGCCTTTTTGTCTGCAGCATTCAGGAAAACCACATAGGGCTTTCCGGCGTTTTCGATTTTAATAACCGAGCTCTGGCATATAGGCTGAGGAAGATTTTCATCGTGAGTGAAATTTTCCCAGCTTTCGCCGCCGTTTTTGCTGTATGCAACTGCGACACAGCGTTTGGGGTCGTGGTTTCTCATAAAATATTTCAGTGTGCCGTCTTCCTGCTCGATAACCTGCGATTCCGTGAGCATATTTTGTTCAATGATAAAGTGATGATTTGCCTTGATACCGTGAATTTTCCTTGTGTTGTTCGGTGTTTCTCCCATTGACCAGGTTTCACCGTTATCGTCGCTGTAGATTACACAGCAGGATAAGCCTAACGGAAATTTTCTTACACCGTAATAAATGGGAACAATAATTCTGCCGCTGTATTTTCCGTGTTTGATAACAATTCCGCATCCGGGTCCGGGACCGATAAAACTCATATATTTCTTTTTTATCTGAGAATTGAGGGAAACGGGCTTTGACCAGGTTAAACCGTCGTCATCGCTGTAGCACATCATAAGCGTTGAAGTATGGGCTTCTTTGAACTTACCGCCCGTATATATGCTTCCGAAATTTGTGTTTCCATCGCTGACCTTACCGTCTTCTGAAACAGAGTATACAGTTTTTTTACCGCTTTTTGTATAGAGCGCACCGTTTTTTAAAATGTACTTTCTGAGTCCGCGGCTGATGATTCTGTTGCCTTCGGCATCTTCGCCTACGCAGGAATTGCAGTTAAGTATGCCCACACCTGCAGGAGTGTGACAGTAGTGCATAAAAATCCGTCCGGTATCGCTTGAATATGTAAGAATCGGGTCAATGGCTGCAGAAGAAAGATTTTTTTCTTTGCCGTATTCCTCAACAACAGTCTGATAATCTTCCCAGGTTTCACCTGAATCCATACTTCTTCTGACAACCTTGTCAATTCTGTTGGGATTGTCTGCACCGGTAAAAAACCTGGCATCTGCGCAGGCTACAACCACACCGTTTTTTGTTGTGATCATCGAGGGTATTCTGTAATAATCTGAAGGTCCGCCTGTACCCGGACCGAAAACAGTTTTAAATTCCATTACTTTTCATTCCATTTCGATAAGAGTTTATTATTCACACTTTTTTATTGCACTGTCAACCGCTCTGAGAAGGGAATCTTCGTGAGTTGAAGGCAGGTCACAGTTATAATGCCATATCATAACTCCGCCGAAACCGTTGTTGATTGCGTACTCTGTTTTTGCTTCTATAACTTCGGGAGTGTTGAACCAGAAATCTTTATTTGTATTGTCGCAATGATACCAGCCGTTTTCATCAATCTCTTCATAACAGCCGTTATATCCGTACCAATAGGCTGACATATCTGTGGGTCGTGAATAGAATGGAAGTCCGATATTGACCTTCTCAAAAATCATACCCTGAAATCCGAGCCTCTGAACAGCTGCTACCGTGTCCTCATAAGTGGCATGTTTGCCTTCGCCGTCTACCATATCGTAAATCATAAGCTCGAAAGTATCAATAGCGTTGAGGGCTTCACGGGTAAAATAAATGTTCCAGTAGTTGCCTGCTACTCCGAGAGTGTAGTCGCCGAGCTTCTTATCAAGAGAAACAAGGAAGTCGTTATAATACTTCCACGCATTGTCTGAAAGCGGATATTCATAGTCAAAATGAACTCCGTCAAAATCATATTTGTCAAGCACGGCAATGATATTGTCTTCAAGAACACCGCTTGTGAAAGCCTTGTTGTGTTCATTGCTTTGCGCTTCCATCTGTTCTTCCCATACATCCGAATCGGTTACACCCCACGGTCCAAGAAAATTGAGAGTGATGCTGATATCTCTGTCGCCGATTGCCTTGCGGATATTGGCAAGTGCGGTTTCAAGAACCGGCTCATTGCAGATAACCTCACCCTTATTGTTAAATGATGCACATTCAAAAAGAATGACATCGGTTACAATATCAAAGTCTTCGGGATAAAGACTGTCTTCGGACTGAACATATTCGCCTCTGATATATGTTGTAACTTTGAAGTCGTCAACCTTTTCAATGAAAAAAAGTGAGGTTATGCCAAAAAAATTTGCAACAACAAGTGCAATTGATGTTAAAAAAGAAACTGTTTGCTTAATAAGAATTGCCATATCGCTTATTCCTTTCCCTGATTATTCTGCCGAAATTGCCGCATATCTTGCTTCAATTTCTTCATAATGAGTATAGTTTTCAGCCTGTTCGATAAGATTTTTTGCATCGGTATAAGGCTTTATGATTCTTGCATAGACAGAGGCTTTTTTAAGATAGTCGTTCAATTCACGCTTGATTTTTATGCTTTCGATGAAGCTGTGGGATTCTCTGTTGATAATCTCTTCCTTAACTGCTTCGTCGGGAGTCGCTATGTTATCAATACCGTATTTTCTGATGAGAGACGCAGACTCTTTCTTGACCCGTGCATTTTTGATTGCATCGGAACGGATTTCTTTTTCGGATTGGGTTGACTTCGGAAGACTTCTTGCAAATCTCATTTCTTCGCGAGCATTTTCATAGAAATAAAGATTTCCGTTTGCGTAGTCGGCTCTTGCCTGCGTTAATCTTGCGATACCTGCTTCCCCCGAGAATTTGTTGAGATCCTGCATAATAATAGCAGCTCTCTCTATGGCAAGGTTGGTTTCTTTTATTGCCTTCTTTTCTGCTTTTGATGCGGTTTTATCTGCCTTGACTTTCTCTTTGCCGAAATTATCATTTGCCTCACGGATAATCTCCATAGCCTCTTCAAGCTCGCCGTCTTCAAGAACACCGAGAGAATAGTTTTCAAACATGGCTCGGATTTTAAGCACATCAACATATGCTTTGTGCTTGTTTTCAGTAAGGTCATAGAAGCAGAACGGGATAAGATTGAGGAAAGCGCCAACTGCGGAGCATATAATAAGCACCTCAAAAAGATTATTGCGGATTGTGTCATCATAAAGTACGCTGTAATCCTCAAGCAGACCCATTTTTTCATAGATTGCGGGATATACCATACCGGTAAAGAATCCGATAACCGTTCCTATCATGCCGAGAGGTCCGAAAAGCCCGTCAACTCTGACACCCGTTTTCCACTGGTGATAGTCCCTCATATCCGCACTTATCTGGTGCTGAACTATATTCCAGAATGTACTTATAAACGTGTTAAAATACCACAGAACGCAAATCAGTATGAGATTGCGGTATGTAAAATAAAGAATAATGAGAACAACTATGTTGATTGTGTTTGATGTTATGAGAAGATTCCTTTTGCCCATCACCTTGATTGCAAGCGGCGCAAGAAGCATCGACCACAGTGCAGCATTGCCGATAACGGTGTTTGCAAGACCGAGATAGGAATCGTATTGTCCGTTGTGTGCATAAACAAATGACCAGTTAAGAATAATGCCGTAGCCCGATTCAAGGAAAACAACCCATGCTGCCGAATGAATAATCCAGTAATACTTATTCTTTGCTACCTCACGGATAGCATCAAGCATTCTGACAGGTTCGAGCTTCTTTTTAGGAAGAATGAGTCTTTCTTTTACCTTACGGAAGAAAATTGTGCTGATAATAAAACCGATTATTGTAAAAACAGGAAAAATAACACGGTATGTCCATATGTTGTCAAGACCCCATGTCCAGCCTGCAATCATCGGAATGAACAAATTTGAAATCGTCGGTGCAAGGGAATAGATAACCTGCGAAATGCTCATTACATTGGCTCTTTCCTGGGCATTTGGCGATATTATCTGCTGAAAATAGGTGTAGCTTTCATTATAGAAGCAAAGGAACTGACTGAGCAGAAAATTCATCAGCCAGACAACAACCGCTTTTGTTGTATAGTTGAAATATTCATACGGAAGCCATACAAATATCATTGATATCAGAACAATGGGAAGACCTGTTCTTTTTATAAAAGGTAAAAATTTTCCGCCGGGAATATGATGGTTGTCATAATACCAGCTTCGGAAAATACCGATAGGAATGCCGATAAGATTGGCAACGGTAAGCATTATCTGCAAATCCATGGGACGGAGTCCGATGCTTGCACCGACAAGGAAATTACCTGCACTCAGACCGATTTGACCTGCAAGAAGCATTGCCCAGTTTACGCCAAAACCTGCACCGCTGATTGCAACAACTTCTTTATAAGGAATATAATTGCCCTTGGCAGGTACATTCCAATATTCTTTAACAGTACGGATTGCGTCCTTCGCTTTAGCAAAAATGCCTGTTTTAGCTTCGCTTTTCATATAACGAAAACCTCCGTATAAAATATAATAAATTAAGTATATCATAACTCTTTTTTTGTTACAAGTCCAAAAAGCAGGCATAATCTAAATGATTTGTTCATAACACGTTCGTCAGCCTGCACTTTGGAAAAGAAGAATAGTTATACGAATATTGATTTATTTTCTTTAAAATGATATAATCTTAAAAAATTAAATCCGGAGAGTGAAAATATGACTTTAATCAATAAAGTTAAAGATGGTTTTTCTTATGTAAAGACTTACTGGAAAACGCCACCATTGGGCAATTATATGAGTGTTAAAGAGATTGCCTCTCTTGCCGGCGGCGGTATGGGTATCCGATTCATTACCCAGTGTGTTTCATCGGTGCTTTTGTCTGCTACCAATGTTTTCGTAGGTAATACCATCGGTATTGAACCGATGAAACTTTATTACATATACCTTATTGCGGTTGTTATCAGCTTCCCTCTTACAATGGTAAGAGCGTATATCGTTGACAATACAAGAAACAAAAAAGGAAAATACAGACCGTATCTGATTTCAATGGGCATTCCTACCGTATTATTATCAATCGGTTATTTCTGGATGCCTTATGAAAAAATGGAGAGTCAGGTTACAAAGTGCGTTGTTGTTCTTCTCTTCAACATCGGTTTCCAATTCTTCTATAATTTTCTTTATG
>CALAQQ010000266.1 GCA_937888485.1 uncultured Clostridia bacterium
TGCCGCAAAAACAAGAGCAAAATATGTCGGCGGCGAAAGAGCAAAATATGAATAAGATCAAGGCAGGATTCAGAACGAATCCTGCCTTATTTTTTATGTTACTGCTCTTTTGAATACATCGCCGTCTTCAACGGGCAGAACAGGTTCAGAATCAACCGAATAACTGACCTTAGCAATTTCAGAGGATTTATCCGCATCAAAAATCAGATTATTGCCGTCCTCTTTGAAAACGTAGGTATAAAGTCCGTCATCGGTTTCGAGTATAATATCACCCTGTTCAAGACGGTATGTTCCCTTGCAGGAGTTGCCGAAAGGCGCCATGAAGAAATGGAAACTGCCGTCTTTGTTTAATGCTACACGGGGCTTTGTATAGCTGTCACCTGTTCCCATAATATACAGCAGCGTACCGGGTTCGGTCTTTATCAGCTCTGGGTTATTGCTCATGTTCACGGTTTCGGGAACAATTATAACAGCGGAATCAACCTCTTTTGCATCCTCTTTTTTCATGCTGACAGCAATAATATGCCCTGCCATAGCCGTATCAGCCGCTTCGGGAACATATTTCTTCATTTCAATAAAGAGCTCATTGCTGCCCTTTCCGACATACATAATCTCATGTGTAATATCCATACTCGGTTCTGCAATGTAGAAAAGGAAAAGCGTATTTTCTTCAAAGAATTTCTTGTTATACTGTGCCTTCATCTGATTGAAAGACGGATAACCCTTTATTGAGTCATAAGAAAAAATGTTTTGCGTTACGTTATAAAAATTTACGAAACCTTCCAGCGTTTCAAATCTTGCACCGTGATAATAATCAACTCCGCCCTTGGGTGTTTTTATCGGTATTTCTGCATATTCCGCAAGAATCTCGCCACCGTTTTCAAGATAATTCACGGTGCTTTTGCTGACGGAATATACAACGTCTTTCAATGTTGTGTTCTGAGGAACATAAACCTCATCACCGATACTTGCAATTATATTGTTGCAATCCGAAAGAAGATCTTTATCAACGGCAACGGTTATAAACCAGCTTGCCATATCGTCGGTACAAACTTCGGGAACGATACGGTCCATAAACACATAAACAATTCCGTCACGCCTGATAACCGAATCAACCTCATGCCTGATTGAGCCGCTTGATTCGGTGACATAAACAAGGATAACGCTTTTATCTTCAAAAAACTCTTCGGTATATTCTTCCGTGTTTTTGAGGAAAGAATAGTCCTGGTCGGAATCGCTGTCAAGATAGAAAGCCTTTCTGCCTTCTTTTATAAATCCGTCAAGCTCATCCTTTGAATCAAATCGTATAACGGGGAACGGAGTCTGACTGCTGTATTGAGTGTAAATTGATTTTTCGGCATATTTATTGATTATATCATAACCTTCATTTGTGGATCCCACACGGCTGAAAAGTGCCTTGAAATCGTTATCGGTATAAACAGCCTGAGTGGTATATTCTTCGGGACTTTTTTCTTTAAGTGCAATATCTCCGACTGTGAAGTCAACTATCGCAACGCCTTCTCTGTCCATTTCGTCAAAATTGAAATTCGTCACAAAGCGGTAATATCCCGGCTCGGAAAAATCATACACACCGAGGTCATACCGTTGTTCTCTTTTCTGACCGGGTTCAACATAAAACACGGGAGCGGTGAAGGTTGGTTCTTCAGTCGGCTTATACACTTCAAATCCGAGCAAATCGGGATTGAACTTTTCGATATAATAAGTAGTTCCGTAAGAAAACGGGGTTGTTTCGGATTGGTTATGCCATTCAATCCTTACAAATTCTTCTTTGTCGGTTTTGGGTCCGCTATCCAGTTTATAACTCACAACATTCACCGATACATTTCCGTAGTTTGTTGCGGAATAAAATTTCTTGTTGTCATAAAAATATACTTCTGCTTTTTTCTCCAACGCATTACGGTTATAATTAAAGCTCATAACCTCGCTGACAATATTTTTCGGATACTTCTCGCGGATAGAATCGGCATAATGTGAACCGTCCTCGGCTGTCCAGTATTCTTTAAGATTATATTTACCGTCAACGCAGTCAAAAGTCAGAACGGTCGGGCAGGCACTTCCGCTGATTTCCACAAGCGAATCGCCGTATTTTATAAATTCGCCATAGTTGACCCACATATAAACGGTTACGGTTTCATAATCGCCTGTATCAACGGATTCGGTTGCAAAAATCTCATGGTCTTCGCAGGCATAAGTGCCGAGCTTATAACCGCCTCGGTGAGTCTGAATTATTGCATCGGAAACTGCGTTTTCCAGATCCTCGGTTTTGACAAATTCAAATGTATATTGAAGTATGGAACTCTCCGCTTTAAGGGAGGTTTGGCATACTGGGTCTTTCCCGCAGAAAAGCTGACTTCCGCAATGGTGAATTCTTCCACCCGGAATATGACTCTTCATCAAGGGGCAAAAACATATAAAAAAGTTCCCCGGTTCAATACTCCGGTGATCATCCGGTATAAGTTCTGGCAGACGGAAGAACCGCACTACAACCAGTTTGCCCATTTTCTGGAAAGCGAAAATTGTGTATTTCAGTTGACCAATCTGGATGATAAAGAACATGATTTTTACCCGGCAGTCACCCTCACGGAGGGCGTAACGCTGAAAACCAAACTGCCGGAAAAAATCACCATTCCCGCCAGAAGCGAAAAAGAACTCGTTCTGGAAATTGATCCGGGCAAAGTCAAATCCTTTGAACTCCGTTTGAAAGATGCCAAAACTTCCGCAAGTGAAATCATCGTACCCTTTATCCCTGCAAAAAATCTGCGAACCGTAACGGTCGATTGGAAACGCTGGCGGGCAAACAGTGCCGGTACTCAAACTCTCACGTTTGACAAAAGCAGAAATGCCCTGAAAGTCCACGACGATTTCCGGAATAAAAAAGATCCCGTACGAGCAGGCGTATGAACCGGGATTTGAAGATATGCTCAACCGGGCACCGGATTGCGGAGAGATCCGGGAACTGTGTTCCTGGGAACCGCAGATCGCGCTGGAACAGATCATTGACGATGTAACTGATTTTATCCGTTCGGCAAAAGAAAAGGAAGCTTGATAAGATGACCTCTGAAGCACAAAAGATGATGCTTGCCTATCCGG
>CALAQQ010000267.1 GCA_937888485.1 uncultured Clostridia bacterium
CGGTCTCAGCGTCCCCGAGCACTATCGCTTTGTGACAACCTTCTTCGGTCACATCTACCTCAATATCTCGGAAATTCTCAGCGTCGCAAGCCAGGTTCCCTTTGTCAGCCGTGAAATGTTCGGGCGCATTGCCGGCATTCCCCATATTTCCGATTATGTCTGCGATATTGAGCGGATGAGCCGCGCCCGTTTTCTGTCGCTCGCGCCAATATCCATCTTCAGAATCCTCAAAAATCTGAGCCGTGTCCGCCAACTCGAAAAACGAAAAGACGCTTTCCGCACTTGGCGAGATGCCTTTCTTGCTCAAAACACTCATCCACTCTCACATGAAGAACGCCGACGCGCTTTTGACAAACTCTACGAACAATATATCCAATGCGGCGACGATATGCTCGCAGCGGCCACATCATGTCTTATCTCTTATTTTTTCGTCTCCCAATGCCTGAGTCGAAACAACAAACCCCATTCTGCAGAAATCGAAACCTACTTTTTCAGTCAGCTCAAAAATGTCCAAAGTGCCGCCCCTGGTCTGGAACTTCAGGCCATGGCACGCGATATCGCACAATCCCCAAACCTCAAAGCAACGTTCCTCGACGAAGATTTTGCGGCAACCACGCCCGAAGCCTTTTTCAAACGCATCGAACACATAGACGACGGCCTCAAATTCATTCGGAGATTCAACACATTTTTGCAAAACTACGGTGCACGCGCCAATCAGGAAGCCGAAATTGCCAATCCACGCTGGCATGAAGACCCGCGTTTTCTTTTTCAAGTCATTCATTCTCAACGGCTTTCAGCCATTCGTTGGCAATAATCATATGACCCGCAATGGTGGGATGTGTGCCATCCCAGATAAAATATTCAATTCTTGATCTTTCTGCATTTTCATTAATTTTATCATAAAGAGGAACGAAAATGCAGTTGAATTCTTCGGCAACCTTCTTTGATGCCGCTCTGATTTTTGCGTTTGCCGTCTCACGGTATGCAAAGGAATCCTCAGCATCTTTGCTGTCCGGTCTTTCAAAGGGTCCTTCCACTCCGTCGGGATGCGGTGTGAATTTATAGGAATAGTCCGATTTATCAAGCGGATAATAAAACGGCTCACATACTATGATTTTTATACTGCCAAGCTCATTTCTTGTTTTTTCAAGAATTGCACGGAGATTTGTTTCATAGCGCTGTGCCGTTTCCTCGGGAGTGATTCCGGTAAAATAGCCGTGTCCTCCGTCGTTTGCTCCCACAAGAATGCTTAAGACGGTCGGCTTGTTATCGATAACATCTTCCTGCCATTTTTTAAGAAGTTCCTCTGATCTCTCGCCCGAATAGCCTTTGTTTATGAATTTGGGCATATTCTCCGCATTTTCGAGTGCAAGCTGTGATGCAACTATATACTGATAACCGTGACCCATAATGTGGTTGCAGTCCATACACTTGCCTCGGTTTCCGTCGGTTATGGAGTCGCCCGAAAACAGCACAACATCATTTTTGTTAAGCTTCATAAAGGAATCCTCACCTTCGTTCTCATCTGTCAGAAGTGTATTAATGATTCTAAGCATACTCTTTGTATTTTAAATTTTATCATTTTATATAGGAAAAATAAAGGTCATTATTAGAGGAAAAAGTGTCCTTATTTGCAACAAAAGAGTTGAAATAGCATCCGCAATAAGTTATACTGTGTGTAAGAGGCGGTGATTGTTATGAGAAATGACCTGATAGAAAGACTTATCATGCACACATATAATAATCCTTCTTTTTTGCTTAAAAACAAAAATGATGATGAGAGAATCATCATTGAGGGCTCCAAGCTGATGAAAAAAGAAAAGCTTATTGCGGTAAGAGCCGATACAAATACCAATCATTTTCCGGAACACAGCCACGATTATGTTGAGATTATTTATATGTATCAAGGAACAAAAACCAATATTATAAACAATGAAACCGTTGTTCTTAATAAGGGAGATATCCTTTTTATGACCCAGAATTGCAGGCAGGAAAATCTGCCCTCAACTGAACAGGATATAGCGGTCAATTTCGTTGTTTTGCCTCATTTCTTTGAAAAAACTCTTGAAATGTTGAACAGCGAGGAATCATTGCTACACAGTTTTATAATTCAATGCTTGCGAGGCGACAACGGTAAATCAAGCTATCTTCATTTCAGAGTTTCAGATGTACTGCCTGTGCAGAATCTTATTGAAAATCTTATCTGGAATTTACTTGATGACCGTCAGGAGCAAAGAAATATAAACGAAACAACAATGGGTCTTATTTTGCTTCATCTTATCGATCACATTGATGACCTTGATTATAACGGTGACGACAGCAGCCTTGTATTTCACGTGCTTAATTATATTGAGGCGCATTTTGCCAATGGAAGTCTGACAGAGCTTTCGCAGATGCTTTTTTACGATTTCAATGCACTCTCAAAGCAGATTAAAAAGCTGACAGGTAAAACCTATACGGAACTTGTGCAGGAAAAGAGAATGTCTCATGCTTGTTTTCTTCTTGAAAGCACAAATCTCGGAATTTCGGAAATTTCGCAGCTTGTAGGTTATGAAAACATCAGCTATTTTCACCGTGTTTTTCGTAAATTCCATAGTATGTCGCCCAAAAAATACAGAGACAAAACAACTGACAAATAAACAAATTTTGTTGACACCCGGCACCGAAGAAATACTATAACAGAATACGGGCGATTGTTCATGTGTTAATACTGATGGGATGATAAAATAGTGTGGCAAATCAAATTGCTTTGTGTTATATTAAACATGCAATTCAATAACAACCGTTTCTCAAATTACGAACTTACAAAAATTTTCATAAAAGGGTGATTGTTTTGAAAAAAATTCTTTCTGTTATTTTTTCGTTTATTTTCCTTTTCCCCTCATATCTTTTCAGTTTTCTGCCTTCAAAAGCAGATACGGATTTTTCAATTGAGGCAATTGCGGCTGTGTCCGTAAGCGGAATTGAAAACGGAGTTATATCGGAAAAAGCCGAGTTTGATTTCGGCGATGCCGATTGCGGCTGGTTCAATTATTACGGCATCAGCTATAAATCCGACGCATATATGAAAGGCGTAATTACATATACGCTCAAAGGTGAACAGTATTCCGAGGAATTCTTCCTTGAACCTTCGAACGGCACAAAGCCTTTTTACAGCTTTATTGACGGTGTGCTTGACAAGACCAAATCAAACACTCTTTGCAAAATAACGCTCGAGCCTCTCGATAAGGATGCGGCGGTGTTTGAGCTTGTCGGCGTTGACGTGTTCAACCGTGAAGTACCCGATAAAAACGTTTATCTTCAGAACAGCGAATATAAAATCGGCGTCAATCTTCTCTGGGGCGGCGCGCTGGATTACCTTGAAGACCTGGATTCCGATGTGCAGGCGGTTATGGTTGACGGCTTAACCAAGGTTGATTCGGATGCTTCGGAGAGATACGGTGTAAAATCCGTCAACAATAACGTTAATCTCATCAACCGTCACGATACGGGCAGACTTGTTCAGCAGTCCTACTACGGCACCTTTGATTGCGATGCTTATAAGGGCGCCATGTACGGCGAACACAAGTGGAATTATAACCCCGTGCAGGGCGGCAATCAGTATAACGAGAGCAGCAAAATAGTTGACCTTGTTGTGGGCGATGACTATATCTATATTAAGTGCAGACCCCTTGACTGGGCAAAGCCTGCGACGGATATGAGCCCCTCGTATATGGAGGCAACCTACAGCATCTGCGACGGTGCCGTTGAGGTAGCCTGCAGATTCGTTGATTTTTCGGGTTATCCCGAATATTACACAACTCAGGAGCTTCCCGCCTTTTACTGCATAGAGCCCTTCAACAGATTCGTTTATTATGGCGGCGATGCACCTTGGACGGGAGATAAAAATTACTCATATCAGAACGAACTCATTTTCTGGCCCGATGCAGGCTACCCCAATTTCCAGGCAACGGAAAACTGGTCGGCATTTATCGGCGAGTTTGACGACAGCTTCGGAATCGGTATTTATACACCTCACCATGGGAATTTTCTTGCCGGTGTCCTGGCAAGGGAAACCACCACGGATAAAGACCCGTCCGTAGCACCGCAAACATCATATATTGCGGCTGTTAAGTATAACACTTTTCGAAGCTTCGTTCCGAGCGAATATAATTACTATATCGCAACCGGTACGGTTGACGAAATGCGTGCAAGTTTTGATAACCTGAGGTGATAAAAATGAAAAAAACACTTTCGCTTTTTCTTGCATTTTTATTTGTAGTCGGTGGATTCAGTATTGCTTACGCAGAGGAAACGGATGCAAAGCTCTACGGCACCTACGGCGACGGAATGCTTTTTCAGCAGAATAATGATGCTATTTTTGCAGGTACGGCATCTGCAGGTGCAAAAATAACCGTTGAAATGTATGATGCGGCAGGTGAGCTGGTTGCAAACGGAAATTCAACCGCTTTGGCAGACGGCACTTTCACCGTATCGTTTCTTGCTCCTGCAGGCGACTATGAGGAATACAAAGTGATTCTCAAAGAAAATTCCGCCGAATTTGCACAGCTTGATAACGTTGTTTTCGGTGAACTGTGGCTGGCGAGCGGTCAGAGCAATATGCAGTATCCCCTTGCTCAGGCAAAGGGCGGTGCAGATATGTTTAAAAATTCGCAGAAGCTGAGCAAATGGCTCCGTGTTCTGCATATGCCTGTTTATTGCAACAACAACGAGAGCGATACTTTTGTTGATCCTCAGCTGGATGCTGTCGACGCAGTATGGACTACGGGTGAGAATGGGCACGTTTACAATATGAGCGCCGTTGCCTATTATTTTGCGGCGCAGATGATGGAAGAGCTTGATATGCCCGTAGGCATACTCAATGCTTCGCTTGGCGGCTCTGCAATTGCAAGCTGGCTTTCAAGAGATGCCATTGACGGCGACAGCAAGGTTAAAAACTATCTTATTTCAACCGAAAAATACATAGAAAAATCGGATTGGGAAAAGGCAAAACCAAGCATTTACCACGATATGACCACCAACTATAATCACAAGATTCATCCGCTCAGAAATTTCAGACCATCGGGTATGATCTGGTATCAGGGTGAAACTGACCTGATGTTCGAATGTACAGAGGAGGGCTATGCTGATTTTTATGATCTGATGCAGCGTTCGTATTCGGAGCTTTTCGGCTATGAGAATGAGCGTATGCCTTTTATCTGCACGCAGATTGCATCCTTTCTTTACTCCGACGACGGTCTGAATATGTTGGACTGGAATATCAATTACTGCAATATTCAGGCGGCACAACCCGAATCGAGGGCAACCGTAACGATTTATGACGTGCCTCTCACGTTTCTTCCCGAGGCAGGGTCAATCCACCCCGAATGCAAGCAGGAAATAGGCGAGAGAATGGCGTTTGCCGCAAAGAGTCTTGTTTACGGTGGCGATAATGACTACACAGCTGCAACCGTTGAAAAAGCGGAAATCCGTGACGGTGTCGTTTACGTTACATTCAGAAATGAAGGTGACGGACTTGAATGCGGCGGCGATGAGCTTCACGGCTTTGCGGTTTGCGGCGCTGACGGCGTTTACGTTCAGGCGAATGCCGAAATCGTTTCGGCTGATACGGTAAAGGTGTGGAGCAATGACGTGACTTCACCCGCATCCGCAAGCTATGCATACTGCGTGAGCAATATGCGCTCCAATCTCTACGCAACGGCAGACGGCAAACTTGCTTTGCCCGTAAGCCAGTTTGTAACGGACAAATCCGTGGGCACTCATTATTGGTTTGACAGACCGTGGACGGACTGCAACGATGAGCTTATCTGGCACGTTATGAACGAAATGGAGGCCAACAGGAATTATTCTTCCTGGTTGGCAGAGGGTGCGCAAATCACCTTTACAAACGGTGTTATGAACTTAAATGGCGGCACGGAATTCACCTTAAGCCCCGCACTCAATTATAAATCGGGTGAAAAATTTGAAGATACCGACAATGATTATTCCGACTATGGTAAGATGAGCTTTTTAGTTCGTAACAACGGCAGTGCAGACGTTGAATTGAGCGAAATCAGAATTATAAAGAATTCAATTGAATGGTATTCGCCTGCGGTTAACGGCACAAAGGGTGTTGAAGCAACAATCCCTGCTGACGGTCAGTGGCACCTTATAACCGTCGACCTTAACAGACTTTATCTTTTCGGCAATGAGGGCGGAGCAGGCAGACCTTGCGGCAAACTAAACAAGGTTGAGGAAATCCGTTTTGCCTTTGCAAGCGAAAACGATGTCGATATCAGCATTGATAATATACGTTTTGCTCCCGATACTTCGGACGGGAAGATGCAGTTTGACCCCGATATGAACACAGCAGATACAATAATCGAAAAAATCTCTGCCATGTTCACAAAAACTATCGGCGCAATCATATCACTTTTCAGATAAAAAGCAACGGCTGCTTCACACACGAAGCAGCCGTTGCTTTTTATATATCAGAGATTTGTAAACTCATTTAAATGGCAAAAAAATAAGGGGGTTTTTATAAACCCCAACAGTTTAATATTATCACATATCTTTTTCAATGTCAATAATATTCTCCGAAACTAATTGGCATAATCACCAAATTCTCTGTTTTGAATAATCAAAATAGGTTAATTTTGTACAAAATTCCGTCTTGAAAACTGCAAGAATTCATGCTATATTATAGTCAAGGAAAGGGTGATACCAATGAGAAGGTAAAAACCTTAAGACATGAAGATTTCAAAAATAAAGAAATGAAATCAGAAAGTCTTAACCGACAATCTTAAATGAAGCGAAAATAATATAATCGTATAATTTGAGATTGGACAACACTGCAGAAAGAGAGGTTAACCAAAGATGTTAGATAACAAGAATTCACAGAAATAACCCTTGACAGGTTGTGTAAAGAAACACTTGTCAAGGGTTATTTCCATTTTATGAATAATTTTGATGCGTTGAATCCGTTGAGGTTTCGGCGTTTTTGTTTTTATAGATAAACAGACCTCACACAGAGTGAGGTCTGTTTTTTTCAGAATCCGCCACCGACGGTGATTATGTAATCAATCTCTGCCTCTGCGGTATGAACGTTGATTCCGCTGATTTTGACGTTGTTTATATCCGGGTCGCAGGTGTATTGCCACGTGCCGTTTTCAATCATTCCGTCTTTGTTGATTTTAACCCTTACGGTTGCGTTGACATAGTGAATATCAATCTTTGCATTGCTCAGGTCAACATCAAATTGCGGAAATTGTTCTATAACTTTTGAAATGTCGCCGAGAACGGATATTGCATGACCGACTGTGCCTTCGTATTCGTTGGCATGAATATCATCGGTCTGGTTTTTCATTGTCATTTCAACAACGGTATATTCTCCGCTTTGGTATGCCTTGATACTCTTTGCATCGTTAACGGAAAGATTATGGAAACCGCCTGTGATTCCGTCGAATTCAAGAGCATTCTTTTTGACAACCGACCTTATTGCAGGTTCAAGTATTTTGGTGAAAAATCCGAGAGCGCCCTCACCGTTATTGATGATGAGTTTGTTCAGCACCATGATCTGGCTTGATTTTGCTGAGGGATTGGATTTTGCTGCGGCATTTTTATAAAAATCAATGATTTTTTCGTCCGACCACTGCGACGGATTGGCACTGTCTTGCATGGTGGTTGCAACTTCACTTGTGTCTGTTGTTTCGGTAAGTATATCGGAAGTTTCGACATCTGTGTTTTCCGGAACAGAGGATTCGGTTGTTTCTTCAAAAATGGTTGTTTCGGGGAGCTGTGAATATGAAGGTGAATCGGAAAGTGCTGTTGTTTTTTCTTCCGTATTTTTATCGCATGCCGTGAATGAAACCAGCATTGTCAGTGCAGTAAGCAGAGCAAGAGCTTTTTTCATGATAACACCCCTTTTTTATTTTATAAGGTCGTTCTTTTTGATGAAATCGATTGTTTCGTCAACGGTTGTGAATGCCATTGCAACGCTTGTGTCGGCAGCACCGTAATAGATAGCGATTCTGCCTGTTTCACTGTCAGCGAGAGCTGCACAGGGGAAAACAACGTTGGGAACGTCGCCTACGCATTCATAGAGTTCGTGAGGAGCAAGAAGGAAGCAATCTGCTCTGTGGAGAACCTTCCAGGGTTCATCCTTATCAAGAATTGCCGCACCCATAGCGTATGTAAAGCCGTTGCAGCTTGTGAGAACGCCGTGGTAGAACATAAGCCAGCCTTCGTCTGTTTCAATGGGAGTGGGACCTGCACCGACTTTGGTCATTTCCCAATTCTTGACGGGTTTCATAACAAATCTGTGTTTACCCCAATAGGTCAGATCCTTGCTGTGGCTGAGAAAAATATCGCCGTAGGGAGTGTGACCTCTGTCGCAGGGACGGATGAGAAGAAGATATTCATCGTTGACTTTTCTGGGGAAGAGCACGCCGTTTCTTGCAACGGGATAGCATGCATCTTCAAGCTGAGTCCATTCTTTGAAATCAGTGGTGTATGCAATGCCGATTGTTGTGCCGTGAGGAGTAAGGTTAACCCATGAAAGATAGTATTTGCCGTCGATGAGGCAGAGTCTGGGATCGTAGCCTCTGAAAATGACCTTTTCCTCAAGCTCCCAGTTGATTGCGTCTTTACTGTAACCGACAACGAGCGTATGGTCACGGCTCATAACATCAACTCTGAAAACGCCTGCAAAGCCATTGTAGAAGAAATCGGCTTCGTCATACTTTATCGGGCAAATCTCTCGTCCACCAGTGTCGATAAATCCATTCTTGTCGTTAAGCAACACCCTTGCTCGATCATCGCAGAAAACGCAATCTACCCACTCATACCTCGATAGTATCTCCTCACCAAGTTCATTATCCTTACTCTTGCGAAGTACTTGCAATAATAGGTCCCCATTTGTCATAGTATGCATTCTTTTAAGTCTCTTTATTATATATACCAAAAACTGAAAAATATTTAGTAAAATAGTCGCATGGGTATTCGGGGGAGGATAAATTTACGGAGATTTATCTATACATAATATCCAAAAAACTCATTATGTGGAGGAATTATTATGAATATTTACACAACAGACAAGATTCGTAACGTGGTATTACTTGGACATGGGGGAGCAGGAAAGACCAGTTTAGTAGAATCTATGGCTTATTTATCCGGTATTACATCCAGAATGGGGAAAGTTTCTGATAAAAATACAATTAGTGACTTTGGTAAAGAAGAACAGAAAAGACAGATTTCTATTTCTACATCCGTAGTTCCGATTGAATGGGAAGGATGCAAGATTAATGTTTTAGATACACCTGGTTACTTCGACTTTGTTGGTGAAGTAGAAGAAGCAGTAAGTGCAGCTGACGCAGCCGTTATCGTTGTTTCTGGTAAAGCAGGCGTTGAAGTAGGAACAGAAAAAGCTTGGGAACTTTGTGACAAATACAAATTACCAAGAATGGTATTTGTTACAGATATGGATATTGACGAAGCAAGCTATCGTCAGGTTGTTGCTGATTTACAGGAATTATACGGAAAGAAAATTGCACCATTCCATTTGCCGGTTCGTGAAAACGGACAGTTTGTTGGATATTCGGAAGACAGTTTTACACCGGCCGAATTTGACATAACAGATTTTGTTATAGACGGAAAGAACAGAATCGGAGATAACAGATAGTAATTTGTATGGATACTGGTATG